>VGWI01000140.1 GCA_016873655.1 Lentisphaerota bacterium
GGCCTTGTGCGGCTATCCGTTGGACTGGAGGACGCTGAGGATCTGATCGCCGATCTCAGAGACGCCTTCGGATGATCGACAACAATAAACGAGGAGCATCGGAATGAGTCGTATCTATGCGGATAATTCGGAATCCATCGGCAACACGCCGCTGGTCAGGTTGAATCACGTCACCGAGGGCAGCAAGGCAACGGTGCTGGGCAAGATCGAGGGGCGCAATCCGGCCTATTCGGTCAAGTGCCGGATCGGGGCGGCCATGATCTGGGATGCGGAGAGGCGCGGCGCGTTGAAGCCGGGCGTGGAGATCGTTGAACCGACCAGCGGGAATACGGGCATCGCGCTGGCGTATGTCGCTGCGGCGCGCGGTTACAAACTGACGCTGACCATGCCGGAGACGATGAGCATCGAGCGGCGCCGCGTGCTGGCCGCTTTCGGAGCGAATCTGGTTCTGACACCGGGAGCGGAAGGGATGAAAGGCGCCATCAAGAAGGCGGAGGGTCTCGCAGCGGCGAATCCAGAGAAGTACTTCCTGCCCCAGCAGTTCAAGAATCCCGCCAATCCGGCGATTCACGAGAAGACGACCGGGCCCGAGATCTGGAACGATACCGCCGGCGCGATCGACGTGCTGGTGTCCGGCATCGGCACCGGCGGCACGATCACGGGCGTGTCCCGGTTCATCAAGGGCGCCAAGGGCAAGAAGATCCTCTCCGTAGCGGTGGAACCGAAGGAGAGTCCGGTGATTTCGCAAAAGCGCGCCGGCCAGGAACTGAAACCCGGTCCGCACAAGATTCAGGGCATTGGCGCGGGGTTCATCCCCGACACACTGGACCTTTCCATCGTGGACCGTGTCGAACAAGTAGACAGCGCGGAGGCCGTCGCGGTTGCGCGCCGGTTGGCCAAAGAAGAGGGGTTGCTCGTCGGTATCTCCTGCGGGGCAGCCACCGCTGCCGCCCTGCGTCTGGCGAGTCAGGAGGAGTTCGCGGGCAAGACCATCGTGGTGATCCTGCCGGATGCCGGCGAGCGCTACCTCTCGACGGTGCTCTTCGACTGAATTGGGTGACAGGCGATCCATGGTCACAGGAGCAACTATGACGCACCCGCCGGTACTAGACTGGTCGGCTATTGATGCCGCAACCATCCGGCTTGTGGAGGTCTTGCGGGAGATGGAGTCCGTGGTGGTTGCCCTCAGTGGAGGAACGGACAGTTCCTTTCTCGCTGCCGTCGCCCATCGCACTCTGGGTGCCCGTGCCCTGATGGCAACCGGCGTATCGCCAACCTTCCCCGCCAGCGACCGTCAGGATACCGTTCTGCAGGCCCAGTCCTACGGGTGGGCGCATCGGTTCATTGAAACGCATGAAGTGGATAACAAGGACTTTGCCGCCAATCCGCCCGACCGCTGTTATCACTGCAAGTCGGAGTTGTTCGGAGCGCTGCGCAGAATCGCGGATGCTGAAGGTTTTCGATGGGTTGCCGATGGGTCAAATGTCGACGATGTGCATGACTACCGCCCTGGCGCCCGCGCAAAACGCGAATGGCAAGTGCGCAGCCCGCTGCAGGAAGTCGGGTTCAGGAAGACAGATGTGCGGGAATCAGCCCGCCGTATCGGCCTCCAGACCGCCGACAAGCCCGCCTCGGCTTGTCTGGCATCGCGATTTCCGTACGGAACAACAATCACCGCAGAGAGGCTGGATGCCGTGCAAAGGGCCGAGCAGTCCCTCGTCGCCATGGGGTTCACCCAGGTGCGGGTGAGAACTCACGGCGACGTCGCCAGAATCGAGGTCGCGCCATCAGAATTGGGCTTGGCGGTTGGGGAACCGCTCAGGGATCGAATCACGCGGGAATTGCGCGCATGCGGGTTCCGGTACATCACGCTCGACCTGATTGGCTACCGCATGGGCAGCATGAATGAGGCGCTGGGGCATCTCAGACCTGGGCCAGGATGACCACGTAGTTCTTGCCGTACTTGCGGGCGCACTTTGGGCAGGTCGTGTAGAAGAAGTACAGCTTCTTCGCGCTCTTGCCTCGGGCGCTCACGAACGCCTGCATCTCCTCGATCCATTGGCGCATGTTTCGATAGGGCCCTTCGTATACCTTGGACAGGAATGTTCCGGAGATCGTCGCCATGCCGGCGCGCGGAATGTCCCGGGTCACTCCAATGTAAACGTCGGCGCCCCACGGCGAAGTTTCATCCGACAACACCACCGGCGGATCGGCCTCGGCATCAAGGGCTTCGATCGCCCGCATGTTCCTTTTCATCACACTCCCGAAGTTAAGCGGGATGTGAAGAAAGCTCCTCACGCGGTCCTTCACGAACCGCCTGCCTTCCCATTGCAGCGTCGTCTCGTTCCACGGCTTCGGGTCGAATTGCGGACAGCATTCGTCTTTCATCCGTTCATCTCCTTCGGGTTTCGGGGTCTCGATCATGGCACAATCGCTCGCGAATTGCTCTCCCCAGGTCGTGCAGCCGCGGACCCAAGGTAGGGACTGTCTGAGCCGTTAGCCGTTGGGACGGCGAGTGTCATGCCCGCGCAGCCTACAGAAGCCTCCACGTTAGCCATGTGCCCAGGGCAATGAGTGCCCAGCCGCTCAACGATGAAACCGCCGACGCATAGCGCTGCAGGGCTGCCAAGCGGAGTCCAGTACCCAGGCAGGTGGCAACGGCCAACAGCGGAAGTCCGTAGCCAAGCCCGTAGGCCAACGCATAGAGAACCGGATGTCCGTGTGTCGCGGCGAACGGGATCAGCACCCCGAAAAAGAGACCTGCCGTCGCCGGGCAGAAAGACAACGCCAGTATCATCCCGAACGCGAACAGGCGAGGACCTGAGCGCAGACCACCCTTCGCCCACCATTCCAACCGGGCACCCGAGAGTGTCTTGCGCGATGAGGCAAGTACGCCCGTCTGCAGCATCCCCGCCACAACGAGCAGCGGAGCGAGAAGAGGACGCAACACGCTCGGAAGGCCGATGGAGAAGAAACGTAATTGTGTCAGACCGCCGCCAATCAGCATGCCCACGAGCGTCAACGCAATGACCATCCCCAGGACGAGTGCTCCTGCGTGCCACGCGGGACGGCCCGTGACGTTCGCCTTCCCGACGCCTGGCGAGCGATCCGGCGCGAACACGAGCAGGACTGCGCCGGCCAGCGTGGTCAGCGGACAAGGATGGAGTGCCGCGACAACACCCAGACAGAAGGCCCCGGCGAAACCCCATTCCATCATGGCGGCAGGAGTCATCTCAGGGGTCCTCTGGTAGCGCGTTCTGGATGCTCTCGCGCAACATCCGGACAAAGGCCGCATCGTCAGTCCAGAGGCTCCACACGGACTCGGTCAGCATCCGAACGACCTGCGGCTTGCCGGGGTCGTGCCGCACCAATCCGACTGTGCTGGCGAAAAGCCCGAGCCGCTCCTTGATCGCTCGATTGTCGGGGGTGTCGTACTGAATCACCCGGAACGCCAGCCGCCCCTCGCGTGTTTGAGGGCCAAAATCGGTCTCGATCGTTTGCCGACAAAGCTTCTCCATGGTCTCGCACGCTTCACAAGTCTCCCGTCCGTGGAAGAGACAGACGAACAGACAGCGGGTGTCGGAGGGGACGCCCAATGCAGTGGCCAATGCCCTGTCGAAGCCGCTCCGTGCAGGCAGGAACAGAGCCAACGCGGTCCTGCCAGCAATCACAAGACTGGCGCCAGCCAGCAGAAGCAACACGCCTTTCAGCACAGTCCGTCGAACACGGAGTCGCCCATCCGCGCGGGTCAGAACTGCTGCTGCTTCCCGGCGGTTGGTCGCGTTGACTGTGAACTGAGGGTGATTGTTGCGCACCTTGATTTCACCCGCAAAGGCGTAGATGGTCGTTGTACAGCTATCGGCGGCAGCGTTCTCCCGATAGCTGGCGAGAAGCCCCACATCCGCCAGACGGTTGGCCTCCCCGACTTGCGTGTTGGGACAACATCCGAGCGGATCCTTCGGATCGCTGCCTGTCAGGATGAAGTAGGGCTCACTCCCTTCAATGAGGCGTAGAAGGCGCTGCCGAAGTTCGTCGGAGGTGCTGCGAAGAGCGTCCAGTTCCTGTTTCGAAAGCGGGGCACCGGACGTGTCGCCAAGGATGGATGCAGGACTGGCGGTTGTTGCCACAGCCGCCGACAGCAGACACCCAGCACCCAGGCTCTTGAACGCCGTTGGGTAGTTGATCGGCCGGTCCGCTTCCTGCGAGCGAAGCGGCGGAACGGCAAGCAGCCCGTCGCGATCCTGCAAGTCCTTCACGAGGCTCGTCGCGATCTGTGTGCACTGGCCGCGACGCAAAATGGCCCCATCCCGAAGCACCAGCAGGCTGAACGGGCCGGGGTAGAACACGGGAGTCGTCGGTTTCTCGGACGTTCCAGCGACGAACACTCGGGTGGCAAGGCGTTCGGCATCCGGCTCAAAGGTGCTGCAGTCGAAGGGAATCGGATCGGTTTCCATTCGCGCCAGCAAGTCAGGATCGGCATCGGTCACCGTCAGCAGGCCATGGTAAGGCGGCAGTGTGTACAGACCGCCGGTCTTCTCGCATACGCGTATGGTGCCGACGATGAGGTGATGATCGTCATCCATGACTGCCAGAGCAGCACCGGTGTATGATGCGCTGCGTCCGGTCTCGAAGCAGGCGCCCACCTTGCCCTTGAGCGCGGTGATCTGGATCTCCGCGAAGTCCGCGAGAGGGCGGAGGCAGATGGCAAACGCGCCCATTTCCGTGAGCATCCGCTGCAAATCCAGGCGGCGCTCCCACCGACATCGCACCTCAATAAAC
>VGWI01000141.1 GCA_016873655.1 Lentisphaerota bacterium
TGTTCGAGGACCATGATCGGCGGCTCGAGGAAATCGCGGAAATGGAAATCTACACCTCGCGCTACGAGAACGTGAGGGAGTTCCTCTCCGACGTTGCGCTGCTGACGAACCTCGATGCCGAGAGCGGCGACAACGCAAAGCCTGGCGAGACTGTCAGGCTGAGCACGGTTCACCAGGCCAAGGGACTCGAGTGGCCCGTTGTGATACTTCTATGGGTCAGCGACGGCATGTTCCCGTCGGCGAGGTCAGTGAACGAATCGCCGGACGGGATGTCGGAGGAGCGGCGGCTGTTTTATGTTGCCGTGACCCGCGCAAAGGACGAACTGCATATCTGTTCGCCGGAGATGAGGCGCATGCGGGACGGGGGAATCATCCCGTGCGGGCCCAGCCCGTTCATTACCGAACTGCCTCCGGGCCTGCTGCAGGAAGTGAGAAGGACCTTCTTCTGAGACGCCGTCACTGCGGCGGCTGGAGGAATCCGCCGATCGCCTTCAGCGCGTTCTCGATGTCGCGGGCCGTTCTCTCGTCAGCCTTGAGCGACTTGATAACAGCCTGCGGGTCTCGGGCTACGTGTTCCAGCACGCTGCGGAGCATGGCCGATTCCAGGTCGGTCTCGGGTGCGGAAACGGCGCCCGAAACGGGGACCGTGAGCGCGAACTCGTCCGGCAGCCGGACTCCGCGCGCCTTGCGGGCCAGTTCGCCGCGGAGGACCGGTTTCACCAACCGGAGGCGTATCCATGAGTCGGGCTGGCGGTACACGCCCCGTCTGCATATCAGGCTGACATCCATGTCGGCGCGCTCGCAGACAAGGTCTGAGGTGCCGGTAAACGGCGCGAGCAAGGCCAGGTCTATCCTGGAAACGGAGCCGGTTGCGGTGAAGTCGGGGCGGTCTGTGTCGGAAAGCACGCCAACGGTCCCGCCGATTTCAGTGGTGAACGCCGAGGGGTTTCCGGCGAGGTGGGCCTTGATCCTGTACCTGCCCGCCGCCGGGCCGGCCTTGATAGTGCCCACATTCCATGCGCCGACATCGCAATCGAACGATATCGCCGCCGTGCCTCCCGGCGCGGAGCGGTCGGTGAACGTCACTTTCGCAACCGTGTGCAGGCTGAGGACGCGGGTCCAGCCCGTTTCCATGCGACGTCCGGCCGGTGCGCCTGCCTTTCCTTCCGGCGGCGCGTGCGGCGATCCCTGTTCCGACTTGCCGCGGCCCCGTCCGGGCAGGTGTGCATTCACCTTCCCGTCCCGGTTGCGGACGATGTTCACCTCCGCGCCGCTGATGTCGGCGCGTCTGGCCAGCACATTGCCGCCGAAGAGGGGCAGCAGCGCAAGCCGCGACCTGAAGGAGCCCACCGTCACCATGTCGGGTTCGCCGTCGAACCCGGACGGGTTTTCAAGGCGGATGCCATCGAGGCCCAGGCGCCCGAATATGCTGCCCGAAGCGCCGGCAACATGGATCGGGGCGCCGAAGTCGGCGCTGGCAGCCGGAAGTGTCGACCTGCGGATGTGGCCGAGAAGGCCGATTGAGAGCCAGACCTGGACGGCTGCGAGCAGAACCCCGGCTGCGATCGCAAACAGGATGGCTGCCCGGACGATCGGCCTGCCGGTCCTCATCACTCCTCCTCGGGACCGGGCCGCAGCGGAAGTTCCAGCGAGACCGCAATTTCAGGGCAGGTGAAGGGCGAGTCATACTTCGTGCAGTTTATGCATCCCGCGTAGATCTTGTGCATGAGCTGGGTCTTCGGGACCTCCTTGAATCCGAGTGTCGCGAAAAAGCCGGGATGAAACGTCAGCGCTATGATCTGGACCGGGTGAAGGGTCCGGATGCGTTCGATGGCGGTTTCAACCAGTGCGCGGCCGATGCCTTTGCCTCGCTGTCCCGCCGATACCGCAAGTGACTTTATCTCCACCGACGGGCGGCGCGGCGCGCCTATTTCCGGCAGTATCTGCCAGGACACGACCCCGTGGACCTTGCCTTCGTGCCTGTGGACCAGGAAACGGTCAATATTCTGGACGATATCGCTCATCGGCCTGGCGAGCAGTTCCTCCGGGTACTCGCGTATCAGGGCTGCAATGCCCTCGGCATCCTCGAAACCGGCCGGCCTGATGACTGCATTACTGGCGCTCATGGGAGAGAATTCTAGTCTCAGCGGTTTCCGAACGCAATCCTTGCGCACGGCGCGCAAAACTGTAGCATCTATTCCATGTCTGCCGGGGACGATCACATCTGCCTTCGCGAGTTGTGCGCCGTGTTGCGAAAGGGGCCACCCTACGTCAGGGGGCTTCAGTCGCAGATTGGGCTGCACATTCCCGATGACACCACGGGCTATTCGCCGGCATACGTGCGCTTCCTCGAGAAGATCGTGGCGCTGCGCACTTTCAACGTTCCCGTGCGCGACATCCAGGACCTGTTCTCGAAGGAGGTGCGGATACTCCAGATGCTCAGGTTTCACACGATAAGACGGTCGCCGACCTGGTACCTGGAGGAGTGCGCGCGGGACAGGATGACGGAGGGGACACTTCTGCTTACCGGTTACGACCTCGGGTTCCCGCTCGCAGGCGGGCACATACAGTCGAACCTCGACTTTGACGGGGCGCCGCGCGAGTTGTTCTCGGGCCGCGAGATGGGCGAAGACGTCCGAAGGGCGCTCGACCTGTACATTGAGAGGCTTGGCGACATTCGCGAACGGGTCCGCACCGAAACGCATGTCCTGAGACAGGCTCTTGACTGGTCCGAGTGGGCTTTCGGCGGGCGCGGGACTTGATCTGCCGTTGACGTGGGACTAGGATTGAACCGGAGGCGGTGGCCATGGACATAGAGGATCTCAGGCGCCGGTTGCGCGCTTCCGGTACCGCGGTTTTCTGGACCGGTTCGGTCCTCTTTCTTTCCGGTGTCGCCGGAATGATCCGGTTCTATGCGGCTTTTTCCCCGCGTATGAGCACCGCGACCGCCGAGCAGCTTGTTCGCGCGGCGGCCCTGCCGCATGCGGCGACGGTTCTCGGGGTGGGCGGAATCGTGTTCGGGCTGGTGCTGGTTCACCGTTCCAGATCGCTGTCTTGAGTCTGTTCGGGCAGGGAGGGCATTCCTGTGAGCCTGGGGTCGGAGAAATTTCTGAAGATACTGCGGATCGAGCTTGAGGATCTTCAGGCTCATCTGGAAGCGCTTGAGAAGCAGACCGACGATGCCATGCGGCGCGGGCTGGCCACCGAGCACGTTGTTCGAGAGAACTGTGCGCTTTACGAGAACGAGAAATGCAGCGTTCGTCGCTTCATCAATGAGTTGAAGACATTCGATGCCGCCGGGTACGACAGCCCTGCCGTCCTGGCCGAGGCCGTGAAGAAGCGGTTCGCAGAGGTCCAGCGCGCCTGCGACTATGCCGGTGCTTCGTGCGTCTTTGCCGAGCGCAAGATATGCAAGGTCCTGCGCTACGTCACCGCCTGACGACTGCTTCCCGCTAGACTTTCGGCTGCGATATCACCAGCGGCCCTGTCGGGGTAGGTATGTTGCGCAGCGTGGGGTAGGCGAACTGAAGCGACTGGTCGGCGGCAAATTCAGCCAGTATCCGCTTCATTACGCGGTCGCGTGTGGAACTAACCCTCCTGTAGTGCGCGACGAAGAATAACGAGTAGCACACCCCGCTGTCGGCTATGACTGTGTGGATGTGCGGCTCAAACGAAACATGCGCGCCGCCGTAGTGTTTCTCCATCGCCTGTGCACCCCGTGCGGCGGCTTCGAACTCGTCCTTGCATTCATCCTTCAGGCAGCGGAACAGCGTGTCGAACGCCTTCTGCGGGTCGGTTTCGAAAGTCACCGTTATGTTGAGCTTGTCGTTTATGTAAGGATGAATGTGAGAGAAGTTGAATATGCTGCTCTTGAATATGAAGCTGTTGGGGATAAACATCGTGCGCCCGGTCTGTTCGTTGCACCCGAGCCAGTTGTTCAGTTCCAGCAGCGTCGTGCGAAGGATCTGGATGTCTATGATCTCGCCGCGGTGACCGTCTATCTCCACGCGGTCTCCGACGCGGATCTTGCGGCCGGCGACTATCACGAACCAGCCGGCGAACGACGAGCACAGGTCCTGCAGCGCGATGACTACGGCGGCGCCGACGAGTCCCATGACGGTTGCTATGGCCTTGAGGTCTTCCAGAAAGAAGCCGGACAGCATCATGAGCGCGAGGGCGAAGCAAGCGTACCCTCCGATCCTGCGCGCCACGAACAGGGAGTCTTTGCTGTAAAGCGCGGGGAGAACGATCCGGCTGATGAAGAGGTAGACGATGACGATGACGATCAGCATCGCAACCGGGGCGATGATGTTCTGCAGGAACCGGCGCTTCAATGCGTCATACGCGTCGTTCAGGAAATCGGAATACGCGTGGAACAGGGCACTGCCCTGGTCCAGCGCGGCAAGATAGCTCTCCATTGCGAGCGCCTGCTCGTCCAGGAACGCTATCCGCTCCTCCATAAGCTTCTTTGCAGTCTGTTCTCCCGATGCCATCTGCTTGAGTTGGCGCATGTTCTCGGTGTCGTAGGTGCGGAACATGCCGCGGCGCAGGTTCTCGCCCGCCGCCGCGTCGAGGTAGGCCGTCTCGCGTAATATCCTGTACCGCTCGTCAAGGAGGTTGACACGCTGATCGAAGCATCCGAGCGAATCGCGCGCGTACTGGACTGTCTTGAGTGTCTCCTCGCGCTGCTCTCTAATCGCCTCCCGCAGGCGCTCGAA
>VGWI01000142.1 GCA_016873655.1 Lentisphaerota bacterium
GGCCGCGAGTCCCGCGCCGACCGGCTACGACTGCGTGTACGAGAAGTTTGCGGGCGAGGGGAAATCCGTTCTTCGCGCCGACGCGGTGCGGGAGGGTGCCTGCCGGAACTCGTCGAAGAAGGGCGAAGAGAGTTGCGGCGTGCTTCAGCTCGACGTGACCGTGGCGCCGGGGGCGACGGTGGACCTCGTGGTCCTGGCAGGGCTGGCCGGCGATGCCGAAGCGGCGGCGCGCATGCGGACCGAGTACGGTACCCCGGCCCTGGCGGATGCGGCCTTTACGGCCCTGAAACAGTGGTGGGCGGACTACATCGACCGCATGCGCATTGACCTTCCCGACCGTGATATCACCACGTTTGCCAACGGCTGGCATCGCTGCAACATGTTCATGCGCTACTACCTGAGGTTCGGCCTGCGCGATACGGCCCAGGACATGGGGGCTGTTGCCGCATACGACCCCGCCCGTGCCTTGGACCGGACAAACCTGATCCACGAGGCCCAGTTCCGGGACGGGTGCACGCGCCACGACGTTCATATTCTGGGCGCGATACACCACCGGTCGATCAATTCCGATCTTCCGCTGTGGGTGCCCTGGCTCACCGGCAAGCTCATCCGCGAATCCGGCGACTACGACCTGCTCGATCAGACGCGTTCCTTCGCGGACGGCGGCGAGGGTACCGTGTATGAGCACTGCCGCAATGCGATCGACTACATCGAGCGCGAGAGCGGTCGTTTCGGCCTGCCGCTGCTTAAATGCGGCGACTGGAACGACTGCCTGATCGGTTCCGCCAAGGCGGGCGTGAGCGTCTGGATGGGAATGCTCTATCACATCACGCTGATGGAGATGCATGAACTCGCCGCGCGCACGGGGCGGACGGACGATGCGGGGCGCTTCCTGGCGCGCGCGCAGGCGCTTGAGAAGTCGATAAACGCGAACTGCTGGGACGGCCGGTGGTATGTGCGGGCATGGGACGACGACGGCGTCGCCATCGGCAGCCATGTAGAGGAAGAGGGGCGGATCTGGGTGAACCCGCAGTCCTGGGCGATCATGGCCGGCATCGCGCCGGCCGACCGGGCCCGGACCAGCATGGAGGCGGTGGAGGAGTTGATGGACACGCCCGTGGGCATACCCCTGCTGGCGCCGCCCTACACGAAGATTCAGCAGCGGATCGGACTGCTCTCCCGGTACGCTCCCGGGCATCACCACAACGGGAGCAGTTGGCATCATGCGGTGACCTGGGCGATGCTGGCCGAGTGCCGGATCGGCCGGGCGGACCGTGCGCTGGATCTGTACCGCCGGTTGTTGCCGGCCTATCTCAGCCAGAAGTACCCCCGGCACAAAGTGGAGCCCTACTCCTACGCGTCGTACACGGACACTCCGATGTCCGGCGAACTCGGCCGCACCGGTATCGCCTGGAACAGCGGCACGGTCTGCTGGATGTACCGTGTACTCTTTGAAGGTTTCGGTGGGATCACGCCCGAGTACGACGGGTTGCGCGTGGACCCCAGCCTGCCGGCCGAGTGGCGCCGGCTCACGGTCAAGCGCCCGTACCGCGGCGCCGTCTACCACATCGCCATCGAGGCCATCGGCGACGCGACACGGGGTGTGAAGGAACTGTACATGAACGGGAAGCGCGTCGACGGCCAGTTGCTCCCGATCCTGCCGCGCGGCGAGGAAGCGCAGGTGCGCGTGGTCGTGGGGTAGGGTGCTGCTGTTCTCGATTCGCGCCATCAATCTGGAGTGCGTGGCCATCGTCACCCCGCAGGGTTGGGTGGATCGTCGTGCGTGAAGTGCCGGAGTACGCGCGCACGGCGGAGCGGGTGGACAATGAACTGGAAGTCGAGCTGGTGTTCGACGGCCACGGTTAGGGAAGCCTGAGCGCCCTGGAGGTCGAGCTTGAGGACATCTGATCCCGTCATTCACCCCGCCCCACCCGGGGAAGCTGCCGCGGCGGATTTCACGGTCACGGTCTCTGGCCGGCCGGTGTTCGTGCACCAGGCGCGGGTCTCCGCCCAGCCGATCAACCAGGTTTGGCCGGGCTACCAGCGGCCGCTGGAGCAAACGGAGATCGCCTCGTTCGCTGCCTGGGACATGGCCGGCGCGGTGGAGGTCTTCGTGACCAGCGCGCGCCCCGTGCGCGAGGTCAGGGTGCGGCCGTCGGCGCTGGGGATCGACCCCGTTGTGGAAGGCGACACGATCCGGTTTACGCTGGCGAGGCCGGGACAGGTCACCGTGGAAGTCAACGGCATGCGGCGAGCCCTGCACCTGTTTGCGAACCCGCCGGAAGAGAACGTTCCGGACCCCTCGGACCCCGATGTGCTCTACTTCGGGCCCGGCGTCCATTGTCCCGGGGTCATTCATATGACCGCGGGACAGACGGTCTATCTTGCGGGCGGGGCCGTGGTGCACGGGGCCATTGTGGCTGAGAAGGCCGACCGCATTGCCATCCGCGGGCGGGGCATCCTCGACGGCAGCCGGTTCGCGCGCGGCGAGGTGAACGGGCTGATCAATACGGTAGGCTGCCGCGGCGTCGAGATCGAGGGCATCACCTTCCGCGATCCGCCCGGGTGGACGCTCATTCCGGTGGTGTGCGAAGCGGTGCACATCCGCAACATCAAGTTGATCGGCCTGTGGCGCTACAACGCCGACGGGATCGACTTCGTCAACAGCCAGCATTGCAGCATCGAAGACAGTTTCGTGCGGTCCTACGACGACTGCATCGTCTTCAAGGGGCTGGCGGGATGGCGGGGAGCCATGCTCCAAGGCGAGCCGGTCGCCGACATCCGGGTCCAGCGATGCGTGCTGTGGTGCGACTGGGGCCGGGCGCTGGAGATTGGCGCCGAGACGGTGGCCAACGAGGTCACGGATCTGTGCTTCGAGGATTGCGACATCATTCACAGCCTGGATGTGGCGATGGAGGTGCAGAACGGGGACCGGGCGCATTGCCACGAGCTGGTGTTCCGCAACATCCGGGTGGAACTGGACGACGACCAGACGCGGCCGCGGTACCAGCGGCAGCCGGGCGAGGTGTACGCGCAGTCGGAACGCCACATCTCCCAGTTGATCGTCTTGGTGACCGGCGGGAACATGTGGAGCAAGGATACGATTCGCGGCCGCGTGGACGGAATTCGCTTCGAGAATATCGAGGTGACGGCGTGGACGACGCCGGAAGTGTACCTGGCCGGTCTCGACGCCGAACACCAGGTTCAGGACATCACGATTGAAAATCTGCGCGTCAACGGCCGTCGTGTCACCGGCACCGACGATATTCGCTTCACGCTCAAGCCGTTCGTGGCCCGCGTGCGCGTGGTGTGAGGTGTGGGTTGATGAGTTTGCCTTGCCCGGAAGCATTGACCGCGGTAGCGTCAGGGGAACTAAATCAGCAGTGTTGCTGCGCCGCGAAGAAGCAACGAGGGGAAATAGGGAGCAATCTGGAAACCGGGAAATCAGGAAGGTGCCTTGATCCCTTTTCTGATTTAGTGAGTTCCAGATTCCTCCTGTCCTCCGGGCAGGTTGCAGACAAGAAAAAGCTGTACAGAAAACTCGAGGAGGTCTTGATCCGATGAGTTCGAAATACCTGTTCCATGCATTTGTCTCTGCGGCGTGCCTTCTTAGTTCGTGCGTGATCGCGGAAGAGCAGGCGACCAACCAGCCCGAGCCGCCGACCCCCGTGCGCCTGCTTAAGACGGACAAGCCCGTCGTGATTGACGGCGTACTGGATGAGGCATGCTGGAAGGTCGCTGAACCTGTCCGGGTGGAGTTCGCGTATGGCAACCTGGGCGCGAAGGGCGAGCCGCTTCCAGCCGTGGTGTACTACGCCTGGGATCATGAGTATCTCTACGTGGGGTACGAAACCTTCGACGCGAGTCTTCGCGCCGCGGGCACCGGCGAGGAGGAGGGGCCGCGGGATGGCCGTCGCGAAGCGTGCGACATCGGTGGCGAGAACGATGTGTTCGAACTATTCGTAGCCTTTAACGACCCTCACTTTTTCTGGGAGCTCCACCACAACGCCTCAAACAACTTCAGCGATATCTGGGTTACCGCAGCAGGGAAGGACTGGCCGCTGTATCGGTCCTCTCGAGCCTATCAGGGAATCATCTGGTCCAAGAAGGAGTCGCTGGACGAGGGGCAAATGAACGGCGTCACGCTGCAGACCGCGGTGCGGTTGAAGCCGAAGCAGGATGGCCAGCCGGGGACCGTCAACCAGGATGACGACATCGATGCGGGTTACGTGGGCGAACTGCGTCTTCCCTGGAAGTCATTGGGGGCGCCTGGCGCCTGGCTCAAGGCTCGTGATCCGAAAATTGACGGCCAGACCATCGTCCTGTTCGCGGCGGTCCAGGATGCGCAGCGGACGCCTCGCTATCATCACACTTCGCCCAACCAGAAGATAACCGGGATGTTTCATATGGAAGCAGCCGGATGGCCGGTTTATCGTCTTGGGGGGGAATAGGGTGGGGCTCTCGCTGGGGGCCAGGCGCCGGGAGAACAACATGACACTGCTGGGCATTCATTCCCGCTTTGCCTGCAAGGCGGCGGTCCTGACGGCGATGCTGGCGCTGCCGGCGTCGGCGGTTGACGAACTCAAGCCGAGCGATCTGACGCCCGTGACGTGGCTGAAGGCGTCGCCGCACCCGCCGGTCGAGATCGTGCGCGAGGGGAAGCCGCTCGCTGCGGTCTACGTGGCGGAAGGCAAACCCGGCGAGAAG
>VGWI01000143.1 GCA_016873655.1 Lentisphaerota bacterium
GAGGTAGGCCGTCTCGCGGAGTATCCTGTACCGCTCGTCAAGGAGGTTGACACGCTGATCGAAGCATCCGAGCGAATCGCGCGCGTACTGGACTGTCTTGAGTGTCTCCTCGCGCTGCTCTCTAATCGCCTCCCGCAGGCGCTCGAACTCCCGGTACTGCTTTGACGTGAGACTCGCTTCGCCTCGTTTCGCGAAGAGCGTGCGTATGGTGGCGCGGTCCTGGATGCCCAGCTTCCTGCGTTGCTCGTCTATTCGCGCGGCTTCTCTCGCAAGTCCTACCTGAAGCTCCGCCGTGTCCCTGCGAAGCATGTGTGCGAAGATTTCCGCGTCGAGCGTCCTGAGCCGCTGAGCTGTCTCGTCATCGGCCGAGGTTTCCTTGCCCGGTCGTTCGTACTGGCGGCGCCTGGCTTTCAGGCGCCTGATGGCTGACTCCTCGGATTTCAGCACCGATTCGAACTCCGAAGTTGATGTCTCGATGGTTGTGAGAACCCGCTGAAGGGCGTAGTCCGAGGTTGTCTGCCAGTCGGTGACGAGCGACTTTTCGCGTGTTTCCAGTTCGATCAGGGTTGTGATGTTCGTCAGCGATGATTGTGCGACGTCTATCCGGCGCTGCCACGCCACACGGTCAAGTTCGTTCGTGGCGGTTTTCAGCCCCTTCCTTGAAGCATCCAGACTGGCGCGTATTTCTACGATGCGGGGGTCTTCCTAGGCGCCGCTGCACGGGAGGGGGAGAAGGGATGCGGTAAACATCAGGCAGGCTGACGCGGCGGCGAGGAAGAACGTGGATGAACTCAGCGGTCTCCGGTGCATGGGCATTCTCCTTCTCTACGGAAAACCGGCAGTCGGTCGCTGGCGTGGATAATGACAAACGCGGCGCTGCCTAACAAGCCAGATCGGGTCTTCGTGGCGTTCCGGGGTTGGCGGCCGGTGCTGGAAACACTAGAATCCCACAGTAGTCGGCCGTATGCAGTGATTCACGTCCGGCGCCGGCCGGACATGGAGGGGTGTATGGATGTCCATGTGGATCGGGCTATTGTGGGGGTGTTTGGACTGTCCTGTCTTCTGGTCTTCTGTGCGGAATGCGCACGGGGGCAGGGCGTGGTGGTTATATCGCCCGGCGAGGCCGTTTCCGCCACCTCAACGAACACGGCTGACGGTGATGCCGCCGGAGCTGATGTGACTGAGGCGAGCGCCCCTGCCGTTCGACATGCGACCGTTCCGGTGGGCGGGATTGTTGCGTGGGCCAAGTCGTTGCCAGGCACCACGGCGTTGCCGGATGGGTGGGTTGAGTGTGATGGCCGTGTGCTGAAGATGCCGGGCAGTCCTTACGACGGCGCTGTCATTCCGGATCTGAACGGCGCGTCGGGGCCGGCCCGCTTCCTGCGCGGCGGTGAGTCTTCCGGAGCCACGGGCGGCGCCGCCGAGCACGTCCACGGCGCGTTCCTGACGGAGCGCGGGGACAAGCGCCAGGTAAACGTGTCTGCGCGAACGCCGGCCGGAAACCTTCCTCCCTACTACGAAGTTGTGTGGGTAATGAGAGTCAAGTAGGCGTTGGGGACGGGGTCCACGGTGTTGAGGGCACGGGGCTGGTTTGTGGCGGCCATCCGCCCGCGGAGCGGACTGGTCCCCCTGGCGGAAGAATGATGTGTGCCTGGGTGATCGATGGGTGGTTGCCCGATTGATGCGAGCCATTGATTGGTGCTCGGGGCGAGACTTGAACTCGCACAGCCTTGCGGCCACTAGGCCCTCAACCTAGCGCGTCTGCCGATTCCGCCACCCGAGCGAACTAAAAAGGCGGACGGACAGTAACCCAGTCCGAAGAGGCCGTTCAAGTTTATTTGCGCGTCTTCGCACGTGACATGCACGGGTCCGGTCGGAAGTGGCTTGACCAGCGGCAATTGGATTGTAGATGCTGTGCGCCTCTGGGCGGCGGGCGGGAGGTCGCGTGCCGCAACGTCCGGGTTTCGGGGGACAGTGAATGCATCTTTATCGTACTCACACATGCGGCGAATTGAGGAAGTCTGACGACGGCAGGACAGCCCGTGTTTCGGGATGGGTCTACCGCAAGCGGGACCATGGTAGCCTGCTCTTCATTGACCTCAGGGACCACTATGGGGTTACCCAGGTCGTCGTACGGCCAGACCGCTCCTTTTTCGAGGAAGCTCAGAAGCTCAAGCCCGAGAGCGTCATAACCGTAACCGGCCGGGTTGAGCCCCGAACGCCAGACACGGTGAATTCCTCGCTGGCTACGGGCGAGATCGAAGTTGTTGCGGACACGCTTGTTGTGGAAAGCGTCGCTGACACGCTCCCATTGCAGGTTGCGGGAGAGGAAGACGGGCCGGAGGACCTGAGGCTGCGGTACCGGTTTCTGGACCTGCGCCGCGAGCGAATGCACAAGAACGTTCTGATGCGCAGCAGGCTGGTGGCGGATCTGCGCCGGCGCATGACGGCGCACGGGTTCGCGGAGTTTCAGACGCCAATCCTGACGTGCAGTTCTCCCGAGGGGGCGCGCGACTACCTTGTGCCCAGCCGGGTTCATCCGGGCAAGTTCTATGCGCTTCCGCAGGCGCCGCAACTGTTCAAGCAGCTTCTCATGATCAGCGGGTTCGACCGCTACTTCCAGATAGCGCCTTGTTTCCGCGATGAAGACGCCAGGGCGGATCGCTCCCCGGGCGAGTTCTACCAGCTCGATATCGAGATGTCGTTTGTGACGCAGGACGACGTATTCGCGGTTGTCGAGGACGTCATATCCGGCGTGTTCGGCGATTTCTCGGACTGGACCTGTGACAAGCCGCCGTTCAGGAGGCTGGCGTGGCGCGAGGCGATGGAGAAATACGGGTCGGACAAACCTGATCTGCGGAACCCGATTGTCATGTGCGACGTGACGGACATCTTCCGCGGGTCCGAGTTCAAAGCTTTCGCGGCGGCAGTGGATGGCGGCGCGACTGTCAGGGCCATACCGGTTACCGGGGTCGGCGTCGCCGACAAGCCAAGGAGCTTCTACGACAAGCTTGTTGAGTTCGCGAAGGAGGCCGGGGGCAAGGGGCTTGCCTACCTGGTCTGGCAGGGCGACAGCGTTAAGGGGCCGATAGCCAAGTACATCGACCAGGCGCGGATGGCTTCGATTGTCGAACGTTGTGCCGCCCGCGCGGGTGATGCGGTGTTCTTTGTGTGCGACAAGCCAAAGGACGCCAGCCGGATCAGCGGCGATATCCGGACCAAGCTCGGGCGCGATCTGGAACTGCTCGAACCGAACACCTACCGGTTCTGCTGGGTTGTTGATTTCCCCATGTACGAGTTCGACGAGGAAGAGCGGCGCGTGGTGTTCTCTCACAACCCGTTCTCGATGCCGCAAGGCGGTATGTCCGCGTTGACCGGCAAGGACCCGCTTGATGTGCTTGCGTACCAGTATGACATTGTCTGCAACGGTGTTGAGCTGTCGAGCGGCGCGATCAGGAATCACAGTCCCGAGATCATGCTCAAGGCGTTCGAGATAGCGGGGTACACGCGTGAAGAGGTCGAGGAGAAGTTCTCGTTTCTTCTGAACGCGTTCAGGCTCGGCGCTCCTCCGCACGGAGGCATCGCGCCGGGAGTGGACCGGATGGTGATGCTGCTTGCGCAGGAGAGCAATATTCGGGAGATCATCGCCTTCCCGATGAACCAGCGGGCGCAGGACCTGATGATGGGCGCGCCTTCGGCGGTTTCGGAGCGGCAGCTTCGCGAACTCCACATCCGCCTGAATCTTCCGAAGGAAAAGGCCGCGACTACCCTGGTGGCGCCGAAGGTCTAGAGCGGACATTCTTCATGAACGACGCCCGCTAGCGCGGGATCCGGCGGTCGGTTTCCGTGCGGTCGGCCATGTTCTTGACCCTGCACTTGCCGGATGCGACGTCGTCGGGCCCGATGTAGATTGCGCGGCCGCAGCCTGACCTTGATGCGCGCGAGAAGAACGCCTTCGCCTTTTCGGGCGCAAGCCCCGCGTCCACCGACGCGTTTTCCGCCCTGAACTCCGCGGCCAGACGGGTTGCCGGAATGCGTTCGGCCTCGGTCATGAAGCCCACGGCGATGTCGGCGACGGCGTGCTGTGAAGGCAGCGTGCCGCGTTCGGCCAGGATTTCGGCCACGACCACGTCGCCGAAACCGAGCCCGACGCCCGTTGCGGGGCGGCCGCCCACCTGCGCAAGGAGGTTGTCGTAGCGCCCGCCGCCGAAGATGGCGCGGAAGTCGCCGGTGCTGTCGAAGCCTTCGAAAACGATGCCGGTGTAGTACGCCAGTCCGCGGATGACGGAAATGTCGAATCCGGCGCAATCGCCCAGGCCATGGGCCTCCAGGCATGCCGCGAAGTCCCTCAGTTCCTGAACGGCCTTCGAATCCCCGGCGGTCAGGGCGGAGGCTTCGTCTATCGAGGATATTCGCATTGCATCGATTACGCGCGCCGCCTGCTCCCGTGAAAGCCCGGCGTCGCGGAGTTGGGTCGCGACGGTCTCATCGGGTATCTTCCCTCTCTTGTCGAGCGCGAGGAAGACGGCGGGCTGCTGTTCGGGGGCGATCTCCAGCCTGCGCAGAATCTCGGACAGGAGCGACCTGCTGCTGAAGCGTATGCGGAAGTCGGAATCGCCCAGGCCCATCAGGCGCAGCGCGCGCGCGGCCGCGGCGAGCACTTCGGCTTCGGCCGAGACCGACGGTTCACCG
>VGWI01000144.1 GCA_016873655.1 Lentisphaerota bacterium
CGACCTTCACGGAGCCGAACAGGGTAGTCAGTTCGAGCGGCTCCAGAGTGACAACCCCCTTCAATTTGTCGCCGTTGCAAAGATCGAGCGCCGCCGTCTCGTGGTCGTCACCCATCTTGATGGTAAGTATCTGCTTCAGCGGAATGTCCATCTTGGCGTAGGTGGTCTGCACCGGCACCGACTCGATGCTTGTGGTGCCGATGATATGCGAGCCGTCAACCAGATCCAGCTCCAGACGCAGGGGCCGTCCCGCCCTTTCCGGTTCCGCCCATGCCGTTCCGACCAGAACCGCGGCCGCACATATGCCTACCCGGAACGTGTATTTTCGCATGTCAGCCATCCTTCCCCGTGCGCTCACTTCGGCAAGTCACCGATCTGCTTGATTTCGTCCTCCGACAGCGCCCGCCTGAAAATCCGCACCTCATCCACCAGTCCGTCAAAAAACATGTCGGACCAGTTGATGAAGGGAAGGCGGGACATGTTTCCGATGACCAGTTTCGTGTCTTGACTGTCCCAAACGGGCGTGGGCGAGGCGGCGATCCTGGTCTCTTTCTCCAGCTTTCCGTCAACATAGTAGCGCAGGAACTCGCCGTCATACGTCCCTGCGAGGTGACACCAGCGGTTCAGCGGAAGATTCTCCGCTCCGGCAATCACCGTTGGACAGGGATTGGCCGGATTGTTCTGCACCACGAAGAGACCCCTCTTATACCCTTGCCCGATGCCGAGTTCAAAAGCGCCTTGCTTGTCCGTGGTGAGCGGGCCGCGGTTGATTACGTGGGCATAGGTGGTGTGACTTGCGGCCTTGACCCAGAGGCAGACGGTCATCCCGTTCCAGCCGTTCATGTTCAACTCGGGCGAGGGCGCCACGAGGTAGGTATCCTTGCTGCGGAAACGGGCGGCTTTGCCTTTGATGCCGGCTTCATACACCGGCGCACCCGCCCAGTAGCCGTCATGGCCGAGGCCGCTGCGGTCCTGGATCTCCTCGGCGTCTTCGTCAAACGTGTAGTGCAGGACCAATCCGGCGTCTCCACGGCCGCCCATGAAGGCGATGCTACGGCACTGGGCCGGCGGTACCTCCACCTTGCCGAACAATGCGTCCACGGTGAGTGTGCGCAGATCCATGACGCCAGTAAGCCGGTCGCCGTTCTCGAAGACAACAACCGCAGTTTCGCGGTCCGGGTTGAACTGGACGCTTCGGATCCTTCCGATCGGCAAGTCGATCTTTCCGATGGCACTGACCAGGCGGACGGTTGTCGCTCTAGCGGTTCCGATCAGGCGGGAGCCGTCGACCAGATCCATCGACACCCGAACGGTCTCGTTACTACTCTCTCCGGCCCATGCCGCCAGGGCGAACCCGAGAAACGCCGCCGCGATGCCTGCCCTTCTCACGTTCATTCTGTGGCTCCTCTCTTCTTCTCGTTTGACAGCAGCCTCTATTGGGCGCTACTCCTCCGTCCGGTCCCCGAAATCGGTCTTGGCGTAGTTCCAGATCTTCAGGTTGTCGAACACGACGCGCCCGCTCGGCATGCCCTGGTGGCACAGCAATCCGAGGCGACCGCCGCTGGGCAGTGTCCAAGGACCGGGTGGAACCACGGCGCCGCTCCATGAACCGGTGTTGAGCCGGCCGTCGACGAATACGGCGAGTCCACGGGTACCGTCGGCAACGCCGGGGATGCCGGCCGGGTTCCATACGAGGGCATAGTGGTGCCAGTCACTCACGGCGTCCGTGCCCAGAGCCAGCGCGTAGGTCCAACTCCCATATTGAGCCGTGCCCGCCGAGCCGATCGTCCCCAGCCGGGCGCAAAGCCCGCCATTGGCTGCGCCATCGTTGCCGTTGAAGTGAAGGCACGGGCCGCCCGTAGCGTTCTCCTTTTCGCTCACGCCGACGAGGCCGGGTTTCTCGCCCCATGGCAGGGTTTGCGGAAAGTCGATCAGTTTCGCCCAAAACTCGATGCAACCAGCCGCTGCCGGAACGATTTCGGCGGGAAACGTGACCCCGAACGGCTCCTGCATGTTCAGTTCGATGCCCTTGCCGAAACGCCCAGGCACAAAACGACCGGCGCTGAGCTTGCCGTCCGGGCCGACGCGGCTGTTCCTGACTTCGCTTTCCGAACCGAGCCGGTTCCAGAACACGAGCCCCTTCCGTCCGGCGCCACCGCTCACTACGACGTCGAACTGCTTGATGTGCTCGACACCGATGGAGACAGGGCCAAACGCGGTCATGAGTTGGATCGGCTCCAAGTTGATGACGCCGGTCAGTTTGTCGCCGTTCTGCATGTCGAAGACCGCAGTTTCGCGGTCCGCGCCCATTGTCATGGTGTTGATCTGCGCCAGCGGCACATCCACACTGGCGTAGGGCGTCTGCACGGGCCCCGCTTCAATGCCGGGAACGCCGATGATGCGGGAGCCGTCCACGAGGTTCAGTTCCAGACGCAGGTTCAGTGCCGCCTTTTCCGGCTCTGCCCAGGCCGAGCCAGCCATAGCCACTGCAGCCGTCATGGTCAACCAGAGTGCGAATCGTTTCATGTTCCGTCCTTTGCTGTTGCGTCTGGGTCACGTCTCTCTCTTTTCCATACACAACGTCGTCGGTCGTCTGCAGCGGCGTCGCTCGCGGACGCCCGCAGGCGGCGACCAGCGCCGCCCCTACAGTAGTCACATTCCTCTTGAGGAGAAGTTGCGAACCCAGATCATGCAATCGTGGCCGCCGTAGAATCCAATGCCGCCATGGTCCAATGTCTTACCGCCAATGCTGTCGGTCATCTTCTCGTCCTGCACGTCCACGATCTGTTTGCGGTCCACCCAAATCTGGATTCGCGTTCCAGACACCTCGATCCGAATCCTGTTGCCGTTTTGCGGGTCCAGCGTCAGGCCCCTGCCGTCCGCCAGTTTACGACCCCCGTCGCTCTTCACGTTCCCGTAGCCGGTTGCCACACGGCAGTAATGGTTGTAGACGCATTCAAGGTTCCAGGTGCCGTCGCTGGTGAGGTTGAAGTTGTACCCGCTCCAACCGCATTCGTTCCAGCTTTCCCGGGCGTCGGCAACGTGGAACGACACACCGCCGCCACGGTAGTCCAGCGGCAGCCCGTGGGGGTTCAGCGCGGAATCCACGCCCGACATGCAAAAGTCAAATTCCACGCTGTAGTCGCGCCAGTCTGGATTCCCAATGTTGGTCATGATCCCGGGTCCGCGTCCATTGCCGCCGTGTCCGTAGTTGAACCCCGGTCGAACCTTGGGGAGCGAGACAAGCTTGTCCCCTTGGACTTCGAAAAGGGTCCGCAACGGCGCCCAATTGACACCCCCGAAGGCGAGCGGCCCATCACCCGCAGGCAAGGGACCTCCAGACAGCATCACGCGAACGAGTTTCATGTGTTCAACGCCGATCATTACCTTGTCGAACACCGTCTCCAACCCGATCGGCCCTAGACTTATGACACCCTTCAACGTGTCGCCGTTCCGCAAGTCGAAGGTTACGGTTTCATGATCCTCGCCGATCTTCATCGCCCTGATCTGCTTCAACGGAATGTTCATCTTGGCGTAGGATGTCTCCACCGGCACCGTTTCAATGTCGGGAGTTCCGATGATGCGCGAGCCATCCGCCAGGTCCACCGATACCCGAATGGACTCGTTGCTTGTCTCTCCGGCCCACGCGGCAAGAGTCAGGCCGAGAACTGCTGTTGCGATACATGTCCACTTGGCTTTCATTGGATCCCCCTGTCTGAGCCCAGATTACTTCTGGGCGTCGTAGATCTGTTTGATTTCCGAGGCGCACAACGCGCGATTGTAGATCATGACATCGTCCATGGCGCCAAAGAATAACCACGGTTCCGAAGCCTGTGTCTTTCCTAAAATGGTATCGGTATCGGGGTTGAATGGAAGAGGCGACCCTTCCTCGTCCTCGCCGACGCATTTACCATCAACATACATCCTATTCCCTGCGCCCGTCTCGTGGACGACTGCAACATGATGCCACTGGTCGTACGCGAGATTTACCCCCTGCGCAATGAGGTCATGGCGTCCATTGTGGCCGCCAACTTTCACGCCGTAGCTGAATCCGAGGCACTTCTCTCCCGGAAGATCGCGCAAGAACAGCATGTAGGAGCGGCCGGGCCAGTCCGGGCCGTCGTCCTTGCCGACAAGGGCCTGCAGGGGATCGCCAAAGTCTTTGAGGCGCTTCCGGATCCAGACGGAAATGGACAGGTTCTGGGTGATATCCATATCCGGGCCATGGCCTGCGTTGATCAACGCCTTCTGTCCGTCGAACTGGAGGATGCCGCCGCGTCGTTCATCCCGTCCCCATGCGGTGCCAACCGGCTGACCGTCGTTTCCCTTTTGGCTCGCATCGGGGACCCGGTCTCGTGCGTCCCCGTTGAAATCGAAGTGCAACACCAATCCATGCCGGGGCGGCCCGTCGCTGCGTACGACGTCAAGCTGTTTGACCAGTTCGATGTCGATCGAGACTTGTCCGAAGATGGTCGTCAGTATGACGGGTTCCAGATTGAGCACGCCTTTCAGCCTGTCGCCGTTTCGGAGATCAATCACGGCCGTCTCGTGGTCGTCGCCTGTCTTGATGGTCAGGATATGCCTCAGCGGGATGTTAATCCTGGCGTACGCGGTCTCCACCGGTACCGACTCGATGCTGGTGGCGCCGACGACGTGCGATCCGTCCACG
>VGWI01000145.1 GCA_016873655.1 Lentisphaerota bacterium
GACTGCGTGCTGCGGTCCGCACTGGCGGGGACCTTTGCGCTGGGCGACAATTCGGGCAGGCCGTGGTTCTGGGGCAACCCCCGCCACATCGCGGCCGCGGGCCGCGCGGGCGTGGCCGTGCTTCCGGGGAGCGACCCTCTTCCCTTCGCGGGTGAAGAGAAGACGGCGGGTCGTTACGGATTCATCCTGCCCGGCAGCCTGGATGGCGCCGGGCCGTTTGCCGGTGTCAGGTCCGCCGTGCTTTCAGGCCGTCTCTGCGGACCCTACGGAGGACGTGAGAGTGCGGGAAGGTTTCTATGGAACCAGTTGAGGATGCAGGTGCGGCGGAGAATACGTTGATGAAGTCGCGAACACCGCGGGCCCTGGTTGTTGCCCCCCAGCCGTTCTTCTCCCCGCGCGGCACGCCGTTCAGTGTTTACTACCGGACGATGATGCTTGCCGAAGCCGGGGTCGAGATGGACCTCCTGACGTACGGGGAGGGCGCCGACGTCGATATACCGGGTGTACGGATATTGCGCACACCCCGTTTCGCGCGGCTGGGGCCGGTTCCCATCGGCCCGTCGGTTCACAAGCTGTTCCTCGATGTCTTCATCTTCGCGCGGATGGTCTGCCTGTTGTGCCGGAACCGGTATGCCTTTGTGCACGCGCACGAAGAGGCTGTGTTCTTCGCGTTGTTTCTGAAGCCGGCATTCAGATTCCGCCTCGTTTACGACATGCATTCCAGCCTGCCGCAGCAGCTCTCCAATTTTTCGTACACGTCCTCTCGGGCGATAGCCTGGATATTCAGGAAGCTCGAGGACCGGGCATTGCGGGTTGCCGAGGCGGTGATAACGATATGTCCGGATCTTCGCGACTACGCGCTCGCGCGGGTTCCGGACCCGGCGAGGCACTTCCTCATAGAGAACTCGATATACGAACCGGTCCGTTTGAAGGAACAGTGCGGCGCGGCGCCGGCGGAGGACAGAACCGTCATGGACGATCTGCCGGGAGGCAGGCGCCTTGTGGTTTACGCCGGGACTCTCGAGGCGTACCAGGGCATAGACATCCTGATCCGCGCCTTTGCGTCCGTTGTGAAGTCATGCCCTGACGCCTTTCTGGTGATCGTGGGCGGTACAGCCGCGCAGGTTTCGCACTACAGGGAGCTGGCCGCATTGGAGGGTGTGGCGGCTGACGTTCACATACGCGAACGCGTTTCGCAGGCCGCGGCCAGGGCATGCACGAGGGCCGCGGCTGTGCAGGTGTCTCCCAGAAGCGCCGGAACGAACACGCCCCTCAAGACCTACGAGCAGCTTGACAGCGGCATTCCGCTTGTCGCGACGCGCATCCACTCGCACACGCAGGTTCTTACCGATGAAGTGGCGTACCTTGCCGACCCGGCGCCGGCGGCGATGGCGGAAGCCGTGGTCAGGGCCTTGTCCGACGGCAGGGTCGGCAATCCGCGCGCCGCCGCCGCCCGCAGGCTCTACGCGGAACAGTATTCACGGCCGGTTTACGAACGGAAGATTCACGCGATGCTGAAAGTGCTTGGCGTATGTGCGGCATAGCCGGATTCGTCTCGAGGCGGAGCGTTGGCGACCCGCGCGCCCTCATAGTGCGCATGTGCGACACCATCGTGCACAGGGGGCCGGACGAGGATGGATACCTGGTGGATCCGCCGGTTGTGATGGGGATGCGCCGCCTTTCAATCATTGATCTCAGCGGCGGGTCCCAGCCCATCTGCAATGAAGACCGTTCCGTGCGTCTCGTCTTCAACGGCGAGATATACAACTTCCGCGAGCTTCGGAAGCAGCTTGAGACCAGGGGGCACGTTTTCACCACGCACACCGATTCCGAGGTGATAGTCCACGCGTACGAGCAGTACGGCCTGGATTTTCCCCGCCACCTGAACGGCATGTTTGCCGTCGCGATCCACGACGCGGCCGGCAGGAAGGTTGTCCTCGCGCGCGACCACATCGGCATCAAGCCTCTCTACGTGCACGTCGGCCCGGCCGGGCTGGTGTTCGGATCCGAAGTGAAGGCGCTGCTCGCGTCCGGGCTGGTGCCGCGCGAACTGGACGTTGACGCCCTTGCGCAATTCCTGACGTGGGAATACGTGCCGGGCCGTGCGACGCTGCACAAGGGCATCCGCCGTCTGCCGCCGGCGCACCTGGCGGTCTACGATCTCGACTCCTGCAGTTATGCGGAGCGTGAGTTCTGGGATGTTGCCGACCAGGGCGAAAACGAGTTGAGCGTCGAGGAATGGCGTTCGGCGGTGGATGAACAGGTGACGCGCAGCGTCCGGATGCAGCTTGTCAGCGACGTGCCGCTTGGCGGCTTCCTGTCCGGCGGCGTTGATTCATCGCTCGTTGCGGCCAACATGGGCGGGCTGAAAGCATTCACAATCGGGTTCGATGACCAGACTTACAACGAGCTCGGCTGGGCGAAGAAGGTGGCCGACCATCTTGGCGTAAGGCACGTCACGGAAATCATCAAGCCCGACATCGGCGGCATGTTCCAGGGGTTGATGAAGCACATGGACGACCCCATAGGCGATTTTTCGATATTCCCGACTTACATGGTTTCGCGTCTGGCCCGGAGGGAAGTGACGGTATCGCTCAGCGGCGACGGCGGCGACGAGCTGTTTGCCGGATACGAAACGCACGCGGCCGAGCGGCTTGCTTCGCGGACGTTTGACGCCGGCGGGATCATGTTCCACAAGCGCGCCATGGCGCGGCTGCAGTCAGCGGTTCGTCCGTCCGACGCCAAGAAGGGGTTTCTCAACAAGTCGAAGCGCTTCCTGGAAGGGTTGGGGTATCCAGTGGAATGGCGGCATGCAAGGTGGCGTGCCTTCATGCCGCCGGCCATGACCGGCGACCTGTTTCTTCCGGATGCGGTCCGTTGCGTGACGACGCCGGCCGGCGGGCACATAGAGGAGTTGTTCGGGCGCGCGCGGCGCGGCGGGCGGGATCCTGTTAACTCGTGTCTTTACGTGGACCTGCGCAGCTATCTCAGCGACAACATACTTCCGAAGGTGGATCGCATGTCCATGGCCGTATCGCTCGAGGCGCGTGTTCCGCTGCTTGACAGGGACATGGTCGAACTGGCCTTTCAGATCCCGGGTCGCATGAAGATGCGCGGCGGCGAAACGAAATCGCTCCTCAGGTCCGTCGCGGCCGCGCGGGTGCCGGGGGAATGCATCTACCGCCACAAGCAGGGTTTCAGCATCCCGATCAAGGTATGGCTGAGAACGACGCTGCGCGGGCTGATGGAAGAGAGGTTGTCCGAATCGCGGTTGTCGGCGCAGGGCATTTTCCGGCCAGCGGCGGTGAAGCGGCTTGTCAGGGAACATCTGGATTGCAGGGCCAATCACAGCCATCTACTGTGGGGGCTCATAGTGTTTCAGGCCTGGCACGAGATGTGGATGGAGGAGTAGGTGGGCAACGGGGTACTTGTCACCGGCGCAACCGGTTTCACGGGCGCGGCGCTCTGCAGGCGGCTGCGTTCAGATGGCGCCGATGTCACCGCGTTCGTCAGGCCGTCGAGCGGCACTGACGCGTTGAGGGAGATGGGTGTCCGGCTGGAGACGGTGGACATAACTTCGCCCGCGGAGGTCAAGGCGGCGTTCCGTCCTTTTGACGTCGTATATCACATCGCAGCCGCCTTCAGGGTTGAGCACGAAAGCCTCGAAGAGTTCCGGCTGGTGAACGTGGAGGCTACCCGGAACCTGCTTGACGCGGCGCGGGAAGCGGGGGTTGGCAGGTTCGTCCACTGTTCCACTGTCGGGGTACAGGGCGAGATACTCGATCCGCCGGCGTCGGAGGACTACCGTTTTGCGCCCGGCGACCATTACCAGCAATCGAAGCTGGAGGGCGAACTGCTCGCGCGGGAATACTTCGGGCGCGGAATGCCGGGGGTCGTTGTCAGGCCCGTGGGAATATACGGGCCGGGCGACACGCGGTTCCTGAAGCTGTTCAGGCCGATTTCACGCGGGCGGTTCGTGATGATCGGCAGCGGGCGATCGCTCTACCACCTCACCTACATAGACGACCTGGTGGACGGGATACTCCTTGCGGGCGCGCGGCCCGAGGCGCGCGGCGAGGTGTTCACGATAGGCGGCGCGCGCTACACCACGCTGAACGAGCTGGTCCGTCTCATCGCCGGAGCCGTTGGAGCGCGTGAGCCGAGGTGGCGCATCCCGTACTGGCCTGTGCATGCCGCTGCGTCGGCATGCCAGTTCCTTTGCCGGCTGACAGGTGTGAACCCGCCGCTTTACCCGCGTCGTGTCGAGTTCTTTGCGAAATCGCGCGCCTTCTCCATTGACAAGGCGCGCCGTCTCCTCGGGTACGAGCCGAAGGTTGGCTTGGAGGACGGATTGAAGAGGACGGCCGCGTGGTATCGCGGGAAGGGCATGATAGCGTGACGGAAGCGGCCGGCGTCGCCCGGCCGACACCGGAGGCTCAAGTGAAGCGTGTCTGTGTGATAGGGAACTTCTCCGGGCGCAATGCCGGCGATGCCGCGATACTCGGCGGGCTGCTCGATGACGTGCACGCTCTCTACCCGGACTGTGTGTTCGATGTGCCGACGATAAACCCAGGGTTCGTCCGCAGGACCTA
>VGWI01000146.1 GCA_016873655.1 Lentisphaerota bacterium
AAGTCCAGCTGCTCCGGGCTGGTTGGCGAAAAGGCCACAACCGTTTTTCACGGGGCGCGCATGATGGCCGATGCCCGGGCGGCCAGCCTTCAATTGGAGGGCAATCCCTGTCAGGAAGAGGCGATGGAGGTCGCGGCCCAGGCCGGTGTGGATTTTATCGTCAACGTCACGATCGGACGGGACCGCCGGCTGACCGGGGTGTTTGCCGGGGCGCTGGAGCAGGCGCATCGCGCGGCGGCCGCGCGGGTGATGGAGGAATCGATCATCCCGATCCCGGGCGAGTACGACGTGGTGATGACGCATGCCGGGTTCGTGGGGATCAATCACTACCAGGCGGCCAAGGCGGCCGTCGAGGCTTCCCGGGCGGTCCGGGCGGGCGGAACACTCATCCTGGCCGCCAACAACACGGACCGGAATCCGGTGGGCGGGCCGCATTACCGTCGGCTCCTGCCGCTGCTCACCGAACTGGGGATTGACGAACTGGAGCGCCGGCTGCTGTCAGCCGACTGGACGTTTGTCCCGGAACAGTGGGAACTGCAGATGTGGGGCAGGGCTTTGCGCAAACTGGGCCATCCGGAACGGCTCGTTTACTGTTGTCCCCAATTGACCGGCGCGGCTTTTCAGGGACTGCCGGGTCGTGACGGCGGCGCCGGGTTGACAGGAAACCTGATGGGACGAGACCTGGCCGAAGCCATGGTTCAACAGTCGGTTGACCGCGCGCTCGCCGCTCAGCCGGACGCGCGCGTGGCGGTTCTGGCCGACGGCCCGTATGGCGTCCCCAGGCTTGAAAACGCCTGACGCGTAACCACCTCACGTCAGTCCCTTACGAATCGAATCAATCGAATTGTGGCAAGGGTTTCGGCCACACAGGGGTTGTTGTCGAGGTTCCGCTCCGATAGGATGCGACCCATTCATCACTGCCGTCGAGGCAAGGTCCTGACGGCTGTTTTTATTGAGGGAACACAAGATGTTTCATCCCGGACAGGTTTGGAAAGACACGGACGGAAATCCCATTCAGGCCCATGGCGGCGGGGTCAACTTCTTTAATGGAACGTATTACTGGTATGGCGAAAACAAGACCGGTTGCAGTGCGTTTATGAATGGCCAGCCGTGGCATGCCGGTGTGAACTGCTATTCGTCGAAGAACCTGACCGACTGGAAATATGAAGGCACGGTTCTGCCATCGAGAGCTGACGACAAGGAACACGACTTGTCGCCCTTCAAAATCATGGATCGTCCGCACGTCCTCTTCAACGTCCGCACGGGGAAGTATGTCATGTGGATGAAAATCGTGCGCGGCGGATGGGGAGGGGGCCAGCGGACGGGCATCGCGGTGGCGGATGCTCCCACCGGTCCGTTTTCCTATATCCGTTCCTTTCTCCCCTGCGGGATGGTTTCCGGAGATTCGAATTTCTTTCTGGAAACAGGCCACGAGAACAAAGCCTATTGGGTCTTTAACCGGCCGCACACCTCGGTGGTGATTGCCGACCTGACGGATGATTGTCTGGATACAACCGGGATGTACAGCCTGCACTTCCCGCATGCCGGTCCGCCGTTTGCGCGGGAGGCGCCGGTGCTCATCAAGAAGAATCACCGCTACTTCATGATCACCTCCGGGACCACCGGCTACAATCCCAATCCCTCGGAATGGGCCACCGCGGATCTGGTCCATGGGCCTTGGACAACGCATGGCAATCCCTGCGTGGGCAGGAAAGCGGAGACGAGTTTTGATTCCCAGTTTGGCTCCGCGTTTGAGGTGGCGGATCAGCCGGGCCACTTTATCGTGGTGGCCGATCGGTGGACGCAGGAAAACATCTCGGACTCGCGTTATGTCTGGCTCCCGTTGCAGATCAAGGACGGGCGACTCGAAATACGCTGGTTCGACGAGTGGGATCTATCCGTGTTTGCGGCCCTGTAGTACGGCGCTTGCAGCGAAATAGGAGGGGCGTGGAACGCGATACTGACGTCGCGCCACCCAATCGGCCCTTCGCTCTGAACTCAGCCGCCTCAAGGCTCCTGCGTTTCGATGCACATGACAGGAATTACCGGGGCCGGTGCCTGGGCCGGCAGTGTGAACGTGACGCTGTCAGATGCCTGGTTGAAAGGTACGTCCGCGCGCTCTGGGTCGGCCAGGAAATAGGCCTTCGTGATCGGCGCGGCTATGGCCGGCAGGCGGAATGACGTTCCGGGCCATTTCAGGAAATGGATGTAAATCTTCCCTGGCTTGACCGTGCAGCGCCAATTCAGCGCCCCAACTGTCTTCTTGCCGCCTGACTTGGGGTCGGGCCGACCAAGTTCCTCGCCGAACAGGGTGGGCGCCGTGCCGTGTATGGCGTCGCCATTGACCTTCATCCACGCGCCGATGGCCGTCAGGCGCTCGATGCTCGGCCCGGGAATCTCGCCATCGGCAGTAGGCCCGACGTTGAGCAGGTAATTGCCGTTCTTGCTGACAATATCCACCAGATTCCGGATCAACACGTCGGACGACTTCCACCTCTCGTCGCTTTTCTTGAATCCCCATGAACCGTTAATCGTCATGCATACCTCGAAAACATTCGAGCCTCTCTCGCCGGGAATGAACTGCTCCGGCGTGCCGTAGTCACCGAAGCCAAGCCGGTTGTTGACCACGCATCCGGGCTGGAGTTCGTGAATCATATCAACGATCTCCCGGGCATGCAGCAGCTTCGCGCGATCCACTTTGCTGAACGATCCGCCGCCATCAAACCACACCGTTCCGATCGGCCCGTAGTTGGTGAGCAGCTCGCGCATCTGGCCCTTCATGAAGGCCACATACTTCTCGATGTCGGCGTCCTTCTTTTGGGCTGGCCGTGAAATCTGCCCTGGCTGTACTCGGCCGGGCATTCGGGATGATGCCAGTCAATGATCGAGTAATAGACGCAGAATCGGATCCCTTCTTCCCGGCACGCCTCGGCCAGGTCCTTGAGTGGGTCGCGGCGGAACGGCGTGGCATCGACGATATCGAAATCCGTGAGCTTCGAGTCGAACATACAGAAACCGTCGTGATGCTTGGTGGTGATGACGATATATTTCATCCCGGCTTCTTTTGCGAGGCGCACCCAGGCCCGGGCGTCGAACTTCACCGGATTAAACGAGTTGGCGAGCGCGTCGTATTCGGCGCAGGGAATCCTTGCCTGTTGTTGAATCCATTCGTGGTACTTGTCACGGCCTTTCCATTCGCCCGCCGTGACAGAGTAAAGGCCCCAGTGTATGAACATGCCGAAACGGGCGTCGCGGAACCATTCCATGCGATCGACGGACGAGGGCGCGACTTGGGAGATGGCCCCGTCGGCCGTCTTCTTTGCCGGAACGGTGGCTTCCCGGGTTTCAGCGGCCATAACCTGAACCGCAAAACATGGGAGAACGCTCAATAACACGACCAGTTGTTTCATGGCTCTTCCTTTCGTGAATCGCGTGGGATTTCTCATGAGTCCAAACGCATGTGCGCTTTCATCCGAGCATCGTTTAAGCGGGTGGAGTAAGTCTAAGCGGGTAAGGGTGGGAAGCAAGAGTGCGAGTAAGTGTTCCAGAGGGCAGGCGAATGCCGCCACTTACTCCCACGCTTACACCCATCCTTAAACGCTTACACTTACTCCACCCGCTTACTCATCCAATCCGGGAAGAGTCTCGTTTTGTCTTCCTTTTCTGGTGACTTATTCACAGCTCCTCAGTTATTGGGAAGGCGGCAGGTGGCTGGCCCGCCGACGTTCAAACATGGCCCGGATGCCGTTCAAAGGCAATGCGGCGCTGGCCAGGTAGTTAGGCAACTTCCTCGTCTCGCCAAGAATCCATTCGCACGCGCCATGCGTCTTCATGTGGCTGACCAGATCCAGGACGGTCCGATCAGCCAGCGCCGGATCAACAAGATCCAGGGTATAGACAAACCATCCCGTGGGTGTGGCCCAGTACGCGCCATTCTGGTACTTGTTGCGATCGCCGGCACGTTCCCAATACACGCCGCCCGGCAGATGCCGGATCTGACCATGCTGTACGATCTGATCGTAATGGGTCTTGAAATAGAGGGCGATGGCCCGGGACTGCGCCGCATCCGCGACACCGAGGAAGACCGCAAAAGCCGATCCCCAGATGTCGTGCTCCCGACACGTTACCGTGGCGGCGCGAAACAAACCGACCTCCCCATCCCAAAAGACCGTGCGGGCGCTTGCCGCAACACGTTCCGCCTCATCCTGCCACTGTCGGGTCTCCTGCTCGCGCCGCCCCGCCAGCAGCAGCTCGGCCAACTGACGGCAGGCCTGAACATAGAGCAGGGAGCAGAACAACTCATCGCCCTGTTTGCGCACAGTGTCCGTGAAGCCATAGGGACACCGGTCCCACGCCACGGCGGGATCGATGAAGACCAGTCCTGTCTGCGGGTTGCGCGGCACCGCGCCCATGGTCTTGACCAGCGGATCGAGTATCGCAGCCAGAAGATCCTGATTCGTCGTCTGCCGATAGGTATGATACGCCACGGAGACAGTGAACTGGCTGCCATCGGCAACAGGGTTCCTGCCCATGGAGCCGTACCCCGGTTTGTAGATCGGTGTGCCGTCGTATTTCACG
>VGWI01000147.1 GCA_016873655.1 Lentisphaerota bacterium
TACCCGGTCCGCTCGGCGATTTCCTTGATGGTCAGGTGCGGATCAGTCTGCAGGAGCGCTTGAGCCCTGTTCAGGCGGAGATCCCGCATGAAGGCCTTGGGCGACTTGCCCATCTGCGCATGGAACAGCTTGCGGAACCGGACTTCGCTCAATCCCTCCTTCCGTGCCAGTTCACGCACGGTGGGCAGGTTGGGAAACTCGCGCAGCATGCGGGTGACGGCATTCCAGGGGCGGCCGTCGTCAGCCTGGGGGATTTCCCGCAGCGAAACGCCGGCGAGGATCTGCTGTGTCAGAAGGTTTGCGATCAGCGGCTGCCCGAACCGACGGCCGAGTTCCGGATCCGCTCCCAGCAGGTGCGTCAGCAGACGGAACTGCCCAAACCAGAAGGAGGGGTTGTCCAGCACACCCACGACGGAAGAAAACAGCGAGAACAGGGATTTCCCGCCGGCCGCGTGCGCGATGAAGTGGATCGAGAAGTTCTCATGATACGTGCACCCCTCTGCCATCCGTCCCTCAATCTCCACGCCGTCGGGTATCATCAGGAACCGGCCCGGTCCCACGGTCACCGGCTCGCCGTTGACTTGGCAGACGATCGAACCCCGCACGGGCGCGTACAGAAGACTGTCGGTGAAGCGCAGCCGCGGAATGACCTCCTGCCCGCGCTTGCGCCAGAACACGCTCGACACCGGCAGAATAGCGCTTTGGCTGAAGAACAGGGCGATTTGCCGCCGTTGCCCGTCGTCCAGCAGGTCCGGAAACCCCGTATGCTCGTACTCGTAACGGGACACTGCCAAGGATGCGGGTTTCGTTTTCATTACATCTATGACCGTTTCAGGCAATATACAGGATGCCTGTCCTGTGGGATACTATTACATGAACTGGACGGTGCGTCAACGAAGCATCTACACCGGATGCACGTCGCGCAGGAGAATAGCCGCAGGAGAATAACCATGCACACACAACAGACGAACGCGAGTTGTCACGCCGAGGGTTTCAAGCAGGGGCGGCTTTCCCGCTTCCTTTCTTCTCTGAACACTGAACACCCTTCGACTCCGCTCAGGGCAGGCCGAACACTGATCACGCTCTCACTCATCACCCTCCTTCTCGCCGCGCTCGCCCCGCGGGCGGAGGCGGGGGTGGCGGCCACGAGCAGCAACATGACGTCCCAGTCCTGGAACGGGACCAACTATATCGTCCACGTCTTCAAGACCGCCGGGACGACCAACTATTTCACGGTCACCAGCACGGGCAGTGTCGAGGTGCTCGTCGTGGCGGGCGGAGGCGGGGGCGGAACCGGTGACAGTGGCGGCGGCGGGGGCGGAGGATTGGTTTACACGACGAGTTTTCCCGTTGTTACGGGCGACTATGTGGTCGTGGTTGGTGGTGGCGGTGCTGTTGCTGGGAACGGCACGAATTCCGTGTTCTCCAATTCAGTGTCCTCGGCGATTGTTGCGGTCGGCGGTGGCCGTGGCGCTGAACTCAACGCCGGTGCGGGTAGCAACGGCGGTTCCGGCGGAGGTGGTGGCGGCGTCCAGAGTGGTTCAGGAGGCACCGGCGGGAGCAACACAGTTGGTCAGGGTTACACTGGCGGAACGGGCGGTGTGTATTCGTCCTGGGGCGGGTGCGGGGGTGGCGGCGGTGCAGGAGGCCCCGGCCAGAACGGATCGAGCACGGAATCCAGAGGCGGAAATGGTGGTGCCGGAACGAACCTGCCTCAGTTCGCCGCATGGGGTGGCTCGCCCGTGGGGTGGTTCGCTGGCGGTGGCGGTGGCGGAGCAGTCAACCAAGCGGCCAAAGGCGGTCTGGGGGGAATAGGTGGCGGAGGAAGCGCCGCGAATCCGGCTGTGAACGGTGTGGCCAATACGGGCGGCGGCGGCGGAGGGGGGATGTACAATGGCGCACATTATCCCGGCGGCGCGGGCGGCTCCGGCATCGTGATCGTGCGGTACGTGGATACGACCCCGCCCACGCCCATAACGGCGACAGGCGGCACAAAGACCAACAGCACCATCGGTGGAACCAACTACATCATCCATGTGTTCACCAATGCCGGAGCGCTCTCAGATTTCACGGTCACGGCCGGCGGCGGGAATGTGGAGGTTCTGGCTGTCGCTGGCGGCGGGGGTGGCGGCGACAATGGCGGTGCCGGCGCCGGTGGTGGCGCCGGTGGCGTGTTGTACAAACCGGTCTATCCCGTGGTCAAGGGCGGCGTCTACAAGGTAATGGTTGGCGGCGGTGGTGCCAACGACGGAAATGGAACAAACTCCTTCTTCTCCAATTCGGTAGCCTCAACTTGGTTGACCATTGTCGCAACCGGCGGTGGAGCGGGGGGCGGTCTCAACGCCGGCGGGAGTAGCGGCGGATCCGGAGGTGGCGGCGGGGCCACGAATTCAAGTGGATCGGGGTCTGCTATTGGCGCAGGTGGTCTTGGAACTGGAGGGCAGGGTTACAACGGCGGCAGGGGGTCGGGGGTCGCTTCGCCCAACTGGGGTGCGTCAGCCGGTGGCGGTGGCGCTGGTGCGGCGGGCGGGGACGGGGCAGCGGGCCAAAATGGACAGGCCGGCACAGGTGGAGTGGGGCAAGTCTTCCTGCAGTTCAGCAATACGGTATGCTGGGGCGCCTCGGATTATCCCGGTTGGTTCGGCGGTGGCGGCGGCGGCGGGTCCATCAACAACAACAAGTTCGGTCCCGGCGGAAAGGGCGGTGGCGGAAGAGGCGGCGACGGTAGCACCGGAAGAGTGGGAGATGCGGGCATGGCGAATACAGGTGGCGGCGGCGGCGGCGGATCATACGTTGGCGGTCCGTTCAATGGCGGCGCCGGAGGCTCGGGCGTCGTGTTTGTGCGGTACGTTTATATGAGGATTCCCGGGGGCACCGTGTTCCTGTTCCGGTAGCCTACTACGTTCCCGCCTGGCGGCGGGAACTACGTAGGCCAAGGCCTGTCGGGGAAGCGAGCGAAGAGCGTGTCGGGCGCGAAATGCAGCGGCACGCTCTTCGCGTTTCGTGGGTTGGCGAGGGGCCGGATATGGAAATCCGGCCTACGACGCGCGCGCCATCTGTCGCAAGCGTAGCCCGGAACTCCGAGGTGGGCCATTTAGGAAAAGTAGGCCGGAACTCCGATTCCGGCCATAGTTGCGAACGCGGCCGGATATGGAAATCCGGCCTACGAAGAGGGCAAGAGGAGCAATGCTATGAACAAGACCGCAGCAACGAACGGTCTGAAGCATCCTGCCCGTTTCAGCGTGACAGTAGCGGGTTCACGACCTTCAGCCGGCCGAAGCGGGAGAAATCGCGATCGCAGGAGAGCAATTCCGTGACCCCGTTGTGCAGGCAGATCGCCGCGATGCGCGCGTCGTGTATCAGTGGCCCGGTCGCCTGGGCCGTCAGCGCCACCTCACGCAAACGATCGAAGTAGCCGGGCCCTTCGCCGATCGTCTCGCACTGGGGAGACTCGATCCACTGACGCATGGCCGCCAGCGCGATATCGGGCGGGGACGGTGGATCGTAGATCCGGGGATGCGTAACGATGGCGAAAAACTCATGGACGCAGGGCCATGGGATCGCCCAGCGGGCCGATCCGTTGGCAAGCCGGAGCATGGCGTCGAGCGCCGCCTCATGGAAGGGCGAATCCTCGCGGTGCGCGTAAACGAGAATGTTTGTATCTACGGCCCTCATGCGCCGCGCCCCTCGTAGGCGGCGTCGCGTATATCCGCCCATCCCCTCCCGCGAAAAGCTGTGGACATGCCGTTCCCTCTGAACGTCACCGGCTCGACAGGTCGCTTGACTGAGGACGCATGTTGGCGGAGGACAAGTTGGAGTCCTTCTTCCACAAGTTCCTTGAGTGGAATGTGTTCCATCTTGGCCAACCGCCGGGATTGCGTCAAGATGTTGTCGGCAATATCGAAGGTTGTTTTCATACGGCAAAAATATGCCATATAGCCGTAGCGTGTCAACAACCGAACGCGACACAACCGAACGCGCAGGGCAGACGCATCTGATTACCGTGGCCTTGTTCAGAATGGGGCCGAGACAAGTCAGACGCGTCAGCCGGCGGACTGACGGGTGCGATAGTCCGAAGGCGTAAGTCCCGTCCGTTGCTTGAACTGTCTGGAAAACCGGAAGATCTCGCTGTAACCTGTCCGCTGTGCCACTTCCGTTACGGATAGCGCGCTTTCCCGGAGCAGTTCCTTGGCCAGCGCAATGCGGGCATGGATGAGGTATTCCCGCGGACTGATACCCATTTGCAGTCGAAATGCCCGCGCGAAGTGGCTTCGCGTGAAGCCGGACAGCTTGACCAGATCTCTGACCCCGCCGATGGCATGCAGGTGCTCCTGGATGTGCGCAGTCAGGCGGCGCCACCCGGCCTGGATGTCCTTTCCCCGCGCGGACATCTCCGGTGGCGTATCGTGATCCAACAGGATCAGCAAACCGCGCAACAACCCGCATGCGGCCGATTCGATTTCCGGCGAGAGCGCCACGCCTGCGCGCCGATCCAACGCCAACGTGGCGATCCGCCGCGTGAGTCCTTCCACCATGTGCGGATCGCGCACGGTC
>VGWI01000148.1 GCA_016873655.1 Lentisphaerota bacterium
ACCCCCTCTTTTTGGGGCTTCCGGGTTTTCCGGGTGATTTCTCATTGGCTATTGCGACCGTCAGCGGTATCCGAAGAGATTCGAGTGTACGAGTAGGTGTACGAGTACGGTGTTTGCTTTCCATGAACCCTATTCTTCCTCCAGGCTTCGTCCCTCGTGGTCGAATCCTGATCTCATCACGGAATCCCGTACTCGTACACCTACTCGTACACGCCTATCTCCCCATGCTTCGGCACATTTCCCAATAGAAAATGCCCCGCTAATCCCGGAAGCGCCCTCTTTTTGATGTTGCGGCGTATTACGATCCGGTGCTACGTGTTACCACAGCCGTGGCGGACAGGGACTGCGGGAGTTGCGGGCCGGCCCTGGCGGGAGGGCGTACGCAGCATTTCAGACAAGGACCGCGCGACAACCGGCGCGGCGGGAACGACGCTCTTCATGAAACTCGCGGACTGGACCGAACTTGGGCGAATGGATGAACTGGCGTGCATGGACTCGCCGGTTCACCGTCTCGACGCGCGGACCAAGGCGCTCGTAACGCTGGCGTTCGTCGCGGTTGTGATGTCGTTCCCGCGCCGGGAAATATCCGCGCTGATGCCGTTTCTCCTCTACCCGGTTGTCCTGACTTCGGCAGGGCGCATTCCCGCGCGGCAAATCTTCCGGAAGCTGCTTGTCGCCGCGCCATTCGCGGTTCTCGTGGCCATCTTCAACCCCGTTCTGGACCGGCAACCTGTCAACATCGCCGGCCCGTTCGTCATGACCGGCGGCTGGATATCGTTCTCGTCGGTCGTTCTCCGGTTTGTCCTGACGGCATGGGCGGCGCTGGCGCTGGTGGCCTGCACCGGCATGAACCGGCTTTGCGCCGGACTGGAGCAGCTTGGCGTCCCGCGCGTGTTCGTTGTCCAACTGCTGTTTCTCTACAGGTACCTGTTTGTCGTGGCCGACGAGGCGGCGAAAATGACGCGCGCACTCGAACTGCGGTCGGGCGAGAAGCGGGCCATGAGCCTTCGCGTATACGGCTCCATCGTGGGACAGCTCCTGCTGCGCTCAGTGGACCGCGCACAGCGGGTCTACCGCGCCATGAAGGCGCGCGGGTTCGACGGGGAGATCCGCCTGCCCGACAGCCCGCGCCTGCACCCCGCCGACGCGTTCTTCGCCGCGGCATGCATCGCCTTCTTCGCCGCGGCGCGGATCTGGAACATTGCGGATATGCTGGGCAGCATGCTGGCCGGGAGGCCGGCATGAGCCATCACATCGTAGAAGTACGCGACGTTCACTTCGCCTACCCGGACGGCACGGATGCGCTCAGGGGTATCTCGATGCGCATCGAGCACGGCGAGTCGGCCGCGCTGGTCGGCTGCAACGGCGCGGGCAAGTCAACCCTGCTGATGCACCTGAACGGTTACCTGCCCACCCAGCTCGGAGAGATCCGCATAGGCGACATTCCTCTCTCGCGCGGCACCGTTGCCACAGCCAGGCGCGCGGTCGGGATGGTGTTCCAGGATCCGGACGACCAGCTGTTCATGCCGACCGTGGCCGAGGACGTGGCCTTCGGCCCGCTGAACGCGGGACTTCCCCCGCACGAGGTGGAACACAGGGTTGCCGCCGCGCTGGCGCGAGTCGGGATGACAGAAGTGCGGAACCGCCCCCCGTATCGCCTTTCAGCAGGCGAGAAAAGGGCCGTGGCCATCGCAACAGTCCTGGCGGGAGAACCCGACATTCTCGTGATGGACGAACCGTCCTCAAATCTGGATCCGCGGGCGCGCCGGAGATTGATTGAGCTCCTCCGATCCTTCGAGCACACGAAGATCATCGCCACACACGATCTCGATCTCGTTCTCGAAGTGTGTCAGCGGGTGATCGTCATGGACGGAGGCAGGGCTGTCGCCGACGGCCCCGTGACGGAAATCCTCGGGAACGAAGAGCTGATGCTGGCACACGGGCTGGAACTGCCCGGCCTGCTGCGCCGCCGCAATGCGCTTCCGTAGGGTCGGTGGCTTCACCTGGCCGCAACACCGGCGAGAGCGCTGCTCAGTGAGAAACGAATGGGTGGACTGGTCCGCCGGCGGAATCAATCCCACATCGCCTTCATCCTGCCGCGTATGTCCAGCCCACTCAAAGGACCCGCGTCCGGCAGATCTCCTTCAGGCTCCTGCCCTGTCGTGGCCCTGTCGAATCTGGCGCATACGTCGTCATCCAGAAACCGCGAAAGCTGGGCATACGAATGCGCGTCGCCGTCCCTGTGCTTGCGGTGGTAGTACCGCAGCGGCCATGTGACGTACAACCTGTCCTTCGCGCGCGTCATGGCCACGTAGGTCAGCCTCAGTTCCTCGTCCAGTTCCTCCTTCGAGCCGGCCGCCATGTCGGCGGGGAGACAGCCGTCGGAGGCGTGGATCAGGTACACGGAATCCCATTCGCAACCTTTCGCCGAATGTATCGTCGAAAGCACAAGCCAGTCCTCGTCTCTCGTCGGAGGGCCGGAGAGATCGCCGGTGGATGAAGGCGGGTCCAGCACAAGGTCCGTGAGGAACTGGCGCCGCGACTTGTACCCGCCCGCGATGTATTCAAGCTGTTCAAGATCCCTGCGGCGGGGATTGGGATTCTCGTAGATGCGTTCGAAGACCGGGTCATAGAAACCCCTGATACGCTCTATCTGCGCCGGCAGCGCCAGTTTGTCGCCGCCGGAAAGGTCTCTCAACGCCTCCGACAGGTGCTTCATCCCCTCGGCCGCCGACACCGGCGGATCAAAGGACAGCAGGCTCTCAGGCCTGTATCCGTTCAAACCGATGTGGCCGAGGGCCCGCTCCGCCGTCGCCGGCCCGACGCCTTCCAGAAGCTCAAGCACACGAAACCATGCAAGCTCATCACGCGGATTCTCAAGGATCCGCAGGAAAGCCACCAGGTCCTTCACATGCGCGGCCTCAAGAAAACGGAGCCCGCCATACTTCCTGTAAGGGATGTTGCGGCGGATAAGCTCCGCTTCAAGGGAGTCCGAAAGGTAGCCTATCCGGAAAAGAACCGCCTGCCGCCTGAGCTGTATCCCCTGCTCGTACTGCTCGAGCACGCGGGCTATCACATAGTCGTTCTGCTCGTTCTCGTCCCTGCACGTCACAAGCACGGGTTTCATGCCGCCGCGCCGTTCCGACCACAGGTTCTTTGTGAACCGCTCGGCCGCCTGCTCCAGAAGGGCATTGGTGGCTTCGAGGATCGGTTTTACCGACCGGTAGTTCTGCTCGAGCTTGATGACGCAGGCTCCGGGGAATTGCGACGGGAAATCGAGAATGTTGCGCACGTTCGCGGCCCTGAATCCGTAGATGCTCTGCGCGTCGTCGCCGACAACCATTATGCTGCCGTTGTTACGCCTCATGCCGCGAAGAATCCCCGCCTGTATGGCGTTCGTATCCTGGTACTCGTCGACAAGGATGTGATCAAACCGGCCGCCCATCGAACGCGCAACCGCCTCGTCGTCCAGGATGCGCAGCCAGTACAGGAGCAGGTCGTCGTAGTCCAGCACGCGCCGTTCCTGCTTGGCCTCGACATAGCTCCTGAACAGGGCCTTCAGTTCGGATGCCCATTCAAGACACCACGGAAAATGATGCTGTAGCACGGTCTTCAGGTCATCGCCCGAGTTGACGCACCGGCTGTAGATGTCGGCACACGTGTTCTTCCGTGGAAACCGCCTCTCGCGCGAGGCGAAACCCAGACGCTGCCTTACCAGGTTTATCAGATCCTCGGAGTCAGACCGGTCCATGACCGTGAAGTTCTCGTCCAGCCCGGCCGCACCGGCATACATGCGCAGAAGACGATTGGAGACAGCATGGAAAGTCCCGCTCCATACGCGCCCGGCGGCATGCGTTCCACGCGAGACAGCCGCGGAAGCCCGGTCGAGCATCTCCTGGGCCGCGCGCCGCGTGAAAGTCAGGAGGAGTATCCGGGCCGGGTCAACACCCTTCGAAATCAACCACGCAACACGGTACGCCAGGGTGCGGGTCTTTCCCGTGCCTGCGCCGGCAATGACCAGAACCGGACCGTCCCCGGCAGTAACCGCCTGACGTTGCTGCGCGTTGAGGTCGGCGAGCCAGTCTTCACGCCCGGATTGAGTGCTGTCCATGGATGCCATAGCCGGAACCCGCTTCTCTCGATTACCCTAACGGGCACACGGCTCAACGGCGAGAACTTTGCCCGATGCCGCAACACGCTTCTTCTTGCGCATGCCTTCCCCGCGTTCCGGCTTGAACGTCCGGCCATCTGCTCTCCCGAGGCCTCGCGGAGAAACTGTGAGTGAAGCGCCCTTCGGCAACAAGCCCGAATAACGGGATCTGCCGCCGCAATCCCTGTCCGCCAAGGGGCATCCGGCGGGATCGGCAGTGCCGGAAAAGGTAGCGCCCGGGCATCGCTGCCCGGGCGCTGGGGGGTGAGGGGTATCGTGAAAATGAATCAGATGAATCCGAGCACCGGCTTCTGCCAGCCGCCGGTTTCGCGCATGATCCCCGAACGAACGTGATCCGCGAGCCCCGCATCCGAAAGCCTCTTCCCGGATTCCAT
>VGWI01000149.1 GCA_016873655.1 Lentisphaerota bacterium
CTTGTCTTCCTTCATCCTCAGGCATCCCACGAATTTCAGCAGAGCCCATAACTGTGCATCACCCGTGCCACATGTCGCCGACTTGACATATCTGTGTCAATTCCATCCAGGGCAGGGTGTTGTGCCATGCGGGGCGTTCGCGCCTTCTCCCGGCGGATGTCTCACGGGGCGTGCGGCGGGTCATGGGTGAGTCAATGTGGACACGGTCATGGCCGGCCGCGCCGGGGTCGTCTCGCGAATAAGCACGCATGAGGGATGAAACCTGAAACAGATCGCAGACGTTGCCCGATGCGTCGTAGGTATGGAAGACGAGGAAGTCGGAGTCGCCCTGCGTGCGGCTGCTACAGAGCAGGCCGCCGACGCCGGCGGCGCCCACGCCAAGGCGTGGCAAGCCTGGAAGCGTGCCGGACAGGTCGAGACCGTAGATGTAGGAGTTGGTGCTGACCTCCGCCCTCTGACTTCTGACCTCTGAAATCATCGCCCAGCCGTCGTAGATGTATAGTGATTGAATCTCCTCAAAGCCCCTTTTTGGTGAAGCCAAGGCTTCTCCTCAAGGCGCATCATGTTAGCGGGCTTGCCGTGTGTGCGGCATCCCAATGTGTCAGCAGCACTCAAGAGGAGAAGCGCCATGAAGTATTACACAACGACAACCGAGTACAACTGCGGAATCGATCTCCACGCCCGGCAGATGTACGCCTGTCTCATGGACCGGCAGGGCAAGGTTATGCTGCACACCAACATCCAGGGCAACGACTTCAACTACTTCCTCCAGCGGGTCCAGCCGTACCGGCACGACCTGACAGTGGTCAGCGAGTGCACCTTCAACTGGTACTGGCTGGCTGACGCCTGCGAGGCGGCCGGGATCAAGTTCGTGCTCGCCCATGCCCTCTACGCCGCCCACATTCACGGCGGCAAGAACAAGAACGACCGCATCGACTCGGAGAAGTTGGCCCATTTGCTGCGCAGCAACCTGATCCCACCGGCCTATATCTACCCCTCCGAACGCCGCCCGATCCGCGCGCTCTTGCGCCAGCGCATGAGCTATGGCCGCGTGGGGGTCACGTCTGGACATACGACAATTGCGCTAGGCAGTTGTTGGCAAGCGAGCGCTTGGTCTTATCGGAGGCAAGGCTGGCCTCGAAACGCTGCGCTGCCTTCGCGGCCGCCCGGTAGTCCAGGTCTCCGAGTTCCTTCGCGATCTGCGCCATGGTCATTCCGCTGCGCCTCCGGGCCAGATAGAGAACAAGGTCGCGGCCGGGATCTCCATAGCGGTGCGCGAAGTCGTCCCACTTTCGTCCGAGCTTCTTCTCCACAAGGAGCACAATGTCGCTGAGCGCAACGGCGTTAACAGTCTGCCGCTTCGCGTTGTGCTCCTTGCTCAGGTTCTTCGTCAAGGTCTTCGCATGCTCAAGGAATGCCTGCGTCCCTAGGGCGATACGTCCGCCAACTGTCTCAAACCCGCCAGGATCGGTTCCTCTTGTGACGTGTGCCTGGACAAGGCGACGATAGTTTCGGGAACCGCCCGCCCTGTTCAGCAGCTCATCGACCGTGAGCCACTTTTTCGGGCTCTCATAGCCTGCGTACGCCCTGTACGAACTCCATCGGTATTCGCTGAGCATCTTCAGCCTGCTCTTGATCTGCTCTAAATCAGGTGGCGACAATCCGCACGACTCGATCCTGTTCTCCCGCTTCCCGAGACCAAGCGATCTGAGCCGGACGGGGTTGAGGTGGAGGTAGATGCTTGCGTTCAGAGCCCATGAACCATCTGAGTCAATCAGTGTGCTCCCGAAACGGCCTTGGAACACATGGCCAACACGTCCGAGTCTTCGGTTGAACCAGACGCTGTAACTCACGTTCAGCCATTGAATTGCCAGGCTGACATTGGCGTGTGGGGTCCGTATGATGAGATGGTAGTGGTTCCCCATCAGCACATAGGCGTGGATTTCGGCGCCGTACCGAAGTGTCATTTCCTCGAGAAGTTCAAGGAAATGTCCCCTATCCCTGTCGTCCTGAAAGATGCTCCTGCGTTCGATGCCTCGCGCGACTATGTGATACCACCCGCCCTGAACGTTCAACCTGACCGGCCTCGTCATGCCGGTGTAACTACCAGCCGACGTCCCTCACCTCAAGGCAATTGTCGTATGTCCAGATGTGACCCCATATGCCCTCAGATGTGACCCCATATGCCCTCGTCCTGAACGTTCAACCTTACCGGCCTCGTCATGCCGGTGTACCTACCAGCCAACGTCCCTCACCTCAAGGCAATTGTCGTATGTCCAGATGTGACCCCATATGCCCACCGTTCCCGCGCCCGGCGAGATGGTACCTCGCACCAGCACACCTCATTCGCCCCCCGCCCCACGTCAACATCTATCTTCTAGGTTCTAGGTCTGACCCTGCGTCACGGGTAGCGGTCGGCGGGGTTGGCGAACAACCCGCCCACCAACACCGGCACATCAAACAGCGTCCTCTGGACTTTCGGCTCCGGCAAACTCATACTGCCTCCATCGCGAAGGGTTGGATCCCCTTCTGACAAGGACTAGCCTATAAGCTATTATATGAAAACGCCAGTCCATTATCCAATCAAAGTCCAGGCTGTTCGCTCCCAAGGCCAGAAGCCGCGACCCTATGTGAATATCCCAGTGCCGCTGGCCGCCGCCATCGGCCTCGAAGCCGGAGAAGAGGTAGAGTGGCAACTGCTCAGCCGAGGCGAACTGCGCCTCCTCCGCCCTCACGCACCAAAGCCGCGCACTCGCTGAGCAGGGGTTTTTCGACGGAATCGTATGTCCAGATGTGACCCCATATGCCCCGACCACGCAGGCGGTGGCGCGACTATTCATGCAGTACCTGCCAGCAGCCACGGCCATGCTTTCTCGCCACGGCTTCTGCCCGCACAAAGGCATCGTACAACCAATATTCTCGATCATTGTCGTCCACAAGTACTTCGCCCAATTCAAGAAGCCATAGCTGAATGATTGCGAAGTTCTCAATGTTATGCTCGACCGTTCCCGCAGAGGAATCAATTCCTCCCCATTCCGTTGTTGGCTTAAGAACAACAGCCTTCTTCTCAGAACTCGGTGCATTGGTAATCGAATCTTGAAGAAGATAGACGTCTTGAATCCGGAGCCATTGATTCAGTTTCATAGCAGAGGCCCGATCAACCGTGTCGTCACCGGTCTGACACACGCCCCTGAGAAGCACTCTTGACTCCGTCCCGTCTTTGTCCGCAAGGAGAAGACTCGTGGATGAGATCGCACTTTTGAACTGGTACGGCCCAGTAATGTCTTGCCGCACGTCTTGCGCGCTCAGCACCCCACGATTAAGCAGAGAGTTGCTCGCACAGCCAACTGTCATCACAATCCCTGCAAATGCAAGGCATATGATTTGCCATGTTCCCCATCGGGAACAGTTCACTGAAGGCGACAACTCCATGTTCATTTCCCCAGAATCTGCCGGGCATTCCTTTGGAAGTAGTCTTTCGAAAGAGGTACTATTGCGTACTTCGCATACGTTGGGAATCCATGAACATATGTGGGACTGCCGAAACTCGAATAGCTAGTTATGACTCTCTCGGCATTCGGGATGTAGTTGATGTGCCCTTCTCCGGGCTTAAGTACGATCTTCCGGACAAAGGGGATATGCCGCACCAATGGCGTGGACTCGCTCGGGCGCCAATCGCCAGCAGCGAGTAAGGGGACAGGGTCTCTCGTGCCGTTCTTGTTCCGATTGATCCAGTGCTTAACTTGAACTTCCTCTTTGAATGCGAAACTACCAGCCCCAAGCGTATTCACGACAATCTGGCGCAACTGACTCTTGTCACATTCGTTCAGGGCCTCAGAACCATGAATTGCACCTTCACTGTGCATCCAACCATATACCCGGCCACCCGTTCCTGAAACGTCGGCCAAGGCATGCTCGTAGGTCGAGCGTGTTAGACGAACCGCCTGATCAAGATTTGACGCAAGAGGAACGGGAAGCTTATCAAACCCAGCCACTAAGAAATCCGTTTTGCCCCCAACAGTGCCCAGAACATCACCAGTGGCAATGACAACCTTGTTGCCCGACTGCGAGAGATTGTGGCCGCCTTGACCAAGAGTTTTGTTCCAGACTCGAATGACGGGAACGCCAAGAATCTTCTCAAGAAGGGCTGCATTTTCCTGTTGATAGTCAAGGGGGTTATCGAGGCCTGGGTTGTAGATATGCCGATCCATTGTGGCCAACGACGCATAGACTTGCTCCACTTCCGCCTGCATGTAGTTTGGCTCTATCCAGTCCCATTCTGGATCAATCGCACCCTTGTAATCATTCCCATAAGCTGCCAACCCGAGGGGGTCAATCCAGTCCGCCGGATCGTTGCCTACGAAGGCGTAGAGGTTTTCGCCGCCGGATTCTTCGATGGGGTCTCTGGTGAGGAAGCGGCCGAGGGTGGGCGAGTAGGGGCGGCGGGGGTACATGACCAGGCCAGT
>VGWI01000150.1 GCA_016873655.1 Lentisphaerota bacterium
GCCTCCGGCATTCACGCAGACGGTGTGCTCAAAGACGCACACAACTATGAGCTCTACGACTTCGCCGGTCTGGGCCGCGGCGAGCCGGAGATCGTCGAAACGGGCCGGCAGATCTGTATCGGCGAGTACAGCGGGATCAAAGGCTTTCGTAACGTGTCGGAGAAGCTGGAGATCCTGTTTCGCGACGACGATCACGCCCGGGATATCCTGGACCTGACGCGGTACGCCAATGTCCTGAAACAGAAACCGCTGGTGGCGGACGAGGTCCGCTTCATCGCCCGCTACCCGGAGCAAGCCCGCAAATTGATGACCCTGACACCGTAGCGCATCAGCCGAGAAGGGAGACGGGATATGTCCCAGAACGTTGTTCAGACCACATCGCTGAAGGAACTCCCTTTGATCAAGCGCGGCAAGGTTCGCGACGTGTACGACATGGGGGATGCGCTGCTGATCGTGGCAACGGATCGTATCTCCTGCTTCGATGTGGTCCTGCCCACGCCCATTCCCGGCAAGGGGGCCATGCTCACGCGGATGTCGGAAATGTGGTTCGGCCTCACGCGGAACGTCGTCCGCAACCACTTCCGTTCCGCGGAGGTGCCTGCTGCGGTCACGAACGAAAAGGACCGGCGTGACTTGCAGGGGCGCGTGATGGTCGTGGACAAAGCGGATGCGCTGCCGGTGGAAGCGATTGTCCGGGGATACCTGAGCGGCTCGGGGTGGGTGGAATACCAGCGCAGCGGCACGGTATGCGGAATCCGCCTCCCCGCCCGTCTCGGGGAATCGGAGAAGCTTCCGGAGCCGATCTATACGCCGTCCACGAAAGCCCCCGACGGAGCGCATGATGAGAACATCGCGTTCGAGAAGACCTGCGATATCCTGGGCGCGCGGGTCGCCGAAGACATCCGCCGCGCGAGTCTCCGGTTGTACAAGGAGGCAGCGGACTACGCGGCGCGGCGCGGCATCATCATCGCGGACACCAAGTTCGAGTTCGGTCTCGTAGGCGGGGAACTCACGCTGATTGACGAAGTGCTGACGCCGGACTCCTCACGCTTCTGGCCGGCCGGCAAGTATGCCGTTGGCAGGTCACAGCCGAGCTTCGACAAGCAGTATGTGCGGGATTATCTGAACAGCATCGGATGGGATCACAATCCGCCGGCCCCAGAACTTCCCGACGCAGTCGTGCGGGAAACGGCGTCCAAATATCGCGAGGCGCTGCGCCTGCTGACGCAGAACGAATTGGACGAGGCAGAGCTCCCCGGGCTGGAAAGCGCCCGGTGACGCGATCGCGATGAGTGCGAAACTGACACCAGCGGTATTTCTGGATCGAGACGGCACGATTATCGAGGATCGCGGCCATCTTCGATCGCCGTCCGAGGTGGTCTTCTTCCCGGATACCGTTCGCGCCCTGCAACGGCTGCACGCGCATTTCCGGCTGTTTGTGGTCACCCATCAACGCGGCATTGCGGATGGAATAGTGAGTTCGGCAGAGGTCGCGCGTGTCAACGAGCATACTGTCGCGGAGTTGCGCCGGCGCGGGGTGGTTATCACCGAGGTGTACTGCTGCCCGCACCGCCGGGACGAGGGCTGCGTTTGCATCAAGCCGAAGCCGTATTTCCTTGAGGAAGCCGCCCGCAGGTACGGCCTCGATCTGGCCCGGTCGTTCGTCGTTGGCGATCACCCCCACGATGTCGTTCTTGCGGACAACGCGGGCGCCACGGGTATTTATGTCCTGACAGGCCATGGCGCAAAGCACCGGGCGGAGCTGCCCGAATGCAAAGCGGTTGTGCCGGGGATTCGCGAGGCGGCCGACTGGATCCTCGCATGCCGCGAGTGGCGCCTCCGCGAGAACGACGATCCCGGGCTGATGACGCGGGCGGCGGACATCCTCCGCCATGGCGGTGTCGTGGCGTTTCCGACGGAGACCGTATACGGGTTGGGAGCCGCCGCTTTCGATGAAAAGGCCGTGGCAAGGATATTCGAGGTCAAGCGGCGTCCCCGGTTCGATCCTCTGATTGTCCACGTGAGCGCTCCCGAGCAGTTGCCGCTGCTGGTTGAGGAGGTCCCCGCCGCGGCACAGGCGTTGATCGATCGCTTCTGGCCCGGCCCGTTGACGCTGGTCTTGCCCAGGACTTCCGCGGTGCCGGACCTGGTCACCGCCGGACTTCCCACCGTGGCGGTGCGCATGCCAAGGCATCCGGTCGCGCTGGAACTGATTGACCGCGCCGGCACGCCGGTCGCCGCGCCGAGCGCGAATCCGTTCGGCCATACCAGCCCCACGACCGCGCAGCACGTTCACGATCAACTGGCCGGCAAGGTGGACCTCGTGTTCGACGGCGGCCCGTGCTCCGTGGGCGTCGAGTCAACCATCGTGTCGCTTGTCTCCGCTGCGCCGGTACTGCTCCGCCCCGGCGGGCTGTCGGTCGAAGACATCGAAGCGGTGATCGGCCCGTTGGGTAAGGCACTGCGGCACAAACGCGGCGCCGCGCCTGCGCCCGGCATGCTGGACCGTCATTACGCCCCTCGCACTCCGCTGAAGTTGCTGGACCGGGGCGAAGCGCCGGGGGCGCACGTGTGTGGAAGGGTGGGGCTCCTGGCTTCTCAGGCCGCGCCCTGCCCGAGTTCCTTTGCCGCCGTGGAGGTTCTCTCCGCAAATGGCGATCTGCGTGAGGCGGCCGCCAATCTCTTTGGCGCCATGCGCAGGCTTGATGCGCGGGGCCTTGACTGCATTGTGGCCGAGCCGGTTCCGGATTCCGGGCTGGGTCGCGCCATCAACGATCGCCTGCGGCGCAGCGCCGCCCCGGCACGCGGAGACTAGCGAAAGAAGCGAGCACATCAGGATGCATACGTCTTACACCGTAAACCACTTGGAGCACCTCGAATCAGAGGCCATCTTCGTGCTGCGCGAGGTGGCCGCCAAGTTTCAGAACCCGGTCCTGCTCTTCTCCGGCGGCAAGGACTCAATATGTGCGGCTCACCTTGCCAGAAGGGCATTCTGGCCGGCGAAGATGCCATTCCCTCTCATGCACGTCGACACGGGGCATAATTTTCCCGAGACCATCGTGTTTCGAGACGGCTTCGTGTCTGCGATGGGCGCGCGGCTTGTTGTTGCATCCGTCCAGGATTCGATAGACCGCGGTCGAGTGAAGGAGGAGCCCGGGCCGAACGCCTCACGCAACAGTCTTCAGACCGTCACGCTGCTTGATGCCCTGAACGAGCATCGCTTCGATGCGGCCATAGGGGGCGCAAGGCGCGACGAGGAGAAGGCGCGCGCCAAGGAGCGCTTCTTCTCGCACCGTGACGATTTCGGCCAATGGGATCCGAAGAACCAGCGGCCGGAACTATGGCACCTCTTTAACGGAAAGATGAACCCCGGAGAGCATTTCCGGATATTCCCTTTGTCCAACTGGACGGAGATGGATGTTTGGCAATACATCCGGCGTGAACGCATCCCGATTCCGAGTATCTATTTCACCCACAAACGGGCGGTCGTCGAACGCCGCGGAATGCTGTTGGCCGTGACCGAGTTCACCACGCTCCTCGATGGCGAAGAGCCGCGTGAGGAGTCGGTTCGGTTCCGTACCGTCGGTGACGCAACCTGCACGGGCTGCACGCGTTCCCAGGCGCAAACGGTCGAGGACATCATCGCCGAAGTGGCCGCTGCCCGGCAGACGGAGCGTGGCACACGGGCCGACGACCGCCGGTCGGAAACCGCGATGGAGGATCGCAAGCGGCAGGGCTACTTCTGAGCCGGAAGACAGAGGAACGTAACGCCATGGCATTTTCACCGGAAGTCGGTTACTCCAACATGGAACTCCTGCGGTTCACCACGGCCGGATCCGTGGACGACGGCAAGTCCACGCTGATCGGCCGCCTGATGTACGACACCAAGACCATTTTCGAAGACCAGTTGGAGGCGATCGAGAGTGTCTCCAGGCAGCGGGGAGACGAGAATGTGGACCTGGCGCTGCTGACGGATGGGCTGCGGGCGGAAAGGGAGCAGGGAATCACGATCGATGTCGCCTACCGCTACTTCGCCACGCCCAGGCGCAAGTTCATCATCGCGGACACCCCGGGGCACATCCAGTACACGCGCAACATGGTCACCGGCGCCTCTACAGCAAGCCTTGCCATCGTTCTCGTGGACGCGCGCAACGGCGTGATCGAGCAGACCTGTCGGCATTCCTTTATTGCTTCGTTGCTCCGCATCTCGCATGTGGTGGTGGCGGTGAACAAGATGGATCTGGTGGATTGGTCGGAAGACCGTTTCGACCAGATCGTGGCGGACTACAAGGACTTCGCTTCCCGGCTGGATATCCCGGAGATTACTTTCATTCCTATCTCCGCGCTCCGCGGCGACAACGTCGTCAACAAGTCGGAGAACATGCCGTGGTACCAGGGGAGCACCCTTCTCTATCACCTCGAAACGGTCTATGTCGGTTCGGACGCCAACCAC
>VGWI01000151.1 GCA_016873655.1 Lentisphaerota bacterium
TTCATCACCGTCACCCGGGAAAACCCTACTCCCGCCGAAACGGTTGATCAAAGGGAATCAGTCGGAAAGGCGTGTAGGAATTCAGGGCACGTGTTGGACGGAATCACCCGCAGTTCAGTTGCCTGCGGCCGCGCCGGTTTCCACCGGCAGTTCCTCGCGCGATGCCCAGTCAGTCCAGCCTCCGTCGTACCAGCGCACGTTCCTGTAGCCGAGGAGATGCTTCAGGATGAAGTACGTCTGACTGGCCTGGTGGCCGGTGCGGCAATGAACGATAACCGGAGTATCAAGAGATCTGATGATCTTGCCATAGGCAGCAGACAGCTCGTCAACCGGCCTGAACGACACCGACTTGTCCGTACCGCTGACCGTGTCCTCGCTGAAAGGCCTGTTCACGGCGCCCGGGATATGCCCCGCCCTGGCCTCGTCGGTCTTCGCGCCGCTGAAATAGTCAGAAGGCCGCACGTCCAGGATCACCGCCGCGCGTCTTCCAGACTCCGCCGCCACGAGATCCCGCGCAACGCTGAACGTGTCCGCGTCCGGCGCCGGTTCATACATGGACGGCGCAACCGACGGCAGTCGCGCGTCAGTCGGCAGGCCTGCCGCGGCCCACGCCGCATACCCGCCGTTGAGCACCGCGTAGCCGCGGTGGCCCACCCTCTCAAACGCAAGCGCCGCAAGCGTCGCGTCATGGAACTTGTCGCCAGTCACAAGAATGACTCTGTCCGTCGCCTCGATTCCAAGCAGGGAGAACTGCGCGGCAAGCATGCGCGCGGGCAGCAGCATCGAAGGCACGCCGCCCGTGTTTCCCCTCAGACTCTCCACGTTCAGGCTCAAAGAACCGGGGATATGTGCGGTGTTGTATTCCGGCTGCGGCCGCAGATCCAGGACCTTGACACCGGCGCCGCCCAGCATTCCCGCCAGCCGCCACACGTCCACCAGCACGCTCACATCGTCGGCATCGGCTCCGACCGTGCTGCCCGTGGTAGCTTCCCCGGCCACGGCAGCCCCGAAGTAACCGCGCCATGCACGGATCCGCCCGGCTTCCGCGGCCGGAACCGGTTCAGACCGCAGAGAAACCGGCTTCAGGCACCGCTCCACAAACCCGGTAAGCCCGTCAGTCAGAATGAAGACATTGTCGAATCCCTGCCTGCGAAGCGAATCGCGCGCCTGCGCCGGATGCGTCATCCCGTTCGAATAGAGCACCACCTTGCTTTTGCCGGAAGCCCGCACCGCATCGGCCAGCCCGGCCATGGACACGTTCACGGCGCCGCGGATATGGAACCCATCGAACTCCGACTGAGGCCTTATGTCGGCAAGGAACATGTCTTCGCCCGCCATCAGGCGGTCGGCGAGTTCGTCGGCATCCATGTGATCCGCGCCGCTTTCCGCCTCATGCATGATCGCCATCTCGACCGCATCCGGCCCGCCCGGCTGCCCGAGCATGAAAACGACACCCGCAGCAAGAAGCAGCGCCACGCTGAAGGCCTTTAGAAAACGCGACCCAAGATACGCGGACTTGCCCGTGCGCTTCTTCTCAGCCCACTCGGAAGCCCAGAAGGCGCCGACCCCGACAACCGCAAACATTGCCGCGAACACGTGCCTTGAAAGGCCGACGGAGTCATAGACCATCACGACACCGCGGTCCCCGGCCATGTAGAGGCGCCCGATGAAGGGAAACGCCTCGTTGAAGAGGATGCTGCCGCCGACCGCGCCCAGCAAGAACACGAGCGCGTCAATGCGTCCTGCCGCCAGCCCGGCGACCGCCGTACCCGGACACCATCCGCCCATCACGAATCCGACGCCAAAAAGCAGACCTCCGAGGATCTGCGCGCCGTATATCGTCGGCATGAGAAACACGCTGTCCCGGGCAATCCACCCGAAAGCGATCATGATCGAAAGCCCGAGCATCGCGGTAATGACGGCTGAGAACATGACCTTCACGACAGCCATGTCGGTGAAGTAGAACACCCCCGCAAGCCGCCGCGAACTGCTGAAGCCGGCTCTTTCCAGCGCGAACCCGAACGCCGCGCCAATGAGCAGCGCCAGCACCCAGGCGGTCCGTGTGTCGAGTCCGTCGAGGCTGTAGAGTGTCTCAATCATGCCACTGCCTCCTTACGAACCACGCCGTCGCGTAGCCGCCCGCGAATATGCAGAGCATAAAGACGATGCTCCCGGTAAGCAGCAGCGCGCCGCCGCTTAACGCCTGCCCGGACGTGCAGCCCTGGGCCAGCCGGCTGGCGAAGCCGGCGATCACGCCCCCGGCCAGCGCGTACAAGAGCCGCAGAGACACGGATGCAGAGGCGCCGCGCTCGACCTGCAACCGCACCCTCCCGGCCAGCAGCGCGGAGACAAGGGCGCCGATCAGAACACCGGCAAACATGAAGACCAGGTAGTAGTTGAGCGGCTGCGCCCCCCACTTCCCGAAATACTCGCTGGCCAGCGTGCGCCCCGGGGCAATGCACACCGAGAACCACGCGCCGATCCTGGCTATGCCTCCCGATGCCCCGAGCCCCGCTCCAAGCACTGCGAACGAGACAAGGAGCACAAGCCCGAGAAGAACTCCAGCCATGTACGGGTTCATGTACGGCGAACCGCGGGTGTTGTCGTCATCGCTCATATGCCGCCTCCTGATCAATCACCGGACCGACATAGAATCCAACGCTGAACGCATCAGCACCCGGCGCTCTTCTTCCGCGGCGACGCCGGGGCAGGCGCCGGAGCCGGCCTTTGCGCCGGCACAGCCGGCCGCGCCGGCGGCGCAACCGCCGAAGGCACTGAAGCCGCCGGCATTTGTCCGGTGAAACCGGACTCGCGCCAGTACGCATCCAGCCCGCCGTAAAGGACCTTCACCGGCCGATCTGTTTTCTGCGAAAGAACCCCGCCCACCGCCATCGCGACGGACCCGTCACGATCCACAATGACAAGCGGCGCCGCGCCGTTCAGATAAGCCGGGTTTGCCAGCACATCCGCCACGTCTGAATTCATTGAGCCTGGAAGACTGTAGTCCGCAAACATCTCCGGCGGCCGGATGTCAACCAGCTCGAAGGTGCCGGGGATATCCATCAGCATGCGTTTCAGCTCCGCCGGCGGCAGCCGGTCCGGAAGCTTCACAGTTCTTAAGGAAGCCTGGTGTCCGGAACCCGCGGCCGCGCTGAGCGTAGGGAGTCCGGCGGCAATCCACGCCTCGCTGCCGCCTTCCATGTTAAGCACTTCGGTGAAGCCGATCTTCAGCAGAGCGGACGCGCCCATGCTGGACCGGTACGCCGAGTTGCAGACGGTGAGAACCGGCATACCCCTTGCAAGCCGCTTTCCGTCGGTGAAAAGCCTGTTCACAGGGATGTTCAGCACGTTCCCTATGCGCAACCCCATCCACTCCGCGGGCAGGCGCACGTCCACGATGACCGGCGCCGTTCCCTCCTGCATGCGGCGATGAAGTTCCGCCGGCTTCAGGAGGCCCAGTGTCCCGACAGGCAGCCCCGCCGACACCCAGGCAGCCTGGCCGCGGGCCAGGTAACCGGCAGGCGTGTCGTATCCTATCCGCTTCAGCCTGAAGGCAGCTTCCCTCACCTCATCATCGGACCCGGCAAGGATGAACGGTTCTCCCCATGGTATCATGCTCCCCGTCCAGGTTTCGAACCTGCCCCTGATCCCGATGCTGATCGCGTTCTTCGGATGCCCGGCCGCAAACTCGGCGGCGTCGCGCACGTCAATGACCCATGCGCCCTTCTTTTCCATCTCCTGCACTTCCGCCGGCTTGAGTGCGGCCGGCACAATGTTTTCCCAATCGACCAGCGGCGGACCGTCGTGGTTCATCTTCGCGTTGTGCTTGAAGTACTGCGGCGCATCGGGCAGCCCGTCTATCACCGCCATCACGTAGGATGTCAGGTCCTTGCGCTGCAGGTATGTGTTCTCACGGCGCTGCTCCCCGATCGTCGAAACAGGCTTGTCGCTCAAATGCGCGCCGCAGAGGGACCCGGCCCCGTGCGCTGGATAGAACGGCGTCTCGTCCGGCAGCTTCGAGAGCTTGTCGCGCCACGAGTGGAACCCCATTTCAGCCAGCGCGGCCGCGCTCATGCCCTCGCCCATCAGGTCCGGGCGCCCCACGCTGCCGATGAAGAGTGTGTCGCCGGTGAATATGAATGAGGGGTTCGGGGCTGATTTCGGGACATGCACATACAGGCAGGTACCGTCCGGCGTATGGCCGGGGGTCGTCACAACCACGGCCCGCACGGCGCCGAACTCGAATGCGTCGCCGTCCTTGACCGGTTTGTGCGGGAATCCCGCCGCCGTGGCCTCGTTCATGATGATTTCGGCGCCGGTCGCCTTCGCCAGTTCCATGTGGCCGGACACGAAATCGGCATGAGAATGGGTAAG
>VGWI01000152.1 GCA_016873655.1 Lentisphaerota bacterium
TGTACTCCGAACTGCACGACACGTTCGGCACGGCAAGGGAAGGCGGATCTCTGCGACATGTGATGAAGAAGTTGCTGGAACTGCGAAGCAGGACGCGGGCATAGTCAGGCGCTGGAGGGAACTAACATGGAAGCTAATCTCGTTCACCTGAGAGAATCGGTATACGAAGCCAACATGATGCTGAAACGCTCGGGATTGACCGTGCTGACATGGGGAAACGTCAGCGGCATGGACCGTGATTCCGGCCTCATCGGCATCAAGCCGAGCGGCATCCCGTACGAACAGATGCGCCCGGAAGACATCGTGCTTGTGGACCTCGATTGCCGCGTGAAGCACGGGCTGCTCCGGCCGTCGTCCGACACCCCCATCCACGCGGCGCTTTACCGCCAGTTTGGCGCGATCGGGGGAATCGCGCATACTCACAGCCGCTACGCCACATCTTTCGCGCAGGCATGTCTCGAGATACCGTGCCTGGGAACGACACACGCCGATGTCTTCCAGGGCCCCGTGCCCGTCACCCGCGCGCTCCGGGCCGCCGAAGTGCAGGCTGATTACGAACAGGCAACCGGCACCGCCATCGTGGAACGCATGAGCATGCTCGATCCGTCAACATGCCCCGGCATCCTGGTCCGCCAGCACGGCCCGTTCACATGGGGGCCGTCGTCTGGCGCGGCGGTGGCAAACAGCATCGCGCTGGAGGAAATAGCCGCCATGGCGGCCACGGCCCTCGCCCTGAAAGCGGATACTCCGCTGTTGTCGCAACACGTTGCGGCGAAGCATTTCAGCCGCCGCCACGGCTCGACCGCGTACTACGGCCAGCCCGGGCGCCAGTAACAGGCTTCTTCCTGCTTCGAGCGCCGGCAGGCCGCGGCCCTGTTCCGCGGCCTGCATCGCCGTCCGTGCCGGTCCCGTGGCGCAGCTCTGCGATCTGGTCCCTGAGATGGGCCGCTCTCTCGTATTCGAGCGCGTCGGCCGCCTCGATCATCTCACGCTCCATCTCGGATATCACAAGCGCGACGTCGTAGTCCCCGCCGGCTTCGCGCACAACCATGGCTTCGACCCCGGCCGCGTCTTCTTCCGCAAAATGCATTTCCTGCAGCGCGCGTTCAACGCCGCGCGGCGTGATGCCGTGTTCGGCATTGTAGGCCGTCTGGATCCTGCGCCGGCGGTCAGTCGCGTCCAGCATCCTCCGCATCGAATCGGTGACGCCGGCTGCATAGAGTATGACCTTCCCGTTCAGGTGGCGCGCGGTCCGGCCCGCCACCTGGATGAGCGAACGTTCGGAACGCAGAAAGCCTTCCTTGTCCGCGTCGAGGATCGCCACCAGCGCCACTTCCGGCAGGTCCAGGCCCTCACGCAGGAGGTTGATCCCCACGAGGCAGTCGAACTTCCCCTCCCTCAACCGCCTGAGCACGCGCACCCGCTCCAGCGCGTCCATGTCCGAGTGGATGTGCTCGACGCGCAGCCCGGCTTCGCGAAGATAACGCGCAAGATCCTCGGCGGTCCGCTTCGTCAACGTCGTTACGAGGACACGCTCACTTCGCGCGGCATGTTCCTTCACCTCGGCCATCAGGTCGTCCACCTGGTTCTCAAGGGGGCGCACCTCGACAGGCGGCTCGGTCAGCCCGGTCGGCCTGATGAGCTGCTCAACGCGGACCGGGGCCATTGAGAGCTCGTCCTCGCCGGGAGTCGCCGAAGCAAAGATCACCCGGCCCACCTTCCGCATGAACTCATCCATCCGGAGCGGCCTGTTGTCCTTCGCAGACGGCAGCCGGAACCCGTGGTCCACCAGCACCTGCTTCCGCGCCTGGTCGCCGTTGTACATCCCGCGCAGCTGAGGAAGCGTGGCATGCGATTCGTCGATGATTGTCAGAAACTCGCCGCCGAAGTAGTCGAGGAGTGTTGCGGGCGGTTCGCCTGCCGAGCGTCCGCTGAGATGGCGGGAATAGTTCTCTATTCCGGAGCAGTAGCCGATCTCCCTGATCATTTCCATGTCGTACATGGTCCGCTGGTGAATGCGCTGTGCCTCGAGCAGTTTCCCCTCCCTCTCGAAGCGCGTGACGCTTTCATCGAGTTCAGAGACAATGCGCGCCATTGCCGGCTTGATCTTTGGTTCCGGCATGACGAAGTGCCGCGCCGGCGATATTACCGCCACGTCCATTTCGCGCACGCGATCGCCCGTCAGAGGATCGGTCTCCGACACCGCGCCCACAACATCGCAGTCAAGCTCGATGCGGATGCCGTTCCGCCCGTACGGCGGATATACTTCCACCACGTCGCCGCGAACGCGGAACGTCCCCCTCGAAGGCGCAATATCGTTGCGCGTGTACTGTATGTCCACGAGCCTGGCGAGTATCTGTTCGCGGTCGACTTCGTCGCCCCGGGCCACGCGCACGACCATCCCCTCGTAGTCCTCCGGCGATCCGAGCCCGTAGATGCACGAAACGGACGCCACGATCACCACGTCCCGCCGGGAAAGCAGCGAGTTCGTAGCGGAAAGGCGCATCCGCTCTATCTCCTCGTTTATCGACGCGTCCTTCTCGATATACGTGTCGGTCTGCGGGATGTAGGCCTCCGGCTGGTAGTAGTCGTAGTAGCTGACGAAGTACTCGACGGCATTGTCCGGAAAGAATTCCCTGAACTCCCCGTAGAGCTGGGCCGCGAGCGTCTTGTTGTGGGATATCACCAGAGCCGGGAGCCCGAGCCTGGCGATGACATTCGCCATGGTGTAGGTCTTGCCCGACCCGGTCACACCCTCAAGCACCTGGAAACGGTTCCCGGCGGCGAGCGAACGGCACAGGGCCTCTATGGCCTGCGGCTGGTCGCCCGTCGGCTCGAACGGCGCAACAAGTCGGAAAGCGCTCACAGGCTGAGCATCCGCTCCAACGCCAGCCTGGCGTCCGCCGCTACCGCGCCGGAGACTGTGACCCGGCACGTTTCCGGCCATTGCTCGAGCAGGCTGAGTAGGTTTTCCTCGTTGGTCTTCGCCATGTTCGCGCACACGGAAGGGTTGAGAGCCTTGATCCTGATCCGCCCCTCATGCTTCTTTGCCAGCCGCTCGATGAGGTTGAGCTCCGTGCCCACCACGACCGTCGCGCCGTCCGGCGCCGCGTCGCAGTACTTCACTATGGCCGCGGTTGATCCATGTTCGTCCGCGAGGGATACGACCTCACGGGGGCATTCGGGGTGAACGATGATCTTCGCGTCAGGAATCTCGCGGCGCACACGCTCGATCTGCGCCACGGTGAACGCGGTATGGACGAGACAGAACCCCTTCCAAACCACCAGCCTGGCCGCCCGCAGCTCCGCCGGCACCAACCCGCCGCCCGGCGCCCTGAAGTCGTACAGCGCCACGTCTTCATCCGGAACGCCAAGGTCGGCGGCGGTATTGCGCCCGAGGTGTTCGTCAGGCGCGAAAAGCACCTTGCGGCCAGACCCGAACGCCCACTCCAGGACCCCCTTCGCGTTGCCGGAGGTACACGCGCTGCCGCCGTGCCGCCCGCAGAATGCCTTCGCCTCGGCCGCGCTGTTAACGTAAACAACGGGCGCCCATTTGCCGCCGGAGGCGGTCACGTCCCGCCAGGCCTGCTCCAACTGGTCCTCGTCGGCCATGTTGGCCATAGGGCAACCGGCCGTTCGCTCGGGCATGTAGACCGACTGCCCTTCTCCGCCGAGGAGCACGGCGGATTCGGCCATGAAACGCACACCGCAGAAAACAATCCTCTCCGCGCCTTTCGCGGAGCCTGCCTTGCGCGAAAGCTCAAGCGAATCCCCGATGTGGTCCGCATGCTCCAGCACCGAGGCACGCTGGTAGTGGTGCCCCAGTATCACCAGCCTGCCGCCCCATGCGCGCCTTATCGCCTCGATCCTTTCTCCCGCCGCGCTCACTTCAGGGCTCCTTCCATTCCGGCAGATCGGCATCGCCCACATCACCCAGCGCCGGCAACCGCCCGTCCTTCTCTGAGACCACCGGCGCAGCAACCGGCCACTTGACCGCCACATGGGGATCAGACCACAGGACCCCGCGTTCGTCGGCCGGGTCATAGTAGTCAGAACACTTGTAAACGACATCGGCCGTCTCGCTCAAGACACAGAACCCGTGCGCGATGCCGGCCGGCACGAATATCTGGACCCCCCGCCCGGCTTCCATCCTCAGGCCGAACCAGCGCCCGAACGTCGGCGACCCGCGCCGCACGTCCAGCGCAACGTCGTAAATGACGCCGGTCGTCACGGTCACAAGTTTCGCCTGCGGTCTCCGCAACTGGTAGTGCAGGCCTCTCAGCACACCGCACGAGGAATGCGAGTG
>VGWI01000153.1 GCA_016873655.1 Lentisphaerota bacterium
TCTCGCCGAGGGCGCCTTCGAAGTCAGCGGCAGACGCGCGCATGGCGTCAACCAATGGGTGCTGGTGAAGAGCCTGGCTGGATCACCACTGCGAATCATGCCCAATCTCCCGGGTGCCGTCCTGGCGCATGGTGCGCGAGCCTTCAACCTGAAGCCGGACGGAAACGGAGCCTATCTGATTGACCTGAAGAGGGGGGAAGCGGTGCTCCTGTATGGCCGTGGGGTCGCAGGAACCAGAAACGAACCACCCCAAACGTGCGTGGCGCCAGTTCCTTCCGAGAGACAATACGAGAATTATTATGGATCCATCAAGGACGGGATGGGGGCCCAAGCACTGCTTCCTCTCGTCGGGACGGGTAACAATCCGCAGAAATAGCGTTGCCCGTGGGAAAGAGTCATGAAGAGGGATGGTCGTAACTGGACATAGCCCACGTTTTCAGGCATATTCACGAGCATGAATTCACTCTTTTATGCCATCGTAAGCCAACTTGAACTCAGTATCGGGCGTCGCCTGCCGCTGGCTGATGCAATAAAATTTTCAATCAACAGATTGCTCCTCGTCATGGCGGCAGTTCTGAGTACCGCCGGCATTGCCAGTGCAGCCGAGTATCACGTTTCGAAGCTTGGCCGTGATGCCAATCCAGGATCGTCGTCACAGCCCTTTCTGACGATTCAGAAGGCGGCCACGGTGATGCAGCCCGGGGATGTGTGCACGGTTCGCGCGGGAACGTATCGCGAGGAGGTGATCCCGCCGCGCGGGGGAAGCTCGGAGGCACAACGGATCACCTATCGCGCCGCGGAAGGGGAGAAGGTGTTTTGGAAAGGCTCGGACCGGTTTACGAATTGGACGCCCTACGACACGAACACCTACCAGGTGAGCATCTCCAACGCCGTCTTTGGAGCGTTTAATCCCTATACGGTCTTTGTGAAGGAAGCCTGGATGGGTTACGGAGCAGGTAAGTTTCACCGTGGCCAGGTGTTTTACGAAGGGGAGCAATACCGCGAACAGCGCGCTCTGGCCGACGTTACGGCGACGCCCGGAACATGGTATGTGAAGCAGGACAAGGGCAGCACGGTGATCTATGCCAACTTCGGCGGCGCGAATCCCAATGCCGGCCTGGCTGAAGTGACCATGCGAAAGTCGGTATTCCGTCCCATCGTGGATGGCGGCGTGAACTACATCACGCTACGCGGCTTCCACATGTCGCACGCGGCGCCGAATTGGTCTCCGCCCAGCCCGAAAACATCGGATCAGGAAGGGCTGATTACCACCTATCGCGGCGGACGATGGATCATCGAGCGGAACATCATTTCGGACTCGCGGACGGTCGGTATTGTCAGCGGCTCTTTACAGAACAACAACCAAGGCAACTATGACACAATGGGCCATCACATTGTGCGCGGCAACATTATCCGGAACTGCGGTCAGTCCGGAATTTGCGGACGCACCGGGTGGGCCGCGAGCCTGATCGAAGGCAACTTGATCGAGGAAATCAATCCGCTCATGGAATTCGGCGGATGGGAAACGGCCGGCATCAAGATTCACGCTTCAGCGGACTACACGATCAAGAATAACGTGATCCGCGGTGTGTATGGCAAAGGCAATGGGGTCCATCACGGCATCTGGATCGACTGGGCCAATCAGAACGTGAGGATTACGGGAAATATCATCTACAACACGGCTCAGACGGCACTGTATTTCGAAAAGGGCGTTGGCGGTCACCTCGTTGACAATAATGTGATTGTAGGCAAAGGTGTTAAAGAGCAGGCGCATCAGGTCCTGCTGGTCCATAATCTCATGATTGATGCCGGGACATTCTTTGGCAGTGATGGCCGCAAGGCCCAGTATTGGAAACCCCATTCGTATGACAAGCTCGGCGAATGGACCATGGAAACGGGCGCCGACCGTTTTTACAACAACATCTATGTCGGCGTAGGGCCCGGCGGCAAACAGACTGAGCACACCAAAGCCGCCGATTTCAACGTGTACTACAAAGGCGCCAAGAAGGCAGTTTTTGAAGGCGCCCAGTCGCGCGTGGTTGCCGATTTTGATCCCGGCTTCACGTTGAAATCCCTGCCCGACGGCGCAGAGATTACCTTCGCGGTGGACCCCGGATTCCCCGGTGTGCCCGCGCCGATTGTCACCGGCGCCATGCTGGGCACGAACTTCCTGACGGGCATGGCGATGGAACACCCCGACGGAACCCCGATGGATGTGACCACAGACCTGTATGGCGCGACGCGCGGCGCGAATCCGACGCCCGGGCCGTTTGAGAAGGTGACCATCGGAACCAATACCTTCAGGCTCACCGTCGGCTTGGCATACCAGGATGGAGTCCAAAAACCCTGATCATCATCAAGCAGGCCGGCTCGCGGGGTTGATGGGCGGTAAGGTTCGTTTTGTTGAAAGACTCGAGCGTCACGATCAACGGTAAGACGCTCGATCGTTCCTGGGTGACGCATGACGAACTGAAGGACGACACCGTCCTTGCCTTCACCATGGGCGACAAACCCACCGCCTGGGGTACGCGAACTCCGCCACCGTCCGATCTGGGCGATCCGATCAGAGCGCTTGCATAGAAGCCGCGTTTGAATGATAACGTGTGTCGCCGTTGATCCCATTTCAGGAATTTGAATGAGAACAGCCTACATACATCTGAGTGACCATCACGATCCTTTATGGAACAAAGCGTTTGAGGAGCATGCGGAGGATGCGGATGGGGCTGTTCTGCGCTCTTACAGCGAGCGCGAAGCGTCGCAGTTCGATCGGTGGTTCGACATCCTGCCCGACACGCCGGCGGCGTATGAGATCGAACAGACCTGCACCATCAAAAAGTATCTGGAGCAGAACCCGGACAAACTCCCGCTCGTGCGTGAACTGACCCGCAAGGGTCAGATTGAACATCTGGGCGGCGGCGAAGCGGTGATTGACTACAATCTGGTACACGGGGAATCCATCTACCGGAACTTCCTGTACAGCTTCCGCTGGCTCAAGGAGACGTTCAACGTCCGTCCGCAAACCGGTGCCGCGCCGGACACGTTCGGCTTGAGCGCCCAGGTGCCCCAGATCTTCAGCCAGTTCGACCTCCCCTGGCTGCCGATGCATTCCCGGATGTTCGGCGGGGACTCGGCGGCGGGTATGGAAACCGAGCATGTGCGCGGTCAGCCCGACCGGCCCTATTGGCGCGGTATTGACGGAACGCTGATGTGCATTCGATCCGGCTTTTTCGGCAGTGAGGTGTGGTCGACCAGTATTTTTGTCAATCACCAGTACCGGAGATGCCCAGTCTGCCAGGGCGCAGGATGCCGATTTTGCGAATACAGTGGCATGGATATGCACGTGGAACATGGGGCCGACTGCCTGCAAGACACGTTGAAAAAACTGTCGGAAGGCCCGCATGACACCGCGGTGATTCATATCACCACGGAAGAGACGGTGAAGACGTCTTCGTTTGTGGCGGACACGCTGGCTCTGGGCGCGCGCTACGGCGTCGAAATCCGGTTTGCGACGCACGAACAGATCCGGAAGACCCGGATGAAGCCGCAACTGGACCGGATCCTGGCTGGCACGGTCACGGCCGGAGAGATTGATGTTCGCGCGGAAGGCAATCCCATTGCCACCGGCTGCTATATCACCCGCAGCGGCCTCAAACGCCAGAACCGCGAATTGGAACATCTGCTCCTCGCCGCGGAGAAGTTCAGCGCCTTTGCCGCGGCGTTTGGCTATGCCTATCCGCGCCAGGGGTTTGCCCGGTGGTGGAACCTGATGAGCCTGCTACAATTCCATGACAGCATCACCGCCAGCCATCCGGATGGCCCGCTGCGCGAACTGCAGAAGTGGAATCGGCAGGTGCGGCGCGGCGCAGGCAGGCAACTGCTGGGGGCGTGCGCGCGGATCGGCGCTCAGATTCAGCCGCCGCCCGGCCCTGACGCAACCGTCGCGGTGTTCAACCCCTTGAACTGGGAAGTCGCCCCGGCGTTTACCGAGGTGGTGATACGGGCGGCGGACCTGGGAATCACGAAAGACGAGCAGGTGACCGACTGGACCCTGACATCCGAGGATGGAAGCCGGGCCGACGTGCTGGAGTGGGCCCGCATCGAGATGCCTCTGGACACCGTGGCTTATCGTTTGAAATGCCGCTGCGCCGGATTGCCCGCCTGCGGGTATGCCACCCTGCGCGCCACGCCTTCGAAGCAGGCGCGGACTCAGCCCGCAGCGGCGATCGTTTCCGGCGTCATCAGCCGGGATGCGGAGGCGGCC
>VGWI01000154.1 GCA_016873655.1 Lentisphaerota bacterium
CATTTTGCCCGCCAGGACCACGACCACGACAGGTCGAAGGTCACATAACTGTAGTCCTTCGTCGCGGACTCCCACTTGACGTTCGTAACCGCCAGATCATAGGTCGGCGCGCCCTTGAACCGCACAGCTGCGTGGTCGTCGGCCACCAAGCTCGATGCGCCCAGTAACAGCGCCAAACCGGCCGCCAGGCGCATCGGACTGCCGATTCCCTGCTTCATACTCATCCCGCCTTCTTTTTGTCGCGTGATCACCCGGATTTCAAGCCCGCATTGTAATGGCGCTTCCGGGTTCTTATGGTCTTTTTTCCATTGGCCGTCGTGCATGACCAAACGCCGAAAGACGCTTAAGCGGGTCGGCTAAGGCTATCCGGGACAAGGAAACGAGTTATAAGTCCACCTCGATGAGGACGTCCACCCACTTGCCGACCCTGTCAGGGAGCCTATTCGGCCACTGCTGAGAGTTCGCGGTCATTGGCCAGACAGCGTCCACCCGCCCGCGCACATGGGGAGCGCCATCGCCCACCACTCCTCCATCGTTGCGGATGCTAACCTGCGGCCGGGTCGGGAACACTTTGCCATCCACCTCGGCCAGAATAGTGCCCGCAGTGAAACCGGTCCAACGAAACCGTCCGTCCTTGTCCGACTCTACCGTGGCGACATAATCCTTCCCCGCCTTCAGGGCATCAAGGGTGTCGGATTCTTTCACCTGCCCACTGAAGATATGGACCGGCACCGAAAGCGGCTTGCCGGTCTTCGCATCGACCACCCGCCCGGCAACGCCGTTCGGCAGGTCCACGAAGCCCTCGCCAAAAAGCAGGCGCATGCCGCGCGCCGGCACATAGATCGGGCCATACATTTGGAAACCGTTCTTAACCAGATCGTCGCCGTAGAACTCCTTGGCGAACTGAACCTCCCTTTCCGCGATGCGCACGATACCGACGGATTCCACATCCATCAGTTCGCTCATGTGATGTCGGGAGATGATGCCGTTCATCTTCACCAAACCAGTGGCGCGCCCCGCCCGGTCCTTGATGAGTTCCGGGAGGGTTCTTTCCACACGGTTGCGCTGCCAGTCGCCGTCCGGCGCGATGCGGGAGAAATCGAGCTGCGAGTAAATGTGTTCCGCCTGCAGGCGGTTGGGCCCCGCAAAAACGTAGTTGGGATTCCAGATGTAAAGATAATCACGCACGGCATTCGTGCCTTCGTTGACGAGCACAAACAGCGTCTTACGGCGAATGACCTGAGTGTTCCTTACCTTCTCGGCCTTGGTGGGCCGGATGAATGCCGACACCCGCGTCCGCGCGGTCGGGTTCTCCGTCGTCGTAGCAAACCCGAGATCATCCTCGAACGCCTCACCGTACTGAAAGATCCCACGCGTGCGCCAGTACGGAAGAAACTCGGTCTTGCCATCATTCTCAAAATACCCGAATTCGTCGAGAGCCCGCAGCACGTTTGCCGCTTCCACACGGCGGGCAAGTCCCCTGAGGTCCACCCCGATATCGTGCAACAGCGCTCGGCCCAGGACCACGCGGTCCGGTGCCGGCGACGCTCCGGCAGAGGTCAGTGCGGCCGAATTCGGACGCACCTGCGCCGTCAGGGCAGTATGCGGGGCAGCCAGATAGCGGAATAACCCAAGCGGAAAGCGATCGGCCACCGTCGCCGCCGCGCCAAGCGCCTCGCCGCCGGCAGCCCCTTCCAGCAAGGCTCGCTTGGCCGCGGCCTCGCAAACGGAGCCGGCATCAGCCCGCACCAACTCGTCCTTGCAGGTGCTCCGTTCGCCCGCCGTGAGGCCGGGGGTGGCGGCCTGACCGGGCCAGACTTGCCACTGCACCAATCTGCGATCATCCGCCTTACTTCGCGCTGGATGTGTCAGGATGGTAAAGGTGGCGGTGGCTTCGCCGCGACGCGCGGACTTATTGACCAGGGCTATCCGCCATCGGGTGACTTTCGCGCTGGTGAGCTCAACGCCGATGGATGACTCGTCACGGTCTATCTCAAGACCGTCCCCCGCCAACCAGGTGAAACCGCGGTCGCCGTTGCCCAGAAAAAAGTGAGAAACCTGTTCCTGGTGGAAGTTGCCGTCACCTTTCGGATTCCTCCCATTTAACCACACAACGCCCGGTTTTGTGTCCAAGGTCCCATACTCCGCGGGCATCTGCTCTTTCACGGCTAAGGCGACGGGGTTCCCGGCGATAGCCGTATCCACGGGCCCGGCTATTTCAATCACCAGATCCAGCCTGTCGAGGTCAGTCTCCGTGGCGTCATAGGTCACACGCCACGTCATGGAGCCATCCTCAGCGTAGACAACGCGCAGATTTCCCTTCAGCTTATCGGCCCGCCATTTCGCCACAGCCTCGACGCCATGGTCGTGCTGGGAAAGCACGGCAGGGGCCTCGGCCTTGACGACAACCGACAGGCCATCAACCATGGCCTCCAGCCTCATTGGCGATGCAAGCTGGGGACCTCGGCCGATATTACTGAGCAAGGCATCCGGCCATTCCTTTTCCGCCCGCCAGGCCAACGGAACATCGTTTGTCGCGGCACGGATCGCCAGTTGCTCCGGCAGACCGGTATCCCCCAAGGTAAAAACATGCCGCGGAGTGGTTGCCACACGTTCCGTCAGCGTGATTCCGGCGCGGCCAACGACGGCAACAAGCATTGGCGCAACCAGCGCTATCCATCGAAATGCACTCATAATCTGATTCATGCTCGTCACTCTCCTACTCCCAGTCTTCAATTGTCACTGTGCTCGGCGTACAAGATCCTGTAGTCGTGGTACGGAACAAATATCGGGCCGTACCGTTCGCCCTTCTCCTTCGTCTTGCCGATGGGCTCATCCGACTCCAGATCTATCAACACCGGCACGTCAGCCGAATTCGATCTGACAGCCGCCCAGACAGACTGCAGTTTGGAGGGTATTGCCGCACGCCCGATGGCATCACCGTAACGCTGCGTATTCGGGCCGCCCAACACACGACCGGGATCGCGAATATCCAGGGGTAGTTCGACATCCCTTTTGGATTCATTGAGGATTACGAACAGGGCCTTGCAGCCTTTGCCGTCCTCCAGTGGCCGGCGATAGACCGTCACCCGCACCTGGCTCTCGTCACCCGGCCGGTCGCCCATACGCACCTGCGCATCGTTGCGCCAGAACGGCAACTTCTCGATCCCCGCGTCCTCGAAGAACCCGAATTCCGAGAGTCTGTTGAGCAACCGCACGGCCTGTTCCTGGTGTTCCATGTGCGCCAGACCCAGCGATGCGCCGGCCACGATCTCGCCGCCACGCGTGACGCCGAAATCGTGAAGCAGCCCCAGGCCGAGCATCTGCCGGTCGAAGCGCGGATTGTCACCCGACCCCGTCGGCGCTTCCGACGGCACCATCGTGGCGAGCAGGCCGGAATAGTTCATCCCCATGGCGCGATAGAGAGAGTTGGGATAGGTTGTGATCAGGTCAATGTCATAGGCGCGGAACCTGGCACCGCAATCCTGCAGCATGAGCGTGTTCCACAAGAAGGATTCGAGCATGCGCGCCGAGTTGTTCGCCCGTGTATGCTGACGCTGCGGCACGTTGTTCTCGGCATGCACCCGCGCCAGGCGCTTGTACGTGTCGCGCATGAACGGCATCGTGAAGCCCGCCTGCCACGGCAACTCGTTTGTCCTCACGCTGTCCAGCGGACGAAACCAGGCGTCGCCCATGGCCACGTTCTGCGACGTCTGCGCGGGCTGGTACGGATCCATGAACCAGCCGACCCACCGGCCGATGCGCACGAGGCGCTCGAGGTAGAAAATCGCCTTGTCCTCGTACAGCCGGTTCATTTCGTTCAGATTCATGAAGGTGGCCTCGCCGGTGAACAGGTAGCGCCAGTACGGCGGCTTGTCCTTGCGCCACTCGCCGGCCTTCTCGTGAGGAATGGATGTCGGCGCACCCGACGCCGTCCACCACGCCTCCTTCAGTTCCTGTTCACCACATAGATACACGGGCTTGTCGAGATCCTTCCGTAAGGCGTATTTCGATCCCGGGCCGTTCCAGGCCGGAACCGGCCTCTGCCAGAGCTGCGGTGTCGTCACCATCCAGTCCTCGCCGGCGTTGTACTGCCAGGCATAGAGCCGGGCGTTCTCCGGCTTGGGCTTGGCCGGATGCGTGAGGATCGAGAAATCGATCGTCCGCCTGCCATTGACCTCGGCGGGATGGTTGATGAAAATCACCCGCCATGTCACATCGCCGGCCTTGTCGCGCTCG
>VGWI01000155.1 GCA_016873655.1 Lentisphaerota bacterium
GAACTTGAGCGACACGACGCCCGACCTGTAATGATCCATGATGGCGGCGTCGAGCAGCGCCCGGCCGTGCACGGCCGCTTCGTCCACGGCGCCGTCGAACGCGCCCGCGCCGATGGACGCCGCGTTGGCCGAGGCCGGGGTTCCGCCGACGTATTCCTTTATTCCGGCGACAATTCCGTCCGCGAAAACGCGGATCACGGCGCCGTCATAGGTGCCCGCCAGGTGCGTCCACTTGCCGGCGCGGATCGGCAACCCTCCCACCGCTTCCTGGTTCTCGATCCGGAAGAACGGCCTGCCGGATGCGTCCGTCCCCAGCCGGTACCCGGCGTTGGACCCGTTGCTCTTGTCGAAAACCACCGTGTTCGCCGTGCGGCGCAGGTTCACCCAGGCCTCGACCGTCAATTCGGGAGGCGCCAGGTCGCCGCTGTTCGCGATGGCGATCTGGCCGCCCGGATTCAGGGTCACGGCCCGGCCGAACCGGCCCGTCGTGCCGAACGTGCCGCCGCTGACCGTTCCGTCGTGACCGCCGGTCGCGTCAACGGCCGGATTTGACGCGCCGTCGAGATGCCACACGGCAAGAACGTCCGGGTCGTCGCCGTTCAGAGGATCGCCGTAGCGGCCGTCCTCGTACCAGAGCAGCTTCTGCCAGATCGAGCGGAAGCCGGCGCTGAAGTTGGTGGAGACGTAGGTGCCCGTGACGCTCGCGTCGTACTTGCCGGAAAAGGCGGCGCCGAGCTCCGCCTCCGACAGGGCCCGCTCCCAGATGGCCACTTCGTCAATGTTCCCCGTCATGTACACCGGCAGCGCCCCGAGCTTGCCGACGTTGGGCGAGCCCTTGACGCCCACGCCGTAGCCTTCGCCCAGGAATGCCGCCCCAACCATGCCGCCGTCCACGTACAGGTATATGTACTGGCCGTCCCGGACGCCGGCATAGTGGTGCCAGCACCGGTCGTTGAGGTTGGACATGAACGAAACCGCCGTCTTCGCGGTTGTGCCATCGCTGAAGGCGAACGCTGCGACGCCCGGCACGGTCGCGCCGGACCCGTCGCCGTTCATCTCAAGGCTGAAATAAGCGCTCCCCGCCGCGTACGTGGAGACGATCGGCGCCCGCAGGGACGAGCCGCACTTCGCCCAGGCCGAGGCGGTGAAGGACGTGCGCGACGGGGCAAACACCTGCCCCAGCGAGACGTAGCCGTCCACGCCGTCGAACTGGCCGCCGCGCGTGCCCGCCCGCGCATCCGCCACGGAACTCGCCCCGCCGTGCGGCGACCCGTTCAGGCCGTTGCCGGAGGAGTCCTGGATCGTCGTTCCGGTATCCCACAGCGGTTCGTCGAAGTGCCACAGACCCTCCAGGGCCGTCCAGTCTCCCGCGTAGAGGTTGGCCGGTTCGGTCTGAGACAGGTCCTGAAGCATGATCGGGTCGCCGAACCAGCGCGACTTCCCGCCGTCGAAATCGCCCTGTGCCGCGTCAGCCAGGTTGTTCCTCGTGATCGAGAAGGGCGTGGCGCCGTCGCGGCCGCTGATGGTCGGCGCCGTGCACACGGCCGGCGACCGGCCGTCGCCCGTGAAGGTGGCGCGGTACTGGATCAGGTAGGCGGTCTTCGAGAAGATGGCATCGGCGGGCGTCGCGTAGCTGGGGCCCCAGCTCTGCGCGAAGAGCTCGTTGGTCGTCTCCCCGGTCCGCACCTGGAACGAGGCCCGGCCCGCCGTCCGCGGGATGGCGTTCCAGTAGTGCGCCTTCAGGTCGGCGAAATACGGCTGCTTGTCGAACAGGCAGATCTCGTCCAGCGCCCCGCCGAAGTAGTCGCCGCCGGCCACGCCGATCTTCAGCGCGCCCGCGTAGACGGGACTGGGCCAGACCAGGATTACATGGTTCCAGCCGGGCAGCAGGCGGCGCGACATGTCGGAGGTGTTGACGTACACGACGGGCATGTTCGCCCCGAAGTCTTCCGGCGTGATCGTGAGATTCTGGAGCCGCACCCGATTCGTGGCTGAAATCTCCAGAATGCCGTCGTCCGGGTTGTCGGCCATGATCCAGAATGCCATGCCCTGGATGTTCGAAATGTTGAGGAAGCCCGAAACCTGCTGCAGGGTTGCGCCGTTGTCGAAAACCGCCGAGCGCGTTCCGAGCTTGGGAAACGTCGTGTACTGTGCGCCGATCACGCTCGTCGGGGAGTTGTCGCCGCCGCCGTTCGCCGTGTCCGCCCAACTGCCGTCCACCCTGTACAGACCGATCAGCCCCGCCAGGGTTCCGCTCATGCCGTCCCCCGACGACCAGGAGAGGCTGTTCCAGTTGACCCGCTTGCCGACGTCTATCGGCGGCGACTCGTAGAACGCGTTCGTCGGATAGCCGCCGTGAGGCAGCGTGGCCATGCCGATAAGGGGGGCCGTGATCTGGGACGGATAGTTGGTGAGATTCGCGAGCTGCCCGAGCCTTATCTGATGAAACGCGCTGTCCGCCAGCCCGCCCAGGCTTCCGAAGAAAGCCACCGAATCCACCAGCGGGGTGTCGAGGCGATAGGCCGACGACATGACCTCGGCCTCATACTGAACGTAGCGGTCGAAGACGCTGAAGTCGCCGGCCGAAACGAGCGGTTCTCGTAAACCGGTGTAGAAAGTATTGGTGTCTCCGGTCGGTCCAACGTACTGCTTCCCGGAAAAGTCACCGTCAGGACTTGAACGAGCCCGGATCCGAACGTGCGGAAAACCCTTGTACAGCGCCTGGACCTCCGCTGGCGAGAGGACATAGTTAAAAACCATGACATCATCGATCAAGCCGTTGAACATCGTCGCCCAGTAGATATCGGGACGAGCGCCGAGAATCACCTTGGAGACACTGGCAAACGTCATGACCACATCGTCATTCTGGAGGGGCAGCGCAACGCCATCCTTGAATATCCGGGTTTTGGGAGACCCGTTGCGGTCATAAGTAACTGCGATATGCCGCCAAACACCCTGATCGTTTGCAACCGTGAACGTGTTTGAGTATGTCTGACTGGTTTGCGAAGGAAAGACCTGCCTGTATATCCCGATGCTGAACGGTACCATTGATGGCCCGCTTGCCTGCGAAAAGTTCCCCCCTAACCGCAACTGAAACTCGAGCCCCGGGCCAAAAGAAATGGGCATCGGGGCGTTGGCGTTTCTGTCAACGCTCCGCGAGTTCACCCAGAACAGAATGCTCAACTTGTCAGTCAGGCCAAGATTCGAATTGATTGTCGCGTATCCGCTGCTTACAGGAAATGAAGGCAGGTTGATGTTCGCGGAGTGAGAACCCTTCTTCGCATCGGCGTCGAAGCCAGGTCCGTACGTGCCCTGGACCGGGACAAAGTCGTAGTGGTTGGTGGTGGCGTCCGTCCAGGCGTTGTCAAACCGCCAGTATGCCACAAGTCCCGGTGTGGTCGGAAGCAAGGTCGCCATCGCGTTCTTGTCGAAGTATAGGTTCGACGCCCGCATGTGTAGCAGCGACCAGACCACACCGGCTCCGCCGTCAATCGTGCGCGATCTGAACAGGCCCGGGGCGTTGTACAGGCCGGCGGTCTGCGTGAGAAGGTAGCTGACCTGCGGGCCGATCACCAGGTCTTCGGTGATTCCGCCGGACAGGTACTCGTTCATCTTGTCGTGGTATTTCTTCTGAGCCTGCAGAATGAGTTGCGCGTAGCCCGGAGGGGTTGTGTCGATTTCCACGAACTGCGGCTCGGGCACGGAGTAGTCAGCGGCATTGAGGAAATCCCACTTCTTCACATCGTTGGTCGCGGCGGGAAGAAGGGAAACGGCGGAAAGAAACAGGAGGGACACGGCTGAAGCGAGTCGGCTCGTTCTCATGGCTTCATCGTCTTTCCGGCAAACGCACTACCTGCTGCAGGCAGAAAAATACCCGTTCCTGACGCTAACACTCTACCACTCGGCCTGACGCGTGTTGTCATGGATTTGTCAAGATAGTGTCATTTGTGAGAATGAGGTGTCGTTGAGATCGTGTGCACGTGGAAGGGAGGGGGGGGTGAAACCGCAGATGAACGCAGATGGACGCAGACAGGAAATCTCGTGATTTGGCGGACGCGTCAGGCTGCCCGCGGCTCTCGCGACCCCGGAGTGGTCGGGAACAACACTCCATGACTCCAACGCCCCAACACGGCGCCAGGTTCAACCACTTGAACGACTTGAACGAT
>VGWI01000156.1 GCA_016873655.1 Lentisphaerota bacterium
TAGCGTTCCTCGAAAGCAAACACCGTACTCGTACACCTACTCGTACACTCGAATCTCTTCGGATACCGCTGACGGTCGCAATAGCCAATGAGAAATCACCCGGAAAACCCGGAAGCCCCTAAGAACATTCAACGCGCGTCTCACATGACTGGGGAGTTACCAATGAAAAAGCACCTGTCCGCCGATGCCCGCACGTCCCTGGCAACTGCGCTGTGCGCGGGAAGACGTCTGTTTGCCACTGTCGCACGGACGGGATGCTTGCTGGCCGCGCCGGTGTTTGCCGGTAACATTGCCGCGGCGCCCCGCACCTATGCGGTTGAGTGCGACACGGCCGCGCCGGTGTTGTTCGGCGTGGAGCGGTTGACTGAGGCGCTGCGGCAGCGAGGGTTTGTGGCGGATGTTCGCGGCGCCCTGAAGGTCCGTGCGAAGATAGCGCCGTCGCAGGATCTTGGAAGCGAATCGTATCGCATCACCGCCAAAGACGGTCAGTTGCTGATTGCCGGCGGCGACGCCGCCGGCGTCATGTACGGCGCGTTCGAGGCGGCTGAGCATATCGCCGCCGGTATCGAGCCGGGTCAACTCAACGGCGTGGCCGGGCGGCCGGGCATGGCCATTCGAGCCGTGAAGGTCAATCTGCCGTGGATGTCGTATCGTGTGCATGATTTCTACCGGCGTAACGAAACGATCTGCCGCGACCTGGACTTCTGGAAAGCGCTTATTGATCATTTGGCCGAGAGCCGCTTCAACCGTCTTTCACTATGGAGCCTGCATCCCTATCATCTGATGGTCAGGTCCAAGGAATTTCCCGAGTCCTGCGATCTCAGCGATGCCGAACTGGCCCAGTGGCAGATGCTTTGGCGCGGCATCTTCCGTCATGCTCACGACCGCGGCATGAAGGTTCAACTCTTTACCTGGAACATCTTTGTGTCGCCGGCCTTTGCCAAGGCGCACAACGTGGCCACCTACAGCATGAATGGCGACTTTTTTGGCGACGGTGACCGCTCTGAGATCGTCGAGCGCTACAACCGTTCCATTCTCACGCAGGTGCTGAAGGAGTATCCCGAACTTGACGGCATCGGCATTACCCAGTCCGAGCGCATGGGCGGAATGACGCCTGCCGAACGCGGCGAATGGATCGATCGTGTAATTCTCAGCGCCATACGCGATGCGGGCCGGCCGGTTGAGGTCAACTACCGCGCGCCGCATTCCAAGGACACCAAGTCAGGCGGTTCGATGTCGCGCGACACTGAACTGCTTGGCCGCCGGTTGCTGGAGTCCGTGCACACCGACGCGCCTGTTTATACCGAGCTCAAGTATAACTGGTCGCATGGTCATTCCTCGCCAAAGCTGCATATTATCCATGGCGGCGCCATCAGCGATGCGTTGTGGAACCCCCTGCCGAAGGACTACCGCATCACCTGGATGGTGAGGAACGAGGACTTCTTTCTGCTGCGCTGGTGCGGGCCGTCCTTTGTCCGCGAGCACATCCGCCTGAACAGCCAGCCCTGGACCGGCGGATACTACGTCGGGTCGGAATGCTACATCCCGGCGGCGAACTTCTTCGACAAGCCCGACCTTCCGGGGCGGGCGCGCTGGGCCTTTCAGCGGCAAAGGTTGTTCTACGTGGTCTGGGGCAGGCAACTGTACGATCCCAACCTGGATGACGCGGCTCTGGCCCGGTCGATTGACCGGCAGTATGGACAGGGGACCGGAGCCACGCTTCTGCCCGTGCTGGATATGGCCAGCCGCACGCCTTTGCGGATCGCGACGTTTATGGGCGCAACGTCGGATCCCACGCTGTACAGCGAAGGGTTCCTGAGCAAAAAGGGTTTCCTGGACATCAAGCAGGTGATCCAGGCCAAGCCGTTGGATCCGCAATGGCTCGGTGTTTCGGCAATGATTGACCTGGAAGCCCGGAAAGGGGGCCCCAAGCCCAACGACATCACCCCGCTTGCCGTTGCCGAGGCGGCTGAACGCGATGCCCGGGAAACGCTGGCTCGCCTGGCGTCTGTCGGAACAATGAATGCCCCTGTCTCCGACGAACTCGCCGATGCCGCCACCTGGGCGCATCTCGGGCTGTATCTGGGGGACAAGATACGCGCGGCCGTGGCGTTGGAGCGTTACCGGCGCGGCCTCAACGACCAGGGGCGTGACGAGGCGATTGCTTTGCTGCAGAAGTGCCTCCAGCACTGGGATCAGGTTGTGGCGTCAACCCGGGATCGTTATTCGGAGACGCCGCTCCTGCATACGGATGCAATTCCGTTTTTCTGGGCGCGCTATCGCGCCGCCGTGGCCGCCGACATTTCGATTGCGCAAAAAACAAAACGGACGCGGTAAACAGCCCGCGTCATCCGCTGCGGGCGCCTGCAGGGTGGGGGAGCACATGATGACGAGACGCCTTCGATCGATCGCCGCCAATCCCGTGGTCGACAACATTGGCCTCACCGATCCCCACGGCTTTGTCCATGGCGACCGGGTCTACCTCTTCGCCACCCATGACTTTTCGTCGGCGAACAAGGCCTTTGTGATGACCGACTGGTGGGTGTGGTCGTCTGACGATCTGGTGACCTGGCGGAAGGAAAGCGTCCTCGATCCCCGCGATACCTACCTCAGGCGTCCCTTCAATGACTGCTGGGCGACCTTCGGCGTCGAGCGGGGCGGGCGCTGGTACTGGTACCTGTCGACCGGACCGACCGAAATTGGCGTGGTGACGGCTGACAGTCCCGCCGGACCCTGGCGCGATCCCATCGGCAAGCCGCTCATCGCCAAAGACCTGGTAAAAACCGATGCGCGGGATCCCGATGTGTTCCTCGATGATGACGGCGAGGCCTACCTGGTCTTCGGCACCTGGAACTACTTCCTCGTCCGTCTGGGCCGGGATATGGTCTCCCTTGCCGAAGCGCCGCGTCCGCTCCACATCGAGGGCGCGGCCGGCCCTTATGGCGCGGGCAGAACCGACGACAAACCGTCGCTGCACAAGCGCGGGGGCGTCTACTACCTGTCCTGGTCGAGCTTCTACGCCATGTCCGACAAGCCCTATGGCCCCTACACGTTCAGGGGCACGGTGATCGCCGAGGACCGTGTCGCACCGGAGTTTTGCACCGAAGCGCTGCGTCACGACCGGCACGGCAATTTCTTCGCCTTTCGCAACCAGTGGTTCTACGTCTTCAACGACAAGAGCCAGCCGGGCCGTGGCCAGTACTACCGCGACTCCTGCCTGTCCTACCTCCACTACCGCGACAACGGCGAAATGGCGCCAATCCGGCTCGACCGTATCGGCGTGGGCACCTACGACGGGGCCGCGCGCATCGAGGCCGAGGACTTCACCGCCGCGGTCGGTGCCGAGGTCCGCGAACTGCCGCCCGCCGGATTCCAGGTCGCCGGATTCAAGCCGGGCGCCCATCTGCTCTATCCCAAGGTGCAGAACCTGCCGGCTGGCGCGCGGTTGACGGTGCGCGCCGCCTGCGCCTATCCGGCTGGTGCCGCCATCGACATTCGCGCCGGAGGTCCGACTGGGGCTGTGCTTGGCACCTGCCGGATATCCGGAACCGGCGGCCGCGATCAATTCGTTGAGGCCTCTTGCTACCTGGCCAATCCGGCCGGCACGCAGGACCTGTGCCTGACCCCGGTCGCCACCAGCGCTCCGGTGGATCTCGATTGGCTGATCTGTTCGCCCGCATCAAGACCGTAACCATCTGCACCCAGGAATCGTCATGACTCGTACCGCCTTTCGCTACTTCCTGTTCGCCATCCTATTGGCGTGCGCCAGCGTCCGGCTGTTCGCCGCCGAAGAACTGAGCGAGCGCTTCCGCGATCCGCCTGACGCCACCAAGCCGTGGTGCTACTGGTACTGGCTGGGCGGCGATGTCACCGCCGAGGGTATCACCAAGGACCTGGAGGCGATGGTAAAGGTCGGCGAACGGACCGTGACCATTCCCGACCTGGCGCCGCCGCTGCCCATCGCCGGAGCCTGGACCACGGTCAGCAGCGCGATGAAGGACAGCGTCGTGGTGCAGGAGACCTCCCTGACCGTT
>VGWI01000157.1 GCA_016873655.1 Lentisphaerota bacterium
GAATTCCTCCCTCTTTCTCCCTCCGAGCAATGAAAGATGCGCTGCGCGTTCGGTGCGAACGGATTCGGGCGGGGCATTCTCCATCTCGGCCGCGGCGGTGCCTGGACGCGGGCTGAACGGGAAGACGTGAAGGTTGGAGAGGGGGAGTCTGCCGATGAGTGCCTCCGTTCGTGCAAAGGCGGCATCATCTTCGCCCGGGAGTCCGGTGATGACATCGGAGCCTATCCCCGCGCCGGGAAGGCGACGGGCCGCGTAGGCGATTGCCGCTTCGAATTGCGCGGCCGTGTAGCGTCTGCCCATGCGGAGCAGGATACCGTCATCTCCGCTCTGGAGGGGGAGATGCAGGAACCGGCAGATCTTTGACGAAGCGGCCATCAGGTCCACTACCTCGCGTTCGACCGTTGAGCACTCGATCGAACTCAGGCGGATGCGGCGGATGCAGTCCATGCCCGCGAGCGCTTCAAGGAGTTCCGGAAGGCGGTGCCTGCCGTCTTCGTAACAGCCAAGGTTCGCGCCGGTCACGACGAATTCGGTGTAACCCTCCCGCGCCAGCGTTCCCGCCTCGTTCAGGACCTCGTTCATCGGCCTGCTCCTCGCCGGTCCGCGTGCCCGCGGAACGATGCAGTACCTGCAACCGAAGTCACATCCGTCCTGGACCTTCAGCAGCGCCCTTACGCTGTCGAACACGGGAGCGATTCGTTTTCCGGATGGCGCCGGCACTGGCAGCCCCAGTGCCTGCAGGACGGCCCGAGGCAGGTCCGTTTTCGTCTGCTGGTCCGCAACAATGTCAACGCGCGCGGCGGCCGCGAGCGCGGTCCTGTCCGGCGCGGTTTGCACCGCGCAACCCGCCAGCGCGATCACGGCACGGGGTGCGCGCAGGCGGACCGCCCGCGCCGTGCGCCTGCAGGTCTGTTCCGCGCGCGCCGTCACGCAGCAGGTGTGGATCACGTATGAGTCCGCCGGTCCGGAGAAATCAACCAGGGAAAAGCCCGCACAGGAAAAAGCCGCGGCGATTGCCGCGGTTTCCGACTGGTTCAGACGGCAGCCGATTGTCTTGAACGCAACGCTCGGCATTCCACGTGTCCCGCGCCTACGACAGAACGGCCCCGGTACCGGCGTTGGCGACCATGCGCGCGTAGCGGGACAGCCATCCCGAAGTGACGCGCGGCTCGAACGGCTTCAATTCGGCGCGCCGCTCCGCGAGCGTGGCCTCGTCGAGTTCCGCGTCAAGTCTTCTGGCGCGAATGTCGATTGAGACGATGTCGCCGTTGCGGAGGAGGGCGATCGGGCCGCCTTCCGCCGCTTCCGGCGAGACGTGGCCTATGCAGGCCCCGCGCGTTCCGCCGGAGAACCGTCCGTCGGTGATCAGCGCGACCTGTTCGCCGAGTCCACGACCCATGATGTACGACGTCGGGGCGAGCATTTCCTGCATGCCCGGCCCGCCGCGCGGGCCTTCGTACCTGATCACCACCACGTGGCCGGGCTGCACTTCGCCGGCCAGGATTCCGCGGCATGCGTCCTCCTGGCTCTCGTAGATGATGGCCCTGCCGCGGAACTTCAGCATGGATTCGGCGACGCCGGCTTTTTTTACCACCGCGCCGCCGGCAGCGATATTCCCCTTCAGTATGACCAGTCCTCCGTCCTTCGAGTAGGCATTGGTCAGTGGGCGTATTACCTGCTCATCCAGGATTTTCGCGCGTGATACGTTCGCGGCGATGCTTCGGCCTGTCACGGTGAGTGACTTCTTGTGAATCAATCCCTTGATCGAAGAAATCTCCCTGATGATGGCGCTCACGCCGCCGGCGCGGTCAACGTCCTCCATGTGGTACGGCGAAGACGGCGACACCTTGCAGATGTTCGGGCAACGGGCGGATATGTCGTTGATGCGGTCGAGGTCATACTCGACTCCCGCCTCGTGTGCGATGGCGAGAGTGTGCAGGACGGTATTCGAGCTGCCGCCCATCGCCACATCGAGCGCGAAGGCGTTGTCCACCGCGTCGCGGGTGACGATGTCGCGCGGCAGCGGGCCGCCTTTCTTCGCCATGGCCACAACGCGGCGCGCGGCGGCGCGGTACAGTTTCTTCCTTGCCGGGCTCTCGGCGAGGATCGTGCCGTTGCCGGGCAACGCCATGCCGATCGCCTCGCAGAGGCAGTTCATCGAGTTCGCCGTGAACATTCCCGAACAGGAGCCCGGGCCCGGGCAGGAGCATTCCTCGATCGCACTGAGTTCGGAATCGCTGATTGATCCCCGCCCGTGGGCGGCGACGCCTTCGAACACGCTTATCAGGTCCGACGGGCATCCGTCGGGCTTTGTGCCGGCCTTCATCGGCCCGCCGCTGACGAAGACGGTCGGGATGTTAGCGCGCATCGCGCCCATGAGCATGCCCGGCACGATCTTGTCGCAGTTGGGGATGCAGATAAGCGCGTCAAAGCAGTGCGCCTTGACCATGGATTCGACGCAATCGGCTATGAGCTCCCTGCTGGGGAGCGAGTACTTCATGCCCTTGTGGCCCATCGCGATGCCGTCACAGATGGCTATCGTGTTGAACTCGATTGGAACACCGCCCGCCGCGGAAATACACTTGCGGACATAGCGCGCAACCTGGTCGAGGTGCACGTGGCCCGGGACCACCTGAGTGAACGAGTTGCACACTCCGATGAACGGCTTGTCGAAATCGCTCTTCGCGATGCCGGTTGCCCTGAGGAGGCTGCGGTGCGGGGCGCGTTCCCAACCCTTCTTGATCTGATCGCTGTTCATATTTTCTTCTCCGTGCGCGGTGGATACTGTCGGTTAACCGTGGCGCTGTTTCATCCGCGCGTGAGACGGTAGCATGGCTGTTCGCCGATGGGCAAGGCGAAGGGGCGGCCGTGCTTTGCCTCGGTCCGCGAGGGTTCACGGCTTTACTTTCCGCGCGGCGGCGGTAAACTCGCCGGCATGATGCGTTTGCTAATGTTTCTTGCTGTTGTACTGCTCGCCGGTTCCATTTCCGGCTGCAGGCGGATTGACATGCGGACCGTCACCATACAGGTGCCGGCAATGAAGAACAGCGCTTGCGCGGACCGGGTGATCGAGGCGATCGGCCGAGAGCTGTACTCCGGGCCGGATCAGGACGTTTCAAGGCAGCGGATCAGGGACATGCTGTCGTCCGGTGAGGCGGTTGTTGACCTGACCAACAGGACTGTCACCGTTCGGTACGACAGTCTCCGGCTTTCGCTCAAGAACCTCGAATTCGCCGTTGCCGAGGCCGGGTTTGACGCCAACAACACACCCGCATCCGAAGAGGCGGTCAAAGCATTGCCGCCGGAATGCCTGTGAAGCCGCGGGCGGTGCGAACCGTGCCGGCGGCGGAAGCCGCAACCTTCAATGAAGGCTCTCGTTGACCAGTTTCTCGACCACCTTGCGCTTGAGCGTGGGCTGAGTCCGAACACCGTCGCCTGCTATCGCAACGACCTCGAACGTTTTGCCGGCTACCTTGCCCGGCGCGGCATCGATTCCGGCAGCGCCGTGAAACGCGATCACATTGTTGACTTCCTCATGGATGAACGCGATCGCGGGATGGGAGTCAACACCATCTCGCGCCGCCTGGTTGCGGTGAAAGTGTTTTTTGCCTTCCTGCAGCGGGAAGGCTTCATGGGCGCGAACGTTACGGAAGCCATGGATTCCCCGCGCCTCTGGCGGGTCTTGCCGGGCGTTCTCAGCGTGAAGGAGGTTGCCAGGTTGCTTGCCTCGCCGGTGGGCGACGGGAAGTTGCAGGTCCGGGATCGAGCCATTCTCGAGCTGATGTACGCGACGGGCTTGCGCGTGTCGGAGGCTGCATCGCTCACTGTGGACAACGTCCGTATTGACGAGGGGTACCTGCGCTGCGTCGGGAAGGGAAACAAAGAGCGGATCGTCCCGTTCGGCGCCTCTGCCAGGAACGCGCTGGAGACGTATCTGCGGGAGAGCAGGGGGCAGCTTGCGGGAAAGCGTGAAGGCGAGAGCGCCGTTTTTCTCACATGCCGCGGGCGTCCGTTTTCG
>VGWI01000158.1 GCA_016873655.1 Lentisphaerota bacterium
TGCCGCTCAGCAGGCTGCGCACTTTGCTGGACACGCTGGACCGCGGCCGGCCGGTCTATGTGTACTGCAAGGTCGGATTCCGCAGTTACCTGGCATACAGGATTCTGAAGCAGTCCGGGTTCCAGCGTGTCCGCACGCTGTCGGGCGGCTCGATGACGTTCTGCGCCTATCACGGCACGGGGGTCTGCCGAGGCGCGCCGGAGCCGCCGGTGATGTCCTATGCCGAGGAGAAGACGCTGGGGGCGGCGGCGCCCAGCGGGAGATCAGTTGAACTGGATCTGTGCGGGCTGCAGTGTCCGGGCCCGATCAAGCGGCTGGCGGATGCGTTGCATTCGGCCTCAGTGGGCGACGAGATCCGCGCCTGCGCGACCGACCAGGGTTTCGCAAGCGATGCCCCGGCATGGTGCAAGAGACAGGGGCACGAGGTGGTGAGTATTTCGCGCGATGGCGCGAAGATCACGGCCGTGATACGCAAAGGGGCCCCGCTGCAGCAACCGGCCGGCGCGGCCGCGGCGGCGGCGAAGACAAAGAAGACGATGGTCGTCTTCTCAGGCGACCTCGACAAGGTGCTCGCGGCCTTTGTGATCGCGAACGGCGCACTGAGCCGCGGCGACGAAGTAACGATGTTCTTCACCTTCTGGGGGCTCAATGCGCTCCGGCGGCCAGGCCCCCAGACCCCGGGCAAGCCGCTGCTTGACCGCATGTTCGGCTGGATGATGCCGAAAGGCGCGAATGCCCTGAAGCTTTCGCAGATGCACATGATGGGCGCCGGCACGGCGATGATGCGCCACGTGATGAAGGAAAAGAAGGTGGACAGCCTGCCCGACCTCATAGCCGCGGCGCGCGCGGGAGGGGCGAGGATAGTCGCGTGCTCGATGTCCATGGACGTGATGGGCCTTAAGGCCGAAGAGCTTGTGGAAGGAATCGAGATAGGCGGCGTTGCCACGTTCCTCGGGGAATCGGACGACGCCGGCATGTCGCTGTTCATCTGATTCGGCGGAAGGAATGTTGCGGGCGGGGCGGGAGGCCAATCCCGCCCCGCTGTTTTTCAACGGAATGGAGATGCTTGCCATTTCAGATTCAAGCGCCTCCCTGGTCATGCCTGACGGCAGGACCCTGCACATACACGTCTGCGGCAGCGTCAATCCGAATTCCGGTCCGTGCTTCGAGGCCACTGCGAGACAGTTCCTCCTGAAGCCGGCCGTTCACGGGCTGGGCTGGGCGCGCGTGCTGGGGATCACGTTTGAGCACGCGGGGAACGGCTTACCTGCGGACCGGCACGGGTGCGGCGGTCACTATTTCGCTACGGGGGTGGCGGTGCGCCGTCAGCCGGCGGATGGCGGCGTTTCCCGCATCAGGCGACCGAGGGAGGCCTCGATCGAGTCATACAGCCGCCGTGTCCGGCGCGGCTTGCAGCGCGCGAGGACGTAGGCGCTCAGGAGCGGGTAGATCACGCTGTATTCGCCCCACACCTGCACGAGCCGGGCCTCGTCCGCGCTCTCGTACTTGCCCCAGGTCACGGCCTCGCCGAAAGTGCAGGAAGACAGGCTGCCCTCGCGGACGTTGGCGGTGGTGATCTGGATGCCGCGCGACGCGCCGTGGTAGTCTTTCAGTCCGAGTATCTGCGAAACGGTTGGGCCGGTCTGTTGTATGAAATTCTTCGGCCCGCCGCCGCCAAGCTCGACAAACCCGAGATCCGGTTCCGCGTAGGCCAGCGCCGCCGAGCGCAGTATGTCCGCCTGCGGCGAGAAGGCCAGCGGGAATCCCTCCCGTTCCATCGCGGCGATATTCATTGCGATGGAATGGTTCGTGAAAGAATCCCAGAACACCGGCACGCCCGCCTTTGCGGCCGCGGCCACGAAACTGCGGCCGTGGTTTGGGGCTGTCTTCGCGACCCACATGCCGAGGAGGTACATGAACCGCGGGCTGTCCAGCGGGCCGCTTGCGAGGTCGGCGTGGCATTCGCGCACGAAGCGGCGAATGATCGCATCCTGCGCCACGAGCGTCTCCTCCTCGCGGATGCCGATGTCGTAGATGCGCGTATCCCCGTGTTCCCGGCACGCGTCGTCGTCAGTTGTCGGGCTCACGGCCTTCACCGGCAGGGCATAGGCGAAATGCAGGTCGTGGTAGGCCTGCGCGCCGGTGGTGCAGATGACGTCCACGAACCCGCGCTCGATCTGCTGGACGACCAGCCCGCCGAGGCCGCCGGCGATGCCGGCGCCGGAGATGCCGAGCCAGATGCCGGCGCCTTCGTCTATCATCCGCTGCCACAACCGCGCCGCCCTGTGTACGACCCGCGCTTCGAAACAGGTGCCGCCGACGGCGTCAACGTAGTCGGCCACGTTCATGGACGACTCGAGGAAAAGCGGCGTGATATCCGGTGCGTGCTCGAACAGGGAACGGTTCGCTGCGGTCATCGTCTTTACTTCCTTCTTCCGTTGGGTGTTGCCCATCCGATCATGCGGTGCGTGAGGCGGGCGGCGCAGAAAGCGGATGCCGGGTCGCCGCCGCAGAGCTCCATGAGATCGAACCCGACAACCTTCCGCATGCCGAATATTCTCGAAAGCATGCCGGTGACCTCCGTCCACGTGAAACCGCCCGGCTCCGGCGTGCCGGTGGAACGCACGAGTGAAAGATCCAGCGCATCGACGTCGAAAGTCACAAAGACATGTTCCGGCAGGCCTGAGAGCGCGCGTTCCAGGTCGAACCCGCCCGAGCGGATTTCGTGCATGAAGCCCACCTGCCAGCGGTTTGCGGCGATCTCGGCCGCTTCTTCGCCGCTGAGGCTGCGGATGCCGAGCTGCACGACGCGGTCGGTGTGTTCCCGGATGCGCGCCATCACCGACGCATGGCTGAAGCGTGTGCCGGAGTATTCCTCCCGGAGGTCAGCGTGGGCGTCGAACTGAACGACGCCGATGTCCGGCCAGCGCGCCGCCAGCGCCAGGTATACGCCGTAGCTCAGCGAATGCTCCCCGCCGAGGATCACCGGCAGGCGTCCGGATTCGACGATGGAGGCGGTGGCCGCGCGCGCTGTCTCCACGGCGGCGGAGGGGTCGGCCGGGACCGCTGGAGCCGGGGCCGTCCAGATGCCGGCTTCGCGCGGCTCGCGCCGCAGCAGTTCGTCGTAGAACTCCACCTGGCAGGACGCCTCGATGATGGCGGCTGGGCCTTCCGATGCGCCTTTGCCCCAGGAAGCGGTGCCGTCATAGGGGATCGGCTGGACCACGACCGAGGCGGAGTCCGGGGCCCCTTCCGGCAGGGAAGGGTCGAGATCGAGAAACATCGTCTTCATGATGCGCGAGGACCGTTCCTGGGAGGGGGCGAATCGTGATCGTCGATGCGGTAGTAGGTGTACCGGTCCAGGCTCCGCTCGATCTCGCGCATGAACGGCGCGGCGTCCGAAAGGCTCATGGCGCCGCCGCGCAGGGCGCTTTCCACACGCTGGCGCAGGCGCGCCAGGACGTCGCGCCTGTGGAACTGGACGTATTCAAGCACCTCTCCAACGCTGTCGCCTTCGACGGTCTTGTCTATCACGTAGCCGTTCTTGCCCGCGGACACGTGCACCGCGTGGGTGTCTCCAAACAGGTTATGCAGATCGCCGAGGATTTCCTGGTAGGCGCCGACGAGGAAGACGCCGATGGAGTAGGGCTCGCCCTTGCGCAGCGGGTGCAGCGGAAGAGTTTCCCGCACGTCGCGCAGGTCGACGAACTGCTTCACCGCGCCGTCGGAGTCGCACGTTATGTCCGCGAGCACGCCGCGCTCCGTCGGCTGGACGGTGAGGCCATGGAGCGGCATGATCGGGAAGAGCTGCTTGACTGCCCAATGATCCGGCAGGGACTGGAAGAGCGAGAAGTTGCAGTAGTAGGTGGTGGCAAGGAGCTTTTCAAGCCCCTCCATTTCGTCCGGCACGTAGTCGAGCTGACGGACGTAGTCCAGTATCGAGCGGCAGATCGCCCAGAAGGTTCCCTCGCCGATGG
>VGWI01000159.1 GCA_016873655.1 Lentisphaerota bacterium
AACCGGAACCACTTCGCTGCCCTGCTGGCCGCACTCCTGCCGCCGGCCATAGCGCTGACCGTGGAGAATACCTACGGAAAACGTCCGTTCTCTGCAGTCCTCTCGGCCGTACCGGCTTTCGTGATGGCGGCTGCCGTGGCGGTCTCCGGTTCGAGGGGCGGATGGGTGGCTTGCCTGGCCGGCATGGTCTTCCTGGCGTTCGGCCTCATCACCGTCCGCCGCGCGATTGCCGGAATCGCCATGATCTTTCTCGCCTGCGCATTCGTCGGCACAATCCTGTCGGCCCCGTCCCACTACCTTCACGATCGCGTGGCGGACCTGCGAAGGATGGAAAAGTCCGACAGCTACATAACGAGAACCACCGCATGGCGGGACTCGCTGCGCATATGGAAGGCATATCCCTTCCTGGGCGTCGGCGCGAACGGATTCAGGGCAACCTACCCCCAGTTCAGGACCACTTCGGAAAGCTCGTTCATGACCCATCCGGAGAACGAATACGTCCAGCTGCTCGTTGACGGCGGGCTTGCGGGCGTGATGATCGCACTCATGCTGGCCGCGGCCTTCGCCTACCTCGCCAAACGCTCTCTCCCTTCAGCCGCAATTCAGCCCACGCTTGTGGTGGCGTTGTGCGCAACCATGGCTTCGGTTCTGGCGACAGCGGCGATTGATTTCGCAATGCATATTCCTCTCTACGCCGTGGTCGTGGTTACGCTTCTCGGCCTGCTTCTCTCCCCCGTCCCGGAACCGGCGATGCCGCGCTTCGCCTTCGGCGCCTCGGTGCTGATCCTGGCCGCGGCAGTAGCAGCGGGAATATGGTCGGCGGGGCGCGTGCGAAGAGATGATCCGGTGTGGATGTCGAAGGCCGGACCGGATGAACTGGCATCGGCATTGGCGTGGTCACCCACTTCTTCATACGCATGGTACTACCTCGGCAGAAAGGCATGGGGCAGACTGGATGCCGATGGCACCGCCTTTGGAGAGAAGTGTCTGTCCCGGGCCGTCGCGTATGACCCCAACAACTACAGAATATGGCGCGAACTCGCCCTTCTCAGGGCCGGCATGGGTGACAGCAAGGGTGCGGAGGCCGCCGCCAGACGGGTACGGGACCTGAGAGCCTGGGTCCACGTCGCATTGCCGGCGGGGATTGAACAAGAGCAATGAACCATCTTTTCGTGGGAGCTTTGATTCCGTTCATCGTCGCGGCGGCAGTGTATGTGCGTCGCCGGTTCCGGGCATCGGCGGCCATGCTTCTGGTTGTCCCTGCATCCATGTTCCTGGGTGCGACGTGGGCCGTTCTCCCGGATCTTCCCCGGACATTCGGCCTGGCCGGGTTCGACCACAAGATAGCCATGAATCCGGTCATAGACGTATTCTTCTGGCACTATACGATCAATCAGCACGAGAGCGCGTCGCCATGGTTCAATCTCGGGTTCGTCGCCCTTCTCTCCGGCGTGTTCTTCGCGGCCTGGCGGGAGTTGAAGCTCACGGAGGAAAGCCGCTGATGGCCCATTCGACACTGCACTTCGCGGCCGGCATGGCGCTCGGAACGGCGCTCAGTGCGCGGCCGCTTGTCCGGGCATGGCGGGACGGACACCCCATGGCAGGTCCGTACGCCAGGTGGTTCGCTTCTTCGCTTCTTATGGGGGCCTTTGCCGTTGCTCCTCCGCTGCTGAGAAGGCTCGGCGCGCCGGAATCGCTGCTGGAAGGCCCGGCGGGGAACATCTTCGTGCTGCACCCTCTGATCAATCGCATCAAGCCAGGCGGGCAGACAATGGGACCCCTGCTTCTCGGAGCAGCTTTCGCTTTCGAGTATTGCGTGCTTCTGGCCTGCCTCCTGCGAGCAAGAAAAAGACGCTCCGAGCATCCGCAGGGGACCAAGCGTGCCTGAACAGGTCAGGTTCGCCCGGAACCCGTCGGCACAGTGACGAACCGCACCGACGCCAGGATGTCGTCCACGCTCCTGCCAACAGACCCGGCACTCGCCTCAACAAGCGTCTTGGCCCTGTTGCCCATGGCATGCGCAAAGGACCTGTCGGAAAGCAGCCGGTCCATTGCCTCCAGCAGCCCGGACTCGTCCTGCACCTGCAGCATGGCTTTGGCATCGAGAAAATCGCGCGCTATTGCAGCAAAGTTCTCCATGTGCGGCCCGACCACCACCGGCGCACCTGCGCAGCCCGCCTCGATGATGTTCTGACCGCCCGTCTGCGTGAGACTCTTCCCCACGAAAACGGCATCCCCGAACGCATAGTAGTGCCTCAGTTCGCCTGTAACATCCACCAGCAGAACGTCGGCCTTTCCGCCGTTGGCGCCCACTGCGCTGCGCCTGACCCACCTCAAACCTGCATTCGAAAGCATGCGACCCACATCACCGGACCGCTCGACATGCCTCGGCACCAGCACAAGGCCCAGCCCGTCATGTCTTTCGCGCAGTTTCAGCAGTATCCGCGAAAGGGCGGCTTCCTCGCCGTCCCACGTGGAACCGGCCACGATCAGCTTTCTCCCGTCGCCGTGCAGTCCGGCGGCCTCAAGCACGTCGCGGACACGCGCCTCAGCGGCGGCATCGCGTGTGAGCCCGTCATACTTCGCGCTCCCCGCCACCTTCACGCGCGCCGGGTCAGCGCCGATCTCGATCAGCCGCTGCTGCTCAGCAGCGCCCTGAACCAGCATGAGTTTCATGCGCCGCATCGCCAGGCGAAAGACGAAGCGAAGCCGACGGTAGCCGCGATATGACGAATCAGACAGCCGCCCGTTCACGAGCATGACCGGGACGCCGGAGTCCGCCGCCAGTCTGATCAGGTTGGGCCAGAATTCGCATTCGACAAGCAGAAGACAGGAAGGCCTTATGAGGCGCAGCACCCTGTTTACAGTCCATGGAAGATCAACCGGCGGGTAAATGACCATGTCCGGGGACCTGATCCTCTCAAGCCCTATTCGCCTGCCGGTCGAAGTATTGGTCGAAACAACGAACCTGACGCCGGGGACCCTCTTGCGTATCTCGTCCATGAACAGCAGGGCAACGTACATCTCGCCGACACTGACGGCGTGTATCCATATCCGCCCAGGCTCTCCGACCCGCGCCGCGGCGTCATCCCCGTACCTGCCGACGCGCTCCATGAACCCGCTTCGGTAGCCGCCGCGCTTCCACATCCTGAACAGGTAACGCGGCAGAAGCAGCGACCACCCGACCGCAAAGACGATATTGTAAAGCCACCAGCCCATACGGACAGCCCCTTCTTATGCCCTGGGGTGCGCTTCTTCGTACACCCTCTTCAGATGCTCAACCGACACATGTGTGTATATCTGAGTCGTCGACAGGCTGGCATGCCCGAGCAACTCCTGCACGCTTCTCAAATCGGCCCCGTTGTCGAGCATGTGAGTCGCAAATGAATGACGAAGCGAGTGTGGCGATGTCCGCGCGTTCAGGCCGGACTCGGCGACATACTTCTTCATCATGCGCTCTATCGACCGCGTAGTCATGGCCCCGCCCTTCAGGTTCATGAAAACCGGGACCGCGCCCGCGGGCCGCCGGTCGCCGCGCACCGCGTCACCGGCGCGAATGCATGCCCTGATGGCCCTGAAAGCCGGTCCGCCAAGCGGACACAGCCTCTCCTTCTTGCCCTTCCCCCTGACGCGAACGACGCCGGACAGCATGTCGAGATCGGCGTGCCGCATGCCGCTGACCTCCGCCACACGCGCACCCGTGCTGTACAGCGTTTCCAGCAGAGCGCTGTCCCGGGCAAATGCGTACTCCTCAACCGCGGTCAGCTCCCGGCTGGCGCGCAGCCGCCGGGCAACCGACTCCGGCGCGGCCATCAGCCTGTCCACCTCCTGCACCGAGAGAAGACGCGGCAGACGCTTCGGCTTCTTCGGCGCCCGAAGACCCGCAAAAGGGTTCGACCTGACGCGCTCTTCGCGTTCCAGAAACTTGTAGAACGATCTCAGACTGGCAAGCT
>VGWI01000160.1 GCA_016873655.1 Lentisphaerota bacterium
CGACGCCATTTCCGCGAACGGATACACAACCCTCGACCAGGCGATGGCCGGTGTGGCAGGCACGGACGTGCAGGGCGGCGGGCTGCCGGTCCAGGAAGTCAAGGTGGGCATGCGCGGACTTACCCCCGGTTACCAGAGCAAACGTGTTCTCGTCATCGTTGACGGGCGCCGCATCAACGACGCCTTCCAGGGAAACCCGGAGTTCTCGCTCCTGCCGCTTGGCATGGTCGAACAGATCGAAGTGGTCAAGGGGCCGGCCTCCGCCCTCTACGGTTCCGGGGCAATGGGCGGCGTTGTTCAGGTCTTCACAAGAGAAACCGCCGGAGAACCGTTCGCCAACGTCTCCATCGCCGGCGGCACGTACAATACGCTCATCTCCTCCCTGGCATGCGGCGCGCCGATCGGCGAAGCGGACATCCTCCTGTCGTTCGGACACACGGAAACAGGCGGCTACATGGAGAACCTCGACGGCTCCGACCGTTCGTGGCGGTTCGACCACGCGGACACATCCGTCGCAATCCCCCTGGGCGCCCATGCCGCGCTGCGTGTCCAGGCCGGCGTGTTCGGCGCGCACGGCGCCGACAACAACAGCGTTCGCGACGCATGGCGCGATTACCAGTCGCTCTCCTTCCGGCACGACGGCGCCTCGGACGATTCGCATACGCAGGCCATCATCTACCGCAACGGCAGCGAGGACATCTATGACTGGGTCTATCCCGGCAAGGGCGTGTACCGGCAGGAGACACTCGCGGCGGAGATCTCGCACAGCAGAATGATCGGCCCATCGCACCGCGTGGTCGCAGGCGTCGAAACCCGGCAGGAAGCCGTTGATGTTGAGGACGTGTCCAGCACAATTGATGAATCGGCCGCCACCGCGGCGCTGTACGTTCAGGACGAGATGAAACTCCGCGGCGGGTTCGCGCTGACCGGCGGCGTCAGGCAGGACCTTGGCGAGGGAGAGAACTCCGCCCTCAGCCCCCGCGCTGGATTGCTGTGGAAAGCCAACGAATCCCTCGATCTGTACGCGTCCGTCGCCGGCGCACACCGCGCGCCGCCGCTATCGGACCGGTACGTGAATGTCACATACAACGGGTTCCTGTTCGAGGGGAACCCGGACCTCGACCCGGAACAGCTCCTTGCTTCGGAAGCGGGTTGCAGGTTGCGCGTCAACAACCGCCTGCGGCTCTCCGCGGCGGTGTTCGAGAACAGGCTCTGGGACACCTTCGATTTCATGCTCGACCCGGACATGGTGTTCCGGAACCGCAACGTGAACCGCGCCCGCACGTGGGGCGCGGAACTCGACGCCCGCCTGAGAATCACACCCGGCCTGGAAGCTTACGCCGCCGCGTCATACACCGACGGCGAGTACGAGAAGTACGACGCTGACCCGGATGTCGAAGGAAACAGGCTGGCATACCTGGCGCCGGGCAAGGCGGTGTTCGGACTCCAATGGACCGGCCGCTGGGGCGCGCACGGGTTCAGGGCCCGCTATGTCGGGGAGCGTTACGGCGATGCGCAGAACACGGAGGCCAACGCGATGGACGAGTACTGGGTCTTCGACTGGCGCAGCACCGTGCCGGTCTCAGGGAATCTCGACCTGACGTTCCGGGCCGACAACATCTTCGACGAGAGCTACGGCGATTTCCCCGGCACGGAACAGCCGGGCACGGTCCTCATCGCCGGCGTGAACGCCTCTTTCTGACCGGCGCAGGCCGGTCCGGACCGGAATCAGGGCCGACGACAAGAGCGTACGCATTGTGATTGTGGATGCTCTCGATGTTCTCGCTTTCGACTTCGTACCATGTAATCCGTCTGTCACTGCGCAGCTTTGACGCCACCCCGCGCACCACGTCCTCGACAAACCGCGGCCGGGAGTAGGCAAGCTCCGTCACGCGCTTTTCATCCTCGCGCTTGAGCACCGCATACAGCGGAGCACTCGCCTCGGCCTCGGCAATGGCGATGAGGTCCTCAAGCCACACGAGCGCCCTCGATCGCGCCCGGATGGTCACGATCGACCGCTGGTTGTGAGCGCCGACATCACTGATCTCGCGGGAACACGGGCACAGAGTCTGCGCCGGCACCCGCACCTCAAGCACAAGGTCTAGCGAATGCGGATCCTCGCCCCCCGCCATCGAGGCCAGGAAAGCGCATTCGTAGTCCATGAGAGACTTCGCGCCGGAAACGGGCGCGGCTTTCTGTATGAAATACGGAAACCGTATCTCGATCTGGGCGGTCTCGGAATCGAAACGCTCCAGAGTCTCCCGGAGAACCGCCCCGATCTGGCGCACGGATATGTCGCCGCGCCGCGCAGTGATGATCTCCACGAACCGGGACATGTGCGTTCCCTTGAACCTGTGCGGCAGGTCAACGGTAAGACTGACCGTCGCAACGGTATGCTGGGAAACGTTCGCCCGGTCCATCACGGTGACCGGTATGCGAAGCCCCTTTATCCCGACCTTCCGGATGGGTATCTTCCTGCGGTCGCGGGAGTTCTGGACGTCTTTCATTGCTGTTTTCCCGTTTCACCCTTGGCGCAAGGGTGATCGGATGCTAGCATCCACCGTCCTTCGCCTCAATCACAAGGAGAACGCGGCAGTGAAAAGCTTCTTCCCACGCATCGGAAAGATCCGCTTCGAGGGCCCGGAATCGAAGAACCCCCTGGCGTTCAAGTGGTATAACCCGGAAGAGATCGTGGAAGGGAAGCGCATGCGCGACCATTTACGCTTCTCGGTCGCGTACTGGCACACGTTCAAGGGAACCGGCGCCGACCCGTTCGGCAGCGCCACGATGGACCGTCCCTGGGAACGGGCGGCCGACCCCGTGAAACGCGCCGAGGATACGGTGCATGCGGCGTTCGAGTTCTGCACGAAACTAGGACTCGACTTCTACTGCTTCCATGACCGGGATATCTCGCCGGAAGGCCGCAACCTGCGCGAAACAAACGCGCGCCTCGACCGCATCGTGAAGCTCGCCGGAAAACTCCAGCGCGATACCGGCGTCAACCTGCTCTGGAACACGGCAAACCTCTTCTCGCATCCTCGCTACATGCACGGGGCGGCAACAAGCCCGGACGCTCTCGTCTTTGCCCACGCCGCGGCGCAGGTGAAGAAGATGCTCGAAACGGCGAAAATACTCGGCGCGGAAAACTATGTGTTCTGGGGCGGACGGGAAGGCTACGAAACACTACTGAACACCGATATGAAACGCGAACTGGATCACCTCGCCCGGTTCCTCCACATGGCCGTGGACTACGCCCGCGAAATCGGTTTCAACGGCCAGTTCCTCATCGAACCGAAGCCGAAAGAGCCGACAAAACACCAATACGACTTCGACGCGGCAACCGTTATCTCGTTCCTCAAGACACACGGCCTGCGCAAGCACTTCAAGCTGAATATCGAAGCCAACCACGCCACGCTGGCGGCCCACTCGTTCGAACACGATCTCGCGGTGGCTTCCATGCACGGAATGCTGGGAAGCGTTGACGCCAACCGCGGCGACATGCTCCTCGGGTGGGATACCGACCAGTTCCCGTCAGACATCTATTCGACCACCCTTTCCATGCTGGTCATTCTTGAACAGGGCGGCCTGGCGCCGGGCGGACTCAACTTCGACGCCAAGGTAAGGCGCGGCTCAATCGAGCTTGCCGACATCTTCATCGCGCACATAGGCGCGATGGACGCGTTCGCCAAGGGGCTGAAGGTGGCCGCCGCAATCCGCCGCGACGGCGTGCTGTCGGACGTTCTGAAAAACAGGTATTCTTCCTACAGCTCCGGAATCGGCCGCGACATCGAGAAGGGCCGCGTCGGACTCCGTCAGCTCGAACGCTACGCGATGCAGAAGGG
>VGWI01000161.1 GCA_016873655.1 Lentisphaerota bacterium
CAGTTGACGCTTCGTTCGACCGGCTGATGCTCAACCACGAGATATACGAGAAGCTCATAGAGAACACCCTGATCCAGCCCACTTTCGTTCGCAGGCTTCCTGCAGCCCTGATTCCACTTGCCCGCGCGTGCGAGGACGATGACAAGCTGGCTGACGTGTTTGAGCTTGTGATCGGGGGGCAGGAGGTGGCTCCGGCCTACACGGAGCTGAACGATCCTCTCGCTCAGCGCGAGAGACTGGCGCACCAGGCCGGGCACGACCCCGAGAAGATGGACGTTGATTTCATTGAAGCCCTTGAGCACGGCATGCCGCCGGCCGGGGGCATGGGAGTGGGGGTGGACCGTCTCGTCATGCTGCTTACCGGGTGCGAGGCGATACGAGACGTGATATTCTTCCCGCAACTCAAGCCGAGGGGCGGGGAAGCCGTTTGATGCGCCGGCCGCCGGCGCGCGGGAGACTCGTCTGACATGCTTCCTTTCTCGCTGTTTCTTGCCCTGAAGTACCTGAGGCCGAAGCGCAGCTTCATTTCGGTTGTCACGGTGATTTCGGTCCTCGGCGTGCTGCTTGGAGTCGCGATACTCGTCATCGTGCTTTCCGTAATGACCGGGTTCGACGAGATGTGGCGCGACAAGATACTGAGTTTCAAGCCGCACCTGACGCTCGTCGGGCGCGGTGCGCCTGTCTGCGACGAGGAGGCGGTTTGCAGGGCGGTTGACGCCGTCCCCGGCGTGACGGGCAGCGCGCCGGTCGTGGAGACTCTTGCGCTGGCGGAGCATGCCGGGCGCATGGCCGCGCCGGTCGTGGTTGGTGTCTCGCCTTCCCGCGCCGCCTCGGTAAGCCGGGTTCCGGAGTACATGTGTGCCGGGGTTTTTGACCTTGAAGGCGACAAGGCGGTCATAGGGCTGGACCTTGCCATGAGGCTGGGCTTGGGGGTGGGGGACAATCTGCTTGTCTACTCCCCGCGCAATGTGATGTCGAAGGACGAGTTGTACCTGCCGGAGGAGCTCAAGGTGACCGGCATCTTCAACCTGGGCATGCGGGACTATGACGGGAACTTCGTCCTCACCTCGCTCGAGATAGGCAGGGAGCTTCTCGGCATGGATGAAGGCGCGCACGCCATCTACGTGATGACCGATGATCCGTTCCGGTTCGACGAGTACGCGGCGGCGGTGCAGGCGAAGGTCGGGTTTCTCTGCGAGGTGCGGACGTGGCGCGAGGTGGACAGCCTGATGTTCAGCGCGTTGAGCCATGAAAAGACGATGATGTTCGTGCTGCTGGTGTTCATAACCATAGTCGCCATTTTCTGCGTGACGAACACGTTGATCGTCGTAACCGTTCAGAAGACGAACGAAATCGGGGTTCTGAAGGCGCTTGGTTTCTCATCGCGCAGCATAATGGCCGCGTTTGTCTGGCACGGATGGATACAGTGCCTCGCCGGGTGCGCGGCCGGGATAGGCGCAGGGCTGCTGGTTCTGCACAACCTTCACAACATCGTCAGCGCGCTCACCTTCTTTGACGTGGAGGTGTTCCCGAAGGCAATCTACGGGTTAAGCGAGATTCCATGGAAGACTTCCTTCGGCGAGCTTGCGCGGATAGCACTGTTCGTGATGTCCTTCTGCACTCTTGCCAGCTTCCTGCCCGCCTACAGGGCTGCGCGGCTCGATCCCGTGGAGGCGTTGCGCCATGAATAGCATTGAAATGACCGCGACAGGCGGCGCCGGCGGCGTGGTTGTTGAGGCCGGCGGCCTGACCAAGCGCTACGAGATGGGGCGCAAGACGATCGAAGTGCTCCGCGGCGCATCGCTCTCCGTCCGGCGCGGCGAGGCCCTTGCCGTGATTGGCGCGAGCGGGGCTGGGAAGAGCACATTGCTGCATATCCTGGGCGCTCTCGATCACCCGGACGAGGGGTGGGTGCGGATAGGCGGCGAGCTGGTCGGCACGCTGTCGTCCCGCCGCAGGGCCGCGATCCGTGCCGGTGTGATAGGGTTCGTATTCCAGTCGTATCACCTTATGCCGGAGATGGACGTGACGGAAAACGTGATGCTGCCGTCCATGGCGTTTAACGGAGGGCTGCGTTGGAAGGCTGCCCGCCGGCGCGCGGCCGAGCTGCTTGAGCAGGTGGGGCTGGGAGGCCGCGCCAATCACATGCCTTTTGAGCTGTCCGGCGGCGAGCAGCAGCGTGTCGCGCTCGCCAGGGCGTTGATGAACGATCCCGAGGTGATACTGGCTGATGAGCCGACCGGCAATCTCGACGACGAGACCGGCGGGGCGGTTCTGGAGAACCTGTTCATGCTGAGCCGCGACCGCGGCAGGGCGCTGATAGTTGTGACGCACAGTGAAACGGTGGCCGCTTCGTGCCACAGGCGGACACGGCTGGCCGACGGTGTTTTGCACGCGGTTGAGTGACCCGTTCCGCCGGCGGCGGAACGGTGCTGTCAGGACAGCAGTGTCCGCATGAAATCCTCGCCGCGCATCATGCCGAGTGTGCCGGACTTGCAGAGTATCTCGTTGTAAGTCTTGATCCGGTCCGGCGCCCAGTCCGGGCGCATGATCGCCACCGGCACGGGTTCCCTGGTGTGTTTCCGCAGATGAACCGGCACGGGGTGGTCGGGCAGGACCGCGACGGCGGTGTTTTCCGGCATGCGGTGGACTACGCGGGATACAAGCCGTTTATCGAAGTCCTCGATGGCGCGGAGTTTCAGCTCGAGCGAGCCTTCGTGTGAGACCTCGTCAATGCCCTCGACGTGGACGTACACGAAGTCGTGCCGCGACAGGGCTTCGAGGGCAGCATCCGCCTTGCCCTCGTAGTTGGTGTCGATGTAGCCGGTTGCCCCCTCGACGCGTATAACTTCCATGCCGAGCATGCGGCCGAGCCCGTTTATCACGTCAACGGCCGATATCACGGCGCTGGAGATGCCGTACTTGTCGTGGAGGGTTCGCATGGAACCGCCCCGGCCGCCGTTCCAAGGCCACACGCCGTTGACCGGCGGCTGGCCGTTGCGGCGGCGTTTCCTGTTCAGCGGAAGCGCTTTCAACACGGCCGGAGCTTCGCGCACCAGCCGCGCAAGGAACATGGCGGTTTCGGCTCCGGCGGGGGAAATGGCGTCCGGAAGGAAATCGGCGACTTTGTCATCCTGGTGATCGTCAGGCTTGTGAGTCTGCACGGCCGCGGACGCCCACTGCCCGGAGAGTATAAGCAGGCAGCGGTAACTCACGCCGGTGGCGAACCGTACGCCTGGCCGTCCGAAAGCCGCGTTGAGCGCCTCGATGACGGTCGAGGACTCGTCCTGCGTCACGCGTCCGCCGGAGTAGTCGCGCAGTATGCCCTTCTCTTCGGTCGTCAGGTTAAGCCTGAAAGCCACGTCGCCGGCCGCAAGCGAGATGCCGCGCCCGGCGGCCTCAAGCGGCCCGCGTCCGCAGTACTCAGTTGCCAGGTCGCAACCCAGGACGGACATGTTCGCGACTTCGCTGCTGGTGGGGAATCCCTCCGGGAGGGTGAGCAAGGTCCCGCAACGGCCCCTGTTGGCGATTCGGTCCATGGCAGGGGTGTTGGCGGCTTCGAGCGGAGTCCGGTCGCCCAGCTCCGGCAGCCTTTCGTCGGCCATCCCGTCGGCAAGAAAGACGATGGTTTTGTAGTTCGACATGCGGGTCATTATGCCAGACGGCAATGTGGTCGGCAATGCCGGCGAAGGCCCCGTCCAGCGACCCCCGTCATTCTCCCGCATCTTCGACCCCGGCAAAGGCCCGTGAGTTGTTTCTGATCCCCAGCCGGTTCGGATGTTTGTATTGGCGATGCGGCGATGATGTGGGCTAGAGTCATGGCAGGA
>VGWI01000162.1 GCA_016873655.1 Lentisphaerota bacterium
TCGCGCCATATTCTGTAGTTGTTGGGGTCATACGCGACGGCCCGGGACAGACACTTCTCTCCAAAGGCGGTGCCATCGGCATCCAGTCTGCCCCATGCCTTTCTGCCGAGGTAGTACCATGTGTATGAAGAAGTGGGTGACCACGCCAATGCCGATGCCAGTTCATCCGGTCCGGCCTTCGACATCCACACCGGATCATCTCTTCGCGCGCGGCCCGCCGACCATATTCCCGCTGCTACTGCCGCGGCCAGGATCAGCGCCGAGGCGCCGAAGGCGAATCGCGGCATCGCCGGTTCTGGGACGGGGGAGAGAAGCAGGCCGAGAAGCGTAACCACGACCACGGCGTAGAGAGGAATATGCATTGCGAAATCAATCGCCGCTGTCGTCAGAACCGAAGCCATGGTTGCGCACAACGCCACCACAAGCGTGGGCTGAATAGCGGCTGAAGGGAGAGAGCGTTTGGCGAGGTAGGCGAAGGCTGCGGCCAGCATGAGTGCGATCATCACGCCCGCAAGCCCACCGTCAACGAGCAGCTGGACGTATTCGTTCTCCGGATGGGTCATGAAGGAGCTTTCCGAAGTGGTCCTGAACTGAGGGTAGGTTGCCCTGAATCCGTTCGCGCCGACGCCAAGGAAGGGATATGCCTTCCATATGCGCAGCGAATCCCGCCATGCGGAGGTTCTCGTTATGTAGCTGTCGGACTTTTCCATCCTTCGCAGGTCCGCCACGCGGTCGTGAAGGTAGTTGGACGGGGCTGACAGGATTGTGCCGACGAACGCGCAGGCGAGAAAGATCATGGCGATTCCGGCAATCGCGCGGCGGACGGTGAGGAGGCCGAACGCCAGGAAGACCATGCCGGCCAGGCAAGCCACCCATCCGCCCCTCGAACCGGAGACCGCCACGGCAGCCGCCATCACGAAAGCCGGCACGGCCGAGAGGACTGCAGAGAACGGACGTTTTCCGTAGGTATTCTCCACGGTCAGCGCTATGGCCGGCGGCAGGAGTGCGGCCAGCAGGGCAGCGAAGTGGTTCCGGTTGCGGAAGCATGCTATCGGAGGAGGAAGCGCATGAGAGACGGGCAGCTTCCACCAGAGAGTGTCGCCCTGATGGCGCCAATAGAGGGAGACGATCCCGGCGGCGGCCAGCGCGGCGCCGGTCCACACAAGGACCGTAAGCATTCTGCGCCGATGGGGCGGCGTGAGGCGGGATGCAAGGGACAAGGCCGAGAAACATGCGGCAAGAAGGGTCAGGACCCGGAGTGTGCCTGCCTTGTTTCTCGTGGCGGAGAAGAGCGGCTGTGTCCCTGCCGGAACGAGCCCCGTGTTTCCGGCCTCGGAGACGGCATTCGCTGCGAGGGTATTCTGAGCGTGCCTGCCCGAGCCCGTGATGCGAGTCAGAGGCGCGGGCAACGGAAGCAGAGAAAGGAAGACGAAGACCAGGGCGATGACTGCAACACGTTCGACCGGGCCAAGCCCCGCGCTTGATTCCGGAGAAGCCCCACGAGCGGGCAGGCAGAGGAGCAGCTTGACCGTGGCAAGGCACACTGCGCAGACAGAGAGTGTCATGAAAGAGTAGCCGGTGGGCACCAGCGTCAACGCGATGGCCGCAAGGGACAGGGCGGATGCTGATAGTACGCTCTTTGCACGATCGGTCATGTCAGCTCTTCTCCGGACCGGCCCACCGTAATGCCCCGCCGTCACACCTGTCAACGGCGTCGGTTGTATTTGTCGGACGGCTGAACGGCTGACTGCAGCGGGCCGGCGGTTGTTGTATCGTGGTCGGCATTGCTGGTCAGGGCCTGTCCGGTTCAGTGTTGAGTTCGGGTTCCCGGGTTTTGCGCCACACCTCGATTTCGTTGTCGCGGTGGATGAGTGTAGCATCGGGTGGCGCGTGGCCCTCGCCGCGGATGCGGACCCAGTAGGTGACGGCCGGGGAGCCATACCAGTCCACCGCGACGTCTTTCACGGACACGAAATCCCGCGCCCACGCTATCCATTGGCGGACAGTCGCGGACGGAGACGCAGCCATGCCGGGCGGCGGTTCAAGCTGCAGTGTCCCCGAACCGGCGGTGACGGTGAAGCGAGGGCATCCCGAAACGTACCCGTGTATGTGGCGGCGCGCCCAGCCTGGCGCCTCGATGAGCATTGGGCCGGACGGGTCCAGCTTTTCGATCACCTGGGCGGCGCGGTACTCGCTCCGTGTTGTCGCCAGGAGTGAACGCCGTCCGATCACAAGCGCCGCGCAGACGACGGCGAATGCGAAGACGGCGACGGCGAAGTGACGGCCGAACCGCTTCGTGAGAGGGAAGGTTTCGAACGAGCGCAGGCCGGCTGCTGCCGCAAGGCTGACGAATGCCGTGGCCGGCAGCGCGGCATACATGTCGCTGTCGTGAGAAAGCGTCAGGAAGAAGACGGCTGCAGGAAGAGTGGCGCGGATGGACCTGTGTGCGCTGGGCAGGCTGCCGGCGGCAAGAAGCAGAAAGATTGCGGGGGGAAGCATGGCCCCGAACCTGGACGCGGAAAGGGCTGCGGCCCCAATGGCCCTGCCGGCAATGCCGGGCAGGAATAGCGGGCCGGACAGCAGAAGCGCAGCTGTTCCCGCGGCGGCGCAGCCCGCAGCCATCCAGCGCGGCGTCCATCCCGGTCGCACCAACAGAACGGCGGGGATGCAGGTTGCAAGGACCGGGAGCGTGACCAGCGCCGTCTTGTGCGACAGCAGCAGAAGGCACGACGAGACGGCAAGCAACGCGAACGAACGTGCCCGAGGAAGGCCCGCGGCGCCGACCAGAACGAAGGGGAATACCGCCATGAAGAAGCCGCGGCCCGTTGCCCAGTGAGCGTAGCGGAGGAACACTGGCGAGAACACGTAGAAGAGCGCCACCCTCCGTGCGTCGCGTTCCGCGCCCATGAAAACGCGGCCCATAAGCAGAGAGCCTGACAGACCGGTCAACGCGGTCAGGAGAGAGACGACATAGAAGCCGGTGTCCACACCGAGACCTCCCATCATCTGCGCGGACGCGAGGGTGAGCGGCTGTGCCGACGGGTAGGCGCGGGGAGTGAATCCAAGGAGTGAGATCGGATGCACAAGCCATGGTATTGATCCGGCCAGTCTGACATTCGATGCCAGGCACTGCCACTTGTAGGTATCGATGCCGGCAAGGCGGGTGAAAGGGAAGAGGACGAAGGCCAGGCAAGTAGCGGCTGAAAGCATCCAACGTATCTCATCGTTGTCTGCGGAACCGGACGCCGCGGGTCTCTTGATGACCAGTGACACCAGGCCCAGAAGGCAGGCCAGAGAGATGTGGATGAGTCCGAGCCAAAGCCGGGAGATCGGCATGCCGATCCAGTGCATTGCAGCCGGGACGGCGGTATTGATGAAGATGCACGACAGGCAGGAAGCCCCGATCCTGGCCATGCGTCCGCCGGGGTTCAGGACGCGTGCGATCAGTATCGGCGAGAGGATGAATGCACAGACAAACCCAAGCGCTCCAAGAACGGCGGAAGCGCATGATAGGAAGGTCAATGCTTCAATCCTCGTTCGGGGATTCCGGCGGAGGAGGCGGCGGCGGTGGGGGGGGAGGCGGCGGAGGGCGTGGTCCTGGCGGTCTGCGGCCGGCTATGCCTGGCGGCTGGGATGACTGCTCGATCACGTCAAGCGTCTTGCCTTCCGCATCATCGCCGGTGGCATCATCGCCTTCCACGGGCTTCACACCCTCGCCCTGTTCTTCCTTCTTCTCCTCTTCCGCGGCAACCTTTTTGGACTGGCCGCAGCCTTTCAGGCAGAGGTAGTAGGGGATTCTTATGACGGTGTACTGTTCGGCAGGGT
>VGWI01000163.1 GCA_016873655.1 Lentisphaerota bacterium
GGCGGCAAGCTGCCTGAAGCATTCGATAGTCGGTGATTTCAACGCCGTTTCCGATACGGAGGTAGCGGCACTGATGAAGGGGGACGTCTCCGGACGAGTCAAGAGGTGACCTGCGGCCCGAAGCGGGCCGGGAGAGGAAACGGCGCATGGCAACGACGGTCTTGATCGGCGCACAGTGGGGCGACGAAGGCAAAGGCAAGGTAATTGACTTTCTTGCGCGCGACGCGAAATGGGTCGTGCGCTTCCAGGGCGGCAATAACGCCGGCCATACGGTGAAGCCCGGCGGCGAAACCTACGTCCTGCACCTTATCCCGTCCGGCATTCTCCACGAAGGCAAGCGTTGCGTGATCGGCAACGGCGTGGTCGTTGATCCTCTCGCCCTTCTCCGCGAGATCGAGGAGCTGCGCGCGAAGGGCATAGAGTCGCTCGGCCGCCTGTTCGTCAGCGACCGCTGTCACCTGATCTACCCCTGGCACCGTATGATAGACGAGTGCCGCGAAAAACAGCGCGATGACAAGACGAAGATAGGAACGACCAAGCGCGGCATCGGCCCGGCATACAGCGACAAGGCGGCGCGCGTCGGTCTGCGAATGGCGGACATGGTGGACCCGGCCTACGAAGCCATGCTCATGAAGACCCTCCAGGAAACAGCGTGCGCGCTGAAGGCGATGGGCGCCGAAGAGATCGACATCAAAGCCGTTGCGGCCGAACAGCTTGCCGTGGCGAAAGCACTGGCGCCGTTCGTAACGGACACCATCCCGCTCCTGAACGAGGCGGTGAAGAACGGTGAGGAAATCCTGCTCGAGGGCGCGCAGGGCACGATGCTGGACATTGATTTCGGCACGTATCCGTTTGTCACCTCCTCCAACGCGTCGGCCGGCGGCGCCTGCACCGGCACCGGCATCTCGCCCGCCAGGATAACCCGGGTGATAGGCACGATAAAGGCCTACACAACGCGTGTCGGGACCGGCCCGTTCCCGACTGAGCTGCATGACGACACCGGCAAGCTGCTCGGCTCGCGCGGCCGCGAGTTCGGCGCCACGACCGGCCGGCCGCGGAGGTGCGGTTGGTTCGACGCCGTCGTCGCGCGCTACTCGGCGGCGGTGAACGGCATAGACTATTGGGCGATGACGAAACTCGACGTGATGGACACGCTGCCGGTCATCCGCATATGCGTCGCCTACGAGTGCGACGGCAAACGGCTGGAACACGTCCCTGCCAATATCCGAATGCTGGAACGTTGCAAACCGGTTTACGAGGAGATGCCGGGCTGGCAGGAACCGACCGAGCATATCCGCACGTTCGACGGTCTGCCGGAAAAGGCGAAGAACTATGTGAACCGGCTCTGTGAGCTCACATCCGTCCAGCTCGGCCTGCTTTCCATCGGGCCTGGCCGCGACAGCACCATCAGGATCGCCATCTAGCGTGAACGACAAGGCTCCAGGCACCCCGCGCCACGTGGCGATAATCATGGACGGCAACGGCCGCTGGGCCCGCGAACGCGGGCTGCCGCGGATCAAGGGGCACGAGGAAGGCGCCAATTCGGTGCGGGCTGTCGTGCGGGCCAGCAAGGAGCTCGGCATCAGTTATCTCACCCTCTACGCCTTCAGCGTGGAAAACTGGGTGCGCCCGAAGGCGGAAATCGAAGGGCTCATGGACCTGCTTGTCCGCTATCTCAGGGGCAATGAGAAAGAGCTCCACGAACAGAAGATCCGCCTGCGCGCGATGGGCCGGCTTGAAGACCTGCGCGAGGATGTCCGCAACGAGCTGGCGCGCGTGTCGGATGCAACGGCGGCCTACGAGTCGGGCACCCTCGTATTCGCACTCAGCTACGGGGGCCGGACCGAGATCGCCAACGCGGCGAAGCGCATCGCCAGACAGGCGGCCGCCGGAACACTTGATCCGGAATCGGTTGACGAGAAAACGGTTGCGGCAAATCTCTACCTGCCCGACGTCCCGGACCCGGACCTGCTGATCCGCACCAGCGGCGAGATGCGCGTGAGCAATTTCATGCTGTGGCAGATTTCGTACGCCGAGCTGTATGTATCCCCTGTCATGTGGCCGGATTTCCGCGAGGAGAACCTGAAGCAGGCCGTTGCCGAGTACAAACGCCGGCGCCGGCGGTTCGGAGACATAGCCTGATGCCGCCGCACAGGGATCGGCGCTGATTCAGAGGAGCAATATGCTGAAATACCGCGTCATAAGCGGCTGCCTGCTCATCGCGGGCCTGATCCTGGGCTCGTTCTACCTGCCCGCGCCGGGCGTCGGACTCGTGCTTGTGGCCGTCTCGTACTTCGCCCAGCGCGAGTTCTACGCGCTCGCAAAGAAGGCCGGCATACCGGTGTTCGACCGGCTCGGCGCGATCGCGGGCACGGTCCTGATCACGGCAACCTTTCTCGCCGTCGGCCCGGCGGAAGCCGATGTGGCGCGGGCCTACCGGTGGGAGGTGGCCGTGCTCTCGTTCAGCCTCATCGCGGTCTTTGTCCGGCAGTTCCCGCAGAAGAACAACACCATGCCGCTGCCGACGATAGGGTGCACGCTTCTGGGCGTATGGTACGTGCCGTACCTTTTCAACTTCTTCACGCGCCTGCTGTTCTCGTGGGACGGCGCGCGGTGGTCCTTCTCCGCGTTCGTCAGCCCCACCGGCCGCTGGCTTGTCCTCTACATGGTTGCGGTGGTGAAGGCCGCGGACACTGGAGCTTACTTCGTCGGACGGATGTTCGGACGCCGCAAGCTGTTCCCGCGCATATCGCCGGCCAAGACGTGGGAGGGCCTGTTCGGCGGGATCGCGTCGGCAGTGGCCGTGAGCGCGGCCTTTCATCACTTTGCCGGCGGCAGGCTCGGCGCAATCCCGTTCGGCCTGGCCGACGCGCTGGGGCTGGGCGCGATCCTCGCGCTCGTGGGCGTGATAGGCGACATGTTCGAGTCGCTCCTGAAGCGCGCGGCGCAGGCAAAGGATTCGAGCGACACGGTACCGGGCATGGGCGGCATTCTGGACGTACTGGACAGCCTTCTTTTCGGCGCGCCGGTGATGTTCGTGTTTGCGCGCTGGCATTTTGGATCATGAAGAAAGTAGTCATCCTCGGCAGCGCGGGCTCCATCGGCATCAGCGCCCTGCGCGTCATCGAATCGCTGCCCGACCGTTTCAGGGTAACCGGCCTGGCGGTGCAGTCAAACCATGCCCGCCTCGTTCAGCAGGCGCGCAAGTCCGGCGCGGGCCTGGTCGCAGTCGCCGACCCGGCACATGCCCGCGCATGCGCCGCATCGGCGCCGGATTTGAGGGTTCTCGGCGGGGCCGACGGCGTGGCGAGGCTCGCGCTGGAGGCGGAGGCGGATATCGTCATCTGCGCCGTCGTGGGCATTGCGGGGCTGCAGCCGGTCCTCGCGGCGGCGGAGGCGGGAATATCCGTTGCCCTGGCCACGAAGGAGGTCCTCGTCGCCGCCGGCGGGCACGTGACGGCCGCCTGCGCGAAAAGCGGCGCCGGCCTGCTGCCGGTGGACAGTGAGCACAGCGCCATATTCCAGTGCCTGGGAATGGGAAGCGAACGCCCCCCGTGGAAACCGGGCGCGCTCGGCCACGTGCGAAGGCTGATTCTCACCGCGTCCGGCGGCCCCTTCGGCGACAGGCCGGACCTCGATCTCTCAGGCGTCAGCGCGGTCGAGGCGCTGGCGCACCCGCGCTGGAAGATGGGGAAGAAGGTGACCGTTGACTCCGCGACCCTTATGAACAAGGGCCTGGAGATCATGGAGGCGCACTGGCTGTTCGGAATGCCGCTGGACTCGATAGACGTGGTCGTTCACCCG
>VGWI01000164.1 GCA_016873655.1 Lentisphaerota bacterium
CTCGCTGCTGACTGCCAAGCGGCCGCCGTGCATCTTTACGACAGATCTCACCATCGAAAGCCCGAGACCGATTCCCGACAGATTAGCCTCACGAGCCCGGGCCGTCCGGTAGTACGGTCTCGATATGCGGCGCAACTCATCCGGACTCAAACCCATCCCGCGGTCCTCGACATCAATCTTTACCCAGCGCCTTCTTCCCCTGATGCCGAACGATTCCGTAACGCCTGCCCGCACGGTCACCGCGGGACCATCTTCACCGCGGCCGGAGGCACATGCGGACTTCCGCGAGTATTTCAGCGCATTGTCCACGAGGTTCACTATCGCCTGTTCCAGAGCCGTGCTGTCACCTGCCACGGCAGGCAGGTGCTCGGACACATCCACCCGCAGACGACTGGCACCCTGCTCCGGACACGCCAGTTGACCGGCGCCGGCGGATGCACATGCCCTCTGGATAACGTCCGCGATCGAAACCGGCCCGCTTTCCAGCCGCAAGCCGCCCTGGCCGAATTTGACAAGAAACAGCACCCGGTCCACGAGATCCCCCAGACGCCTTGTCTCGCGCAGAATGTTCTGCAGGAAGAGGCGCTGACGGTCCGGATCAGGAACCCGGCCGAGCGCGAGACTTTCGCTCAACACATGCACGGCGGCAACAGGGGTCCTCAGGTCGTGCGATATCCCGGCAACAAGTTGCGATCTTTCCTCCGCCCTTCTTATTTGCGCGACTGCATCAAACAGGACGATCGCCGCCCCGGCAAGAACTCCAAACCCGAGAAGCACGATGCCCCACACCTGCAGCTTTGCGCGTTCCCCGCGAACCGGTCTCGCAAGGCCCGGATCAGGCAGCGCCACCACGCGCACTGCATCGAAGGGCGGATGCAGGTGTCCAGAGGCTATCTCATCCCGCACACCTGCCGGGCTTCCGCCGACTGCCCGGTCCGTCTCGACGTAGAGCCTGTACAACCCTCCCCTGTACGTCCTCGCATAGGACCTCGCCAGTTGCCCCTCGACGCCGGCCCTGTAGCGGCAGCCCACATACAGGCTCTTGCGTCCGCCAAGCGCGGCGAAAGCATATCTGTCGCCTTCCGCATCGAACGCGAGCGGGGAAGACGGCTCATTCAGGGCCGCCTGCCTCCTGAGCTCGACTATCACCGCGCTCCCGGAATCCGTCCCCTGGGCGTCGGATGCCCCGGCCGTGCCGGTATCCAGAGACACCCCCTCAGACGCATCCGGGCTCCTGACCTGCCGCGACTCGGGATACAGGAAACCCCACGGGTTCATGAACACGTATACTTCCTCGATGGACCCTGTTTCGCCGATCAACCTCGCAGCCGCCACCCGGGCAAGATCCGGGTCCCAACCACGGACAAGGCAGTCGGTCATCGCAACACGGGCTTTGTCAAGGTCCTCGGCAAGGCGCGCGGCAACGGACCTTGCCACGTCCGCTATCGCGTTCGCGGCAGCCATCTCGGTGCTGCGTCGCAGCAGGCGCTCTTCGTTGCGGAGAGCGGAAACAGCCAGCAGGCTGAGCACGGCCGTCGGCACAACCACGAGCATGACAAAGGCAAGCAGCAGCTTGGGTCTCATCTCAATGCCCGTCCCACGTTTTCAGCACTCATCATCTGTAGCCGCCCGCCACAGGCCGGCGCTCTTTCTGTCGCAGAACCCGGTCGCCGCACTCCGAACTCTGAACTTCGAACTCGGAACTCCGAGCCCCGCCCCGCATCCTCTCCCATCCCCTGGAGCCGGGGCCACCCCGCCCCGCCTCTTCCGGCCCGAGGTCGGGCCGCCTCCAGCAATACAACCTCTTCGCTCTGTAGCCGCCGCACGTAGGGCGGCGCTCCCATCAGCTTCTTCTGTAGCCGTCGGTCGAAGGCCGACGCCATCTTCATCCGTCCGCATCAAGCGTCCCTTCGTGACGCTGCTACAGCAACCCTCGCGCTTCTTCTGTAGCCGCCTGCCACAGGCAGGCGCTCAACCAAAGCGCCCCTTCGTTGAGCGTTCAGAGTTCCATGTCGGGCGTTGGATGTTCGGTCTTGTCTTCCGTCTTTTGCCCTCTGCATTCAGCCCTCGGTCCTCTGACTTCAGGTTTCAGGTTTCAGCCCTCAGGTTCTCCCCCTCTACCCTCCGACCCTTGCCCTACGAAGCCTTGCGCGTAGTACGGTCCGCCCCCCGACCTCCGATCCGTAAGCCACGCACCAAGCACCAAACACAAAGCACGACGCACCATCTACCCCCCCCGCCTCTGACTTCCGCCTTCAGGTCTCAGGTTTCATCTCCCTGTCTGCGTTCATCTGCGTCCGTCGGCGGTTCCATTCTTCTTCCTCGCATTACTTCCCGTCCCGCAGAACTCGCAGATACAGAACTAGCCGCCGATGAACACCGATCCACGCCCCGCATCCTCTCCCATTCCCTGGAGCCGGGGCGACCCCGCCCCGCTTCTTCCGGCCCGAGGTCGGGCCGCCTCCAGCAATACAACCTTCCCGCCCTGTAGCCGCCCGCCTCAGGCCGGCGTCCTCTCCATCTTCTCCCCCGACCAAGCGCCCCTTCGTGGCGCTGCTACAGCAACCTTTGCGCCTCTTCTGTAGCCGCCTGCCACAGGCAGGCGCTCTTCCACCAGAGCGCCCCTGACGTGGCGCTGCTACAGAATAACTCATCGCCGTGGAAGACCGTGAGGCGGTCAGACGATAGAAAAGTAACGAGGAACCAACGACTACCGCATGTCGAGCTTGATGAGCCAGCTCTTCACCTGGTCGCTGTCCGGGGCGTGCGGAGCCAGCTTCAGATACCTGCGGTAGTGCGTGGACGCCCGCCGCGGCTCATCCATGTAGTCGTCGTAGAGTATACCCAGATTGAAATGACTGGCGGCATCGGTGGGGTCAATCTCAAGGGCCTGCAGATACTCGCGTTCGGCGTCTTTGAAACGGCCCTCCCGCATGTACACGGAAGCCATGTTGTAGTGCATATCCCGCTTCTCACGGTCAGAGACCTCGCGCACCTCCGCACGGGCCGATTGCAGCATGGCGGCCATCTTCTCAGCCTTTCGCAGCCGGTGCTCACGGCGCTCGAGTTCCTCCTGCATCGCGTCAAGGTCCAAAGGCCCGGACCCGGCAGGCCTGGCATCGCGCAACGCCCGCGACGTCGAAAGCTGGTCTTCCAGGCGGGGTATTTCCGCCAACAGCCCCTCTATCTTCTGCTTGTCCCGCTCCTCACGCTCGGACGCGGCCGAAAGCTCCGCCTTGATCTGGTCCATCTCGGCCGCCGCCGCGGCTTCAACCGCCTGGCGCACTTCGTTCGTCTTGGCGGCGGCATCCGCGGCCACAGCCGCCAACTCCTCGGCTCGGCGCCTCTCCATCTCAACCAGACGCTCCCTCAGACGCGCATTCTCCGCCTCGACCTTCCTGAAAAGGTCGGAGCCGGCCATGACCGTTGGCGGCGCGGGCTGAGCCTTTGAACTTTCAAGCTCTGAAAGCCTTGCGTTGAGACTCCCAAGCTCCGCTTCCAGCCGCGCCTTCTGGTTCTCGGCATCATCAAGCCTTGCCTTGAGCGAAGCTGCTTTCTGCTCATCCCCGCCGGCCGCCGCACCCGCCTTCCTCAAGTCGGCAATAAGCCCGGCGGACGCCGCAATCCTGGAATCCAGGTCGCGCATCTCTTTCCGGAGACGCTCGTTCTCGCTCTCGGCTTTCTCGCGAGCCCCCTCGGCTTCCTCCACCTGCCGCCTGAGCGCAAGGTTGTCCCTGAGCA
>VGWI01000165.1 GCA_016873655.1 Lentisphaerota bacterium
AATAGGGTTCATGGAAAGCAAACACAGTACTCGTACACCTACTCGTACACTCGAATCTCTTCGGATACCGCTGACGGTCGCAATAGCCAATGAGAAATCACCCGGAAAACCCGGAAGCCCCAAAAAGAGGGGGTGGGGTCGCATCCTTTTTGTGCGCGGGCCGTGACAGAACCGTGACAGGCGTTTTTCATGCTGGCCGCGTCAGGCTGAACATGGAGGAATCAAGAAATGAACGTTCTGCTTCTTTATCCGGAGTTTCCAGACACATTCTGGAGTTTCAGGCATGCGCTGGAGTTCGTGGGCAAGAGAGCGTCGCTCCCGCCGCTTGGATTGCTGACGGTTGCGGCGATGCTTCCCGGGGAGTGGGGAAAGCGGCTTGTTGACTTGAACGTGCGCGAGCTGAAGAAGGGGGATCTGGAGTGGGCGGACATGGCATTCATCAGCGCCATGACCGTACAGCGCGGGGCTGCCCGCGCGCTTGCGGCGCGGTGCAGGGAAGCCGGGCTCAAGGTGGTGGCCGGGGGGCCGCTTTTCCAGGCCGAGCACGAAGAATTCGCGAGCGTGGATCACTTCGTTCTGAACGAGGCCGAGTTGACGCTGCCGGAGTTTCTCGGCGACCTCGCGGCCGGGCGGGCGAGGAGAGTCTACATGTCCGACCGCTATGCCGATATGCGCGACACGCCCGCGCCCATGTGGGAGCTGCTCGACCTGCGAAGATACGGGAACATGAGCATCCAGTTCTCGCGCGGGTGTCCGTTCAGTTGCGACTTCTGCAACGTTACCGCCCTGCTGGGGCACAAGTGCAGGACCAAGAGTTCGGAGCAGATCATTGCTGAACTCGACGGGCTCTATGCCCTCGGGTGGCGCGGCGACGTATTCTTCGTGGACGACAACTTCATAGGGCAGAAGTCGTTTCTCAAGCAGGATTTGCTTCCCGCGCTGATCAACTGGCGGAAGGGGAAGAGGGGCAACACGTTCTTCACCGAGGCGTCAATCAATCTGGCCGACGACGAGGAGTTGATAAGCCTGATGGTCGATGCCGGGTTCAGCAAGGTCTTCATAGGGATTGAGACGCCGGACGAGGCGAGTCTTGCCGAATGCAGCAAGGGACAGAACAGGCACCGCGACCTCGTTGCTGACGTGAAGAAGATGCAGCGGGCCGGGCTGCAGGTGCAGGGCGGGTTCATAGTCGGGTTCGACAGCGACGGGCCGGCCACGTTCCAGCGGCAGATTGACTTCATCCAGGAGAGCGGGATTGTGACGGCGATGGTGGGCATGCTGCAGGCGCCGCCCGGAACGAAGCTCTTCGAGCGCATGCGCGGCCAGGGGCGGCTCACCGGCGCGTCCACGGGAGACAACGTTGACGGCACCACCAACATAGTTCCGGCCATGGGGCTGGAGGCGCTGGCCCGCGGCTACCGCAGGGTCATGGGGCACATATATTCGCCCAGGCATTACTATGACCGGGTTCAGACCTTTCTGCGCGAGTACAGGGCGCCGAAGGTGCGGGGCGCGTTGCAGTTCCAGCACATCCTGGCGGCGGTGCGGTCGCTGTTCAGGCTGGGTGTGTTCGGGCAGGGCAGGAGGTACTACTGGAAGCTTCTGCTGTGGACCCAGTTCCGGCGTCCGTCTCTCTTTCCGGAAGCGGTGATCCTCAGCATATACGGGTATCATTTCCGAAAGATCTGCGAGGCGCACGGGTTGAACGATCGCTGAGCCGGGAATGTCCGAATGGGGTTGAGATTCGGCCGTTCATGCTGCACTGTCGTTCTCTGGAGTCATGAAGAAGCTTCACCTCAACCTCAATCTGACCGGCTTGATCGTGATACTGGCCGTTGGCGTGCTCCTGCCGGTGATGCTGTCCACCGCGGCGGGGATCGTTGCGCTGGTCATCGCGAAGGACTCGGGCGGGATTGTGACCGGCGTGCTGGTCATATCCTTTGCCGCCACCGCGGCGGGGAGCGGCCTGGTTGCAGTCGTGCTGATGAGCAGAAAGGCGGTCTTGGCCCGCAGGCAGTCCGACTTCCTTGCGAACGTCTCGCACGAATTCCGAACGCCGTTGAGCGCCATCCGGCTCTATGCGCAGACCCTTCAGTCCGGAAAGCTGGGGGGTGACGCGGAGGGAACCGCGCGGTGCATAGCCACGATACTGAGGGAAACCGAGCGGCTGGACGCCATGATGGAGGGCATACTGACGTGGCGGGCCTCTTCGCGTGACATGATGCCGTTGAAGATGGAGGCGCACGCGGTCGAAGGAGCGGTTTGCGAAGCGCTGGACCGGTTTCGTGCGATGGTTCCGCCGGATGACATGGACCTGTGCTCATCGATCAACACCGGGCTGGAAGTGCTGCATGACCGCCGCGCGATCAGTTCGGCGGTTCTGAATCTGCTCACAAACGCCCACAAATACACGCCGGGCGAGAAGCGCATCGAGGTGACGGCCGGTGACACGGAGAACGGCGTTGTCATACAGGTCCGCGACAACGGCGTCGGCATGAGTCCCCACGAGGCAAAACGCATATTCCAGCCCTTCTATCGCGCGGAAGCGTCCGGGAACAGGACCGCGGGCGGGATCGGTCTTGGTCTGGCCATAGCCAGACATACCGTCGCCCTGCACGGCGGCGAGATATCTGTTTCCAGCGAGAAGGGCAAAGGTTCGGTCTTCACAATAACGCTGCCTTCGTTGCCGGGGAACAAGGTGGACGCCCGATGAAAGACGGTTGCCGGGAACATGCCGGTGTGAAGGTTCTCGTGATAGAAGACGACAGGTCGCTCCGGGAAGGACTTGCGATGAACCTGCGTCTGAACGGGTACGAGACGATCATGGCCGCGGACGGCGAATCCGGCATGAAAGCGGCGTTCGACGCCAGGCCGGACCTCATCGTTCTGGACATCATGCTGCCCGGTTGGACCGGCACGGAGATTCTGGGTGAACTTCGTTCGCGCGGGGAGAACGTTCCGGTGCTGATACTGTCGGCAAGGAACACGACGCCGGACAAGATAGAGGGGCTGCGGACAGGCGCTGACGACTACATGACCAAGCCGTTCGATCTCTCCGAGCTCATTGCCCGGATCGAGGCTCTTCTGCGCCGCCGGGGCGCCGCCGGGGATGGCGTTCCTTCCTTGGTGCTTGGGGATATTCTGGTAGATCGCGCGGCCAGGCTCGTGACCAGGCGCGGGAAGGCAGTTGCCTTGTCCGCGAAGGAGTTTGAGTTGCTCTGCCTGCTTGCCGCTTCTCCCGGTCGCGTGTTCACGCGCGACGGCATCCTCGAAAAGGTGTGGGGATGGGACTACGAAGGAACGGCGAGGACAGTGGACAATTTCGTGGTCAGTCTGCGCCGCAAGCTGAAGATCAGTCGGCCGGGCGGAGTCCGGATCGCAACCGTGCGCGGGGTCGGCTACAGGCTCGAGGTCGCCTGACGCGGCGGAGTGTTCTTCCGCTCAGATCACGGATGGCCGTAAAATGGATTGTATTCCGCGCCCTTGCCGTTCAGAATCCCGCTTCAGGGTAGGCAACGCGGCAGCGTCTTTTTTCAAGGCAGTGGGGAGGGTGTGTACGATGAAGGCTGTTGTACTGGCGGCGGTGAGTGTGGCGCTCGTCCTGGCAGTCGGCTGCGGCAGGAAGAAGGGGAGCGCGGCGCGGGATGCCGCGGTGCGCGCGTTCAGCGGCGGGAGCGTCGAAAT
>VGWI01000166.1 GCA_016873655.1 Lentisphaerota bacterium
TTTCGACACGAACTTCGGCGCCGATCTCACGATCATCGAGGAGTCCGCGGAGTTCTTGAAGCGGCTGCAGACCGGTGAACGCCTGCCGCTGATTACCTCGTGTTCCCCGGGCTGGGTCAACTTCATGGAGCGGTTCTACCCCGAACTGATGCCGCACGCCTCCACGTGCAGGTCGCCGATGAGCATGATGTCATCGCTGCTCAAGACGTACTACGCGGAAAAGAACGGGCTCGACCCGAAGAAGGTATACGTCGTCGCGGTGATGCCGTGCACGGCAAAGAAGTTCGAGGCGCGCAGGCCGGAGCTTCGCACGCCGTGGGGCGCGCCGTACACGGACGCGGTGCTCACCACGCGCGAGTTCATCTGGCTCGCGAAGTGTCTCGGAGTTGATTTCAGGCGCCTGCCGGACGGCGAGTTCGACTCGGCGCTCGGCATGTCGTCCGGCGCGGGCGACATCTTCGGCGCAACCGGCGGCGTAATGGAGGCCGCTCTCCGCACCGCCTGCGAGAAGCTCACGGGCAAGCCCTGCGACAAGCTTGAGTTCACGGAGGTGCGCGGCGTGCAGGGCGTGAAGGAGGCGGTCCTTCAGATCAACGGCATACCCGTCAGCGTCGGCGTGGCAAACGGCCTGAACAACGCCAAGACACTGCTCGACAAGGTGGTGAGCGGCGAGAAGGCGTTCCACATCATCGAGATAATGGCGTGTCCCGGCGGCTGTGTGGCCGGCGGAGGCCAGCCGTATCCGCCGGAAGGGACCTACGTGCTTGACCCGGAGCTGACGAAGCTGCGATCGAAGGCGCTCTATTCCATAGATGCCGCCAAGAAGCTCAGGAAATCGCACGAGAACCCCGAAATCAAGGCGCTTTACGCCGATTTCCTGGGCGAGCCCAACGGGCACAAGTCGCACGAGCTGTTGCACACGACCTATGCTGCCAGGGAACCGAGAGGAGTGAGATGAGCGAGACAGTCAAGCCGTTTTCGGACTCTGTTGCGGAGTATATCCGCGCCTGCCGTGTTAAGCCGCACCCGGAAAGCTACCTGATATCCGTGCTGCAGAAGGTGCAGACGGAACAGGGCTACCTTTCGCGGGAAAGCATGGACGAGGTGTCCCAGATGATGCAGGTGCCGGTCTCGCAGGTGACCGGCGTGGCGACGTTCTACCATTTCTTCCAGTTCAAACCGAAGGGCCGCCATACCGTGACCGTCTGCATGGGGACAGCCTGTTTCGTGCGCGGCGCGGGGAAAGTGCTGGAAAAGCTGTCTGAGGTCCTCAAGATACAGGTTGGGGAGACAACGCCGGACGGCGAGTTCTCCATCGAGCAGGCGCGGTGCCTCGGCGCATGCGCGATGGCCCCGATAGTGGTTGTTGACGGGCGCGTTTATGGAAACGTGCAGCCTCCGGATGTGGTGAGAATACTGGAGGAGCACGGACTGAAATCATAGTGGCGGTCGGCGAGTCGGGCCGGAGGCGGGCAAACGCCAGGGGTCGTTATGGCGCGAGTGCTGATAATTGATGACGATGCCGAGTTCGCGGACTCCAACCGCGATCTCCTTGAGGCCTTCGGTCACGAGGTGCGTGTCGCGCACGACGGGAAGACGGGACTGGCCGAGGCTCGCAAGTTCAGGCCGGACGTGATGATTCTGGACGTGATGATGGCGACCATGAACGAAGGGTTCGAGGTGGCCAGGAAGGTGCCGGAAATGCCGGAATTGCGGCACACGAAGGTGCTACTCGTGACCGGCATGGTGGAGGAGTTAAGCCTGCCCGCCGGGCTGAGGCCGGATTCGACCTGGCTTCCCGTGGACAGGGTGCTGGACAAGCCGATCGCGCCGCAGCGACTGATCTCGGAGATCGAGCGCGTGCTCAGGAAGGAAAGGCCGGACAAGCAATGAAGACGGGGAAGAGTATCCTGTTGATTGATGACGACGCAGAGTTCTGCGAGGCCACGAGGGCCGTGTTGGAGGCGGATGGGTACGCGGTGCGCGTGACCCACAGCGGGAAGGAAGGCCTTGAGGCCGCGCAGAAAAGCCGGCCTGACCTCGTGATCCTGGATGTGATGATGACGACAGACACCGAAGGGTTCGACGTGAGCCGCCAAATCAAGGACACGCCCGGGCTGGCGGGCATGCCGGTGATTCTGATGACGGGAATCAGGCGCGAGTTGAACCTGCCGTTCGCGTTCGAGCCTGACGACAAATGGCTGCCGGTGAAAGTTGTGCTTGAAAAACCGGTCCCGCCGCAGAGACTGTTGGCGGAAGTGCGCAAGTTCATAGCCGGGTCAAAGGCCGGCTGAGAGCTGTTCCGGATCATCCTGCGGCCAGGGGCTGAAAGCTCCGACAGCAAGGGATGGACAATTCGACTGCGCCCGGCGGGGGTGCCGGGCGCCGCGAACCCCTCCCATCGCAGGATGGAGAGGGGTTTTCTCATTAACGGGTCGGAAAGGCAAGGAGGGCCGCGATGAGCGCAACGGAGAGAAGGCTGGGATTCGTGGGGATCATCGTCGAGGACAGGAACAGGGCGAGTGAGGCGGTTAACAGGGTGCTCTCCGAGCACGGGGCGGTGATTGTCGCGAGGCTCGGAGTTCCGCACAGGGAACGGGGGTACTCGGTTATTTCAGTGGTGGTTGACGCGACCACAGACGAGATAGGGGAGATGACCGGGCAACTGGGGATGATCGAGAGCGTATCGGTGCGTTCGGCATTGGCGAAGGCGAGGTAGGTGAATGAACGAGGTCAGAATCCTCTGCGTGACGGCGGCGCTTTTGCTGGGGTCCCCGGTGATTGCGGGGACAAACGAGACGGCGACGGCCGAGTTGGGGCCGATGGTTGTTTCCGCGCGCGGGCGCGGGGTGGGCGCGGAGACGCTGCCAGGCTCCGCCGCCGTGGCGGAGGCGGGTGCGATCAAGGCTGGTTTCGCCGGCGCGCCGGAACTCGCCGCGACTGTGCCTGGCGCATGGGTGGTGACCGACGGGGCATGGGCCTCGGACGTCAGTCTGCGGGGGCTGTCGCGCGAGTCGGTTGTCATGCTGGTTGACGGATGCCGTCTGAACACGGCGAACGATATCGCGGGCCGGTTCTCGCTCGTCGCCCCGCTGAGCATCGAGCGGATCGAGGTCCTGCAAGGGCCGATCTCGGCCCTGTACGGTTCGGGGTCGCTGGGCGGCGTTGTGAACGCGCTGACGCACACGGGGCGTTTTCAAGATGAGGTCGGGTTCGATGCCGGAATGTCCGGCAGCTACGACAGCGCCTCCGGCGGCGTTGCAGGATACGCTTTCGGATCGTGGAACGGACCGTCCGGGTATCTCTACGCCGGGCAGTCAGCCCGATCGTATTCCGACTACACCGACGGAGCCGGCGACGACGTTCACAACAGCGGGTTCAGGGACCGGCAGACGCTCGTAAGAGGGGCATGGCTGGTCGCTCCCGGGTGGACGCTGGAGGCCGGTTTTCAGAGAGCCGACGCCGACGAAGTTGGTATTCCCGGTTCCGGCACGGCGCCGCTTCCGGCTGCGGCAGACGTCACCTATGAGCATGCGGAGAGGACGCTGGCGATGGTTTCCGTTGCATGCGAGCCCGGGGGAATGTGGGAAAGAACCCGTTTGCTTCTCTACGGTCACCAGATG
>VGWI01000167.1 GCA_016873655.1 Lentisphaerota bacterium
GATCTCCTGGGGGGAAGTGAATGCCTGGACAAAGGGGACTTCGCCAAGCGGGGACGGGTCGCACCCGCAGAGTATCTGCTGCATCGTCGAGTTCCCCGCGACTGAGATCTCGAGGATATCCGACCGCCTTGAGCCGGCAGTGAGGATCATCTCGTCAATGAGCCTGTTCATGCTGCCCGCGGCGGCCTGCTGCAGCTCCGACAGGGATCCGGCTCGTTCGCGTATGCGCATGATTCGCGAGATCACGTCGTCGCCGAACGGTATCTGCGCGTTCAGGCACGACGCCACCGCGCGCTCGCGGCCGGAACGCAGGTCCAGGAGCGTGCCGACGATGGTGGTTGTGCCGAGATCGAAGGCGACAGCCAGCAGTTCGTGTGCGGCCTTGCCCGGCTCAAGCCCGACGAGGGTGTGATCCGACAGCACCGCCGTGCCGCCCCAGTTGTTCGCGCGAAGGAAGCGCGGGATCTCGCGCAGCAGGGAAACGGGAACACGGATGTCCGGTCCGACCGCTCCGAGCAGGCGGTCAAGATCCGACGCCGCATCGTCCTGGTCGGGAGGCTGCAGTTGGAAGGTCTTTCTCGCGACCAGCGGGTCGGGTTCGGTCGAATGCCCCGAATCGGTCATCAGCACCTGCGGCCGGTGCTCGAAGAGGGATTCCTCCGGTATCTCAACGACGCATTCGGAATCGGCCGCCGACTGGCAGGCAAGGCGGTAGCCGGCTGCGATATCTTCGGCGGACAGCGCCCGGCCGGGCAGGGGCGCCGGGCCGGTTGACCCGCGGCGCACGCGCACACGGCACTTGCCGCACGTGCCCCGGCCTCCGCACGGCGTATCGAGCGTGATGCCCGCCCGCCCCGCGGCTTCAAGGAGCTTGGTGCCCGGCAGCACGTACACCGCGCGGCCGGACGGTTCGAACGTGATTCGCAATTCTTTCATCGGGTTCCCGCGGCCGCCAAAGGCGCCGGTGCGGCGCGGGCGGCGACCGTGCTGAAAATAGCAGATGGCACGGCGGCGGCAAAAGAAAACGTAACGGTGGCTTGACTCCCGTGCACGCGGGTTTACCATCGGCGGCTTTGTTGGCGCGGTCCGGCTGCCTCGTGCCGGGAAGAAGGTCCCGGAGGAGGTCCGGAGAAAAAGGGAGGGCGGAGCATGAAGCGATGGCTTTCGGCACTGGCGGCAATCGGGTTTGCGGTTACCGGCGCGCGCGGCGGCGCGGTGATCAAGATAGATGAACAGGCCTCGATAGACGTGGGCTTTACCGTCCAGGCAATCGGACTTGCCAGCGAGTCAGACCGCGACGGCGACGGCAAGTTCGAACCGGACACGGATTTCAAAATCCGCCGCGCAAGGTTCCGCACGACGGCTACCCTGACTGAGCGGGTTGTGGCAAGCGTGCAGACCGATATCGGCGCCGGCTCCTCGGGCGGCGGCTACGATGCCCGCCTCATAGACGCGTGGGTTCTCTTCAAGCTCGACGAGCTGTTCAACATCTATGCAGGCGAAAACATGGCCCCGGCAAGCCGCCAGAACCTGGCTTCGACCGCCGCGCTGCTGACCATGGACTATCCGGGAATGAACAACAAGACGCTCACGTGGGGAACACGTTCCAGCGCGAAGTTCATGTTCGAGACGTTCGGCGACTCCGACGCCGGCCTGCGCGGCGAGGTGGATGTCCGCGATCTCGGTGTGACCTTTGCCGGGAACCGTTCCTTCGGCGAGGACCTGCACGCCAAGTACTACGCCGGCGCGTATGACGGAATCCAGAAGACCACCCGCGACAACCTCCGCTACTGCGGCCGCGTGCAGTTCAACGTGGGCGATTCAGAGCCGGACTACTACACGAAGTCCACCTATCTCGGCAAAAAGAAGACCCTCGGCGTCGGGTTCTCCGCCGACTACCAGGCCGACGTGGCGTACAGCGAGGACAAGGGCAACGTTGACTACTCGTTCTATACCGCCGACGTGTTCGCCGAGTGCCCGGCCGGCCCCGGCGCCGTTTCATTCGAAGCGGGCTACGAGACGCTCGATCTCGGGGGCGCGACGATGCTCGACCACGATGGCGATCCGCTCACGGCGGCCCGGGATGCTACCCGCGCCGAAGGCCGCGGCGTCTACACGCAGGCCGGCTATCTCTACCGCAAGGTCCAGCCCTGGGCAGGCTGGGAGCGCTGGGAGAGCGAGGCCGATGACGACAAGGGTTCCTACACGATGTACCGTCTCGGCGTGACGTACTACATCAAGGGCTTCAACGCCAACATCAAGGCAGGCTTCGAACAGCTCGTGGCTGACGAGAAGATCGGTTCGACCGAGGAAGACACCATCGAGTCCTTCGCGGTCGGCTGCTACATGACCTACTGAGCCGCCCCCGCGGCTCAGAACGGGCAGCGGCCGGAGGCGCAGCCTCCGGCTCCGCACTGCGAGGACGCGGCGGGGCATGCGCCTTCCGAGCACGGTGTGGCTTTCTGGCCCGCCACCGCCGCGCTGAAGGACGAGAACTGCTTCTGCGGACGCGCTGCGCCGCAGGCCGGGCATTTCGGGGCCGGCTCGGACAGCGTACGTGCAAGGTGTTCAAAACCGCGTCCGCATTTCCTGCAGGTGTATTCGTAGATCGGCATTAACTTCTCCTCCGGATCATTCGGCGTTGTTCTTCTTCAGCATGATACGGCCTGCGCCCGGATGAGACAACTGCCGGTCCAGTTCCAGCAGGGCTCCGTAGGCCCGCGCCGGCACGATGCACGGTTCCATCTCGGCCGTGAACGTCACCGAAATCGTCCCGTCGCCGTCCGAGGCGGCGCAGCGAACGTCGAACGGGACAGGCCCGCAGGGCAGGAAATCCGTCTCGGGCGGAAGCGACTCAACAGAGAAGCCGGCAGGGGGCGCTATCTCGAGGCCGATCCCGACCCGTGCCCGGTTCGCGAAGTAGACCGGGTTGACGCGTGAACCGGAACGGAGCCCGATGAGGTCTCGCAGCGTGGCGTGCAGGGGGACATGCATGTACAATCCGCTGACGGCGGCGTAACGCGGCAGGCGCGCGGAGAATTCGATCATGCCGGGATACGACTCGAAGTCTGTCTTCAACGGCCCGTCCGCTTCGCCGGCCTGCGAGAGCGCTCCGATCAGTTCGAGGTGGTGCCGCCGCCGCTCTTCGGGCGTCATCTCGGCGTACCTGCGGCGTTCGGCGGCAAAGTGCATGCCGTGAAGTTCCGTCCGCACGGTCAGGAGCGCGTCGCCCGCCGCGTCGAGGCGGACCTGGATGAACCGGGATGCGCGCTCGGCGAGAAGGGGGTCGATCTCGATGAACGTGCCGGTTGCGGGCTCAATCCCGAGGTTGGCGGCGTGCGCGGAGGCCCCGAGCGGGGCGTACTGGTCGGTGTCGTTCAGGTAGATCGCGCTCTGCGTGCCGCGCGAAGGTGCGTCCACGCGCACGAGCACGGTGTCGAAGTCGTCCGCGACAGGCGCCGCCAGCCGTTCCTCGAAGAAGGTTGTTGCCGGGTAGCCGGATGCGAGGACGAAGCCCGGCTCGAGCCCGGCCGACTCGAGCATTGCGTAGAGAAGGACGGCGCGGTCCGCGGAGTTGCCGTAGCCGTCGGCAAGCGTGCGGTC
>VGWI01000168.1 GCA_016873655.1 Lentisphaerota bacterium
GCACTGAAATACATACCGCGCGAGGAGGCCACTCACACGTTCGGCCCTGTCGTCTTCAAGGGATCCGCCGTCGCCTCGGTGAACCCCGCGGGTCAGCCGGCGCTGGAGAGGATCATGGCGGTGGGTCCGGCATGCACCGTGCGCATCGTGCCTCCGCCGGAGAAAGGAAGACCGGCCTCATATGTCGGAGCGGTCGGCTCCAACATGACAGCCGATGCAGTCCTGGATACCCAGACCTGCAAGGTCGGGGACCCCCTGACACTGACCGTGAGGATCGGAGGCCCGGTAAGCACCAGGCAGGTGCGCGCGCCGGTCCTTTCGGAACAGCAGGACATCGCGCGCCTCTTCAGGGTGTACGACGAGACGGTGAAGGTTCTGGCGGACAACGGCGGCCGGAAGTTCGTCTACACCATCCGCCCGATGACCCACGGCACCTACGAGCTGCCGCCGATAGAACTCGCCTACTACGACGTGAACATGAACAAGTACGCGTCGGTGCGGACCGCTCCAGTCCCGCTGCGCGTCAACAAGGCGGCGGAATTTGACGGAACAGCGGTAATCGCGTCGTCAACGAACGCGGTCAGTCTCCGCCTCCGCGAATCGACCCCGGCGCTTCCGCCCGCGCCGCTTGCGGTCGGCCCGGACGGCATTTCATCCGTCTCCTTCTTCGATCCGCGCGTCCACATCCCCATCGCTGTCTTCGGGCCGGCAATCTTCGCCCTGGCCATCGCCTGGTCCCATGCGCGGCGCCTGCTTGTGCGCATAAGCGCGGCGGCGGCCGGGAACTCCGCGGCGCGCCGCGCGGCCGCGGAAATAAGGGCCGCATCCGAAATGCCGCCCGGCGCTTCGAAGGAAGCGGCAGCACTTGCCGCCGCCGCGCTGAAGACGGTGCTGGCCGCCAGGCTGGGCCGGGCGTCCGCCAGCCTCACCCCGGCCGAGGCCGTTCCGGCCCTTGTGTCCGGCGGTGCGTCGCCGGCCGGCGCCGCGGCCTGCGCGCGAATCATGGACCGCCTGTCAGCCGCATCCTGCGGCGGCGCGCCGCTGGATGCGGAATCGTGGGCGGAGTTGGTGAAACTTCTCCCTGAACTCGACTCCCAACTGCGAAAGGGCGGGCGCTGATATGCGTTTGGCATTCATTGCTCTTCTCCTGGCCGCCGGGTCCGCCGCTCTCGGCGGTGACATGAACGCGCGCCGTTTTTCGTGGGAGGAGGCACAGGCGCGGATGATGTCGGCGCGGACCCGCGAGGACTTCGACGCGGCGTTCGAGGCGTACAGCCGCGTTGCGGCGGACGGCGCAGGGAACGGCACACTCTTCTACAACGCCGGCTCCGCGCTGCTCAAGGCTGGAAGGGCCGGGGAATCAATCGAATGTCTCCTCAGGTCCGAGCGGTATTCAGGTTCCACGCCGGAACTGAGGAGGAACCTTGCGCTGGCGGCACAGGCGCTCGAGGAAGACGGCAAGCCGGGGCTGCCCTGGTACAGGCCGCTCCTCTTCTGGCACTACGGCATCCCGACGCGGATACGGATATCCATCGCGCTCGCGGCGTTCTCCGGAGTGTGGCTGGCGGCGGCGCTGCGGCGCGCCGGCCTTCCTGCGGCAGCCCGGACGGTCAGGGCCGCCTCGGCTGTTCTGCTTGTCGTCTTCGGATCAAGCTCGCTTGGAACGATCCATGCCGAATCACGCGCGGCGGCAGCCATCACATCGCAACATCCTGCCGCGGAGTCGGAAAGGAGCGCTGAATGAGAAAACTCATTTCCGCGGTCTTCGCGTGTTTCATCGCGCTCGTCTTCGCCGCGCAGGGCGGGACAGACGGCGTTTCGGCGGCGCTGGAGCTGCCGGCGCGCCCGGTCTATGTCGGCGAGGAGTTCGACCTGGTTCTGAGAATAGAGTCCGTCAACACGCGGCTGGCCCCCGAAATGCAGCTTGGCGGAATGCCCCCGCAGGAAGTCCTGGCCACGGGCCCGTTCAGTGAGCTGCCGCTACAGAGGGAGACGGTCGGTGCCGGGTTCAGGGAAGTACGCCGCCTCGTAACCAGGGCGCGCGCGGTGACGGAGGGGACCGTTCCCCTTGTTCTCGCCCTGCACATCACCGTCCAGGAGCGCCGCCAGATGATCATCGGCTTCACGATGATCGAGTCTACGCGGGTCCTGCGGGTTGAACCGGCCCGGCTCACGGTGAGGAACATGCCGGCCGACGGCCGCTCGCCTGACTTCTCCGGCGCGGTCGGAAGTTTCGACCTCGATGTGACAGTTGCCCCCACCAACCCGGTCCTGGGCGACCTTGTGCGTGTTACCATGCGCATCGCCGGCCAGGGCAACACATCCTCCATCAAGCCGCCGTCCGTAAAGGCCGCATCCGGTTTCACCCTTTACGAGCCGCGCCGCCTCCCGTCAACCGCTCACAATGAACTCGTCTTCGAGCAGGTACTCATCCCGCAGAACACCAATGCGCGCGCGGTCCCCGCCGTGACTTTCTCGTTCTTCGATGCCGTTTCCGGCGGGTACAGAACACTTACCCGCGGTCCGTTTGTCCTGTCTTTCCGTGAACCGGGAACAGAGCAGTTCACTCCGTTTGTGCCGAAACCGGAAAGAACGGACGCCGGGAACGGAGCGGGAACGGAAAGCATCCCGCCTCAGGCTGACCGCAGGGAGCCCTGGGCAAGGCAGGTCCTGATCGCCGTATACTGGATGGCCGCGCTCTTCGTTTCAATTGCCGTTGGCGCCAGGGCCGGAAGTCGCGGCAAAGCCGCCACCGTCGCCGCCGCGCTGGTCTTCACTGTCGCATACTTCCCGGTCCGCATGGCGGTCAACAGGATGATGCCGGACACCTCCGAGCTTGTTGTGGTCCGGCATGACGTTCCTGCCCGGTTCGCGCCCGCCGACACCGCCATCGAGACGTTCCGCATCCGGTCGGGAGAAACCGTTGAGACGCTGCAGAAACATGAAGGATGGCTCAAGGTGAAACGCCGCGGTGACATCGGGTGGATACCCGGCCATACCGTCCTCGATGGGAATGCCGGCCCATCCAGCGCGCCGCACACAGACGCTGAATCACCTCTTTGACCACGCAACTTCGCCTCATGATATCCGGGCCTCTCCCGGAACAAATGCCGAGTTGCAGGCGAAGAAAGATCTCCGCGTCCAGATGCTCTCCGGTTCGAAGGAATACCTGTCACACGAATCCCTGACCGTGCTGGCCGCGGCGCTGGGAGAGCGTTTCATGCTTTAAACAGTGTGCAATGGGGACAACGCCGGAAAGAAACCACGCCGGACATCCCCCGCCTCCAGCGGGGCTTGCTTGCCGGTGAAGAAGGTCAGGTCACCGCCCAAAACCACCGCACAGTCTTCCCGCCCCAAGCCCTCAACCGTCTTTCTTTGTTGACAGTTCGGCCCTGGTACTATACATCTGCTGCACGAATGAAAGAGGAACTCACCGACCGCCAGATGCAGGTGCTCGGTTACGTGCGCGAGTGCGTCCGCGCGAACGGGTTTGCGCCGTCATCTCGCGAGATCATGGCCCGCTTCGGATTCGCGTCGCCGCGTGCCG
>VGWI01000169.1 GCA_016873655.1 Lentisphaerota bacterium
GAACGCAGACCGAACTTGCTGCGGTCGCCGCCGGAACTTTCCCACAGGCCTTTTCCGCGGGACGACAGTTTCACCCGCAGCCCCAGCAGCGGTTCGACGCCTCTCCGGCGGGCCATGTCGAGGACCAGGTCAAGTTCCGACAGCTTCTCGATCACGATGAAGACCTTGTTTCCCAGTTGCGTCGCGTGCAGGGCCGTTTCCACGTACTCGCGGTCCTTGTAGCCGTTGCAGATGATGACGCCCTCGGCGTCGTCGTGCAGGGCTGTGGCCAGGACAAGCTCGGGCTTTGAGCCGCACTCGAGTCCCCAGTGGAGCGGGCGGCCGAGACTCACCACGTCCTCGAGGACGTGGCGATGCTGGTTCACCTTGATGGGGTAGACGCCGCGGTACGAGCCTTCGTAGGAGCATTCCTTCGACGCCTTTGCGAAGGCCGAGACCATCGTATCCATGCGCCGGTGCAGGATGTCGGTGAAGTGTATGAGAACCGGCGGGGTCAGTCCGCGCATCCTGATTTCATCCACGAGCGATTTCAGATCAATGTCCGGATTGCTGCCGTAGCCGCGGAGCGTAACGTTTCCCGTGTTGTTGATCGTGAAGGCGCCCTCGCTCCAGCGCTCGACGCCGTACAGCTCGATGCTGTCGGAAACGGTCCAGCGGGAAAGGTGGTCCTTCTCCTTCTTCTGAAGTCTGGAACGTTGCATGCCGGCCTGCCTCCCCCCGATTGACTCGCCCGACGAAACTGCCGGCCGGCATACTAGCGGCATGCGGTGAAGACGTGAAAGCCAAAACAGAAGCCGCCGGCGGGGAAATCTCATTCATCGCCGGATACGCGCTGTTACATTCCGCCACCTCTTCGTCGCCCAACCCGGCCGTGGCCGCGTTCGGGCTCAGGCATCTGTCGCGTTCGGGGCTGATGCCTTCCGGTGTCAGCGGCGAATTCTTCGCCGGCACCGACCTATCGCGGCGTGTGTTCGAGCGGGCTGACAGGGATTTGGACATCCGCGACATGAACTGCGGCTGTCCCGATGGACGGAACACGGACCATTCGATCAGGTAGACCGGTTTTCTCGCGGTGAAGACAGGCGGTGAGTACGGGCTGTTCTTCGCGGCCGACGACGGGCAGCGGGTTCGGCGTGACGGCGAGCTTGTCCTCGACAACTGGGTCATGCAGTCGCCGAGACCGTGCGGGAGGCGAGGGCGGACCTCGCGCCGTGCCTCGGCAGGGCGATGGTGTCGCTTGTGATGACGAACATCGAGGTCGCCGGTCCGAGTGAACTAGCCCCCTGGCGCATGCTCTCCAGTGACACAGTGCATATGGGCGCCATCGCTGTCAGTGCGCCATAGAGTCCCATCTGCTTTCCTGCAAAGTGATTCTGCATGGCAGCATGTAAAAAACTCGGCATCAGATGGTTATGGTTGTAAAGATGCTGTTGACAGCGGGAATGGCATGTGTGCTGCTTGTACAAAGGCTGCACCGATGGTATTTCCGGAAGGAGGGTACAGAAATGACAGAACAGGGCAAGTGGGGAAGAGAGACGTGGTCGGTCTTTGATGAGTTGGATGCGCTGCAGAAGGATTTCGGCCGGATGCTCGGGGCTGCGGGACTTGCCGGCCGGGTATCGCGTCCGGGCGGGGCCTTTCCTCCCATGAATGTGTGGACGTCCAGCGACGGGATAGTGTTGGACGTTGAGTTGCCTGGTGTGGAGGCGAAGGACGTTGATATTACGGTCCATGGTGACGAAATCGCGATTTCCGGCAGGGTTCCTGTTGACGAGGCCCCGGAGGCCGTTGCTGTCTATCGCAGGGAGCGGTGGACTGGCGACTTCTCCAGGAGTCTCAGGCTGCCGTTCAATGCCGAGGCTGATGGGGTGAAGGCAACGCACAGGAACGGCATACTTCGTGTCAGCGTGCCGCGTCCGGAAGCTCAGAAGCCGAAGCGGATTGCCATAGAAGCAGCGTGAGGAGTTTCCTGGCAGAGCAGGTTCAGGAGGGCTGATCAATGAACAAGATAGACAAGAAAGAGAATCAGGAAGTGAAGAAAGCCGGTGCGGAAGTGTCGCCGGTTGTGACAGATGCCGCGTTTGTGCCGTATGCCGACGTTGACGAGGTGGCTGACGGAGTGAGGGTAAGGGTTGATCTGCCGGGTGTTGCTGATGACGCCGCCGAGGTCGTGGTCGAGAACGGAGTTCTGCGGATCGAGGCCAGGGCGGCATGCGAAGCGCCGGCCGGGCATGACCTGGCCGGTCAGGAGTTCTGGGTAGGCAGGTACCACCGTGAGTTCGCGCTCGGGGAGGGTATTGACACGGACGGGGTCAAGGCGAAGCTGAAGACCGGGGTGCTGGAGATCCTCCTGCCGAAACGCACAGCCGCCAGGGCGCGGAAGGTGGCCATCACCAACTGACATCAGTCGTCGAGTATGCGGGCGGGCGGGGCGAATGCGGTCCGCCCGCCTGTTTCCGGCGGGATCCGTCCGCGTTACGGGCGCAGCCGGCGTATACATCCGCCGCAGGACCTCCATTTCAGTCCGGCCGCAAGTCACTCCCTAAGCGGAACTTGACTTTCCGTTTCCGGGCGTGCAGTGTGCGCCGTTTTCCGATTCACGGCGGAGTTTTACGTGCGCGGGTTCGGGGCTTTGCAGGCGGAAAAGGCCCAAAAAAGGGGCTCTTCTGCGGCGCTGCATGAGACGGTGGCGGTGTGGCACGCTTCGTGCGACAAATCTGCGCGTACGGTGTTGCGCCGTGCAGCAGAAGGAGAACGGTGAGAACAGAAGGTGACGGAGGAATCATGAGTGGTTTATCGGCCGATGTGTCAACAGCAGGAGGTGAATCGCTCAGCGACAAACCTCCGTCGTGTGTCTCTCTGGATGCGGAGGAGCCTCCGGGTACGAAACCTTTCTCGTGCGGCCACGGCCAGTGGCGTGACTGGCACTGGCAGATGCGCAACAGGGTTCGCAACTTCAATCATTTCCAGAAGCTGTTTCCGACCGTTTCCGTGGTTGCCGGCATGACGCGCGCGATGCGCTCGTTTCCGATGGCCATCACTCCGTACTACGCATCGCTCATCGGTTCGTGGGACGGGTCTGACCCGGTTTACCGCATGTGCGTTCCGCACGGCGACGAAATGATCAACCCGCCATTCCTTGAGGATGACCCGCTTGGCGAGGACGGTCACATGCCGGTTCCGGGCCTTGTTCACAGGTACGGCGACAGAGCACTGCTCATTTCGACGACCATGTGCGCCTCGTATTGCCGGCACTGCACCCGCAAGCGGGTGGCCGGGCACGTCGAGTCCGTCATATCCGCCTGCCACCTGTCCGGGGCCGTGGAGTATCTCCGCGCGCATCCTGAAATAAAGGACGTCGTTGTGTCAGGCGGCGACCCGATGACTCTGGCTACCCAGGTGCTGGACACGATTCTCACGGCTGTCCGTTCCGTTCCGAGCGTGGACGTGATACGGATCGGAACAAGGACGCCGGTCGTGATGCCGATGAGGATCACTGACGAGCTGACGGCGATGCTGAGGAAGCATCACCCGAT
>VGWI01000170.1 GCA_016873655.1 Lentisphaerota bacterium
CACAGATTCGCCAGCCCGGGCCGGGCAAGTGCCCGATCTGCGCGATGGACCTGGTGCCGGTCGGAGAAGCGGAAGACGCCGGCGCCGCGGATGTTGAACTGCACATGAGTCCCGCGGCGCGCAAACTTGCGGAGGTAAGGCTTGCTCCGGCGGAAAGAAGACCCGTTGAGGTCGCCATACGGATGACCGGCAAGATAGGACTCGATGAGACGCGAGTCGCCTACATCGCGCCGCGTGTGCCGGGGAGAATTGACCGGCTTTACGTCAACTTCGTGGGCGTTCCGGTGAAGAAGGGGGATCACCTCGCGGATCTCTACAGCCCGGAACTGCTTTCGGCGCAGCAGGAACTGATACAGGCGGCAAGGTCCGTGGCCGGGCTCCCGGCAGGCGGTTCCGTCGGCGCCGCGCAGGCGCGTGAAACGCTCGAATCCGCCCGGGAGAAACTGCGCTTGTGGCAGCTTACGGCCGACCAGATTGCCGAAGTCGAGCGCAGCGGGACGCCGAGGGATCACGTGACCTTCTACTCGCCTTTGGCGGGGGTGATTTCAGCGTGTTCGGGAAGCCGATGCGGGACCTGTTCCAGGTCCACACGGTCAACATGAGCATAGCGGTCTGGGTCGGGTTCCTTGCGCTTTTCGGGATCGCGACAGACGACGCCGTGGTGATCTGCACGTACCTGAAACAGCGTTTCCAGGAGGTAAAACCCAGCACCCTCAGCGAGGTCAGGGCGGCGACGGTCTATGCCGGCGAGCGGCGGACAAGGGCCTGCCTCATGACGACCGCGACGACTGTGCTGGCACTGCTGCCGGTCGTCACTTCCCGCGGGCGCGGTTCGGACATAATGGTTCCCATGTCGCTGGCGTCGTTCGGCGGAATGCTGCTGGAAGTCATCACGATGCTCGTCGTGCCGGTTCTCTACTCGTGGCGCGAGGAACGCAGGCTTCGGTGATAGGACGGATCAGGACCAGAGCACGGGGCCCGGCGCCGGCTTCGGGCCGCACGTGCCCGCTCTCGCAGGTATGGATATCAATACGGCGAAGACGTGCCTGTGCGGAGGAAGCAGAAATACTGCCGCGTGCTGATCGGGTTGTGGATGGCGACCGTGTTTCGTGCTAGTCTTCGCCGCCGTATGAAGCAAGTCGCTGATGCAGATCAACGCATACTGGTTCTCGGTTGCCGGGGGCAGCTTGGAACCGATTGCATGGAGTTCCTGGGCGGCCTGGCGAGTGTTGCCGGGGCGGACCTGCCGGAGCTGGACATACGCGACTCGCGTGCCGTGGAGAGGGCGGTTGAGGCGTCGAAGCCGGACCTGGTGATCAACTGCGCCGCCTTCACGCGGGTTGACGACTGCGAGACAACGCGGACGGATGCGTTTGCCGTGAACGCTGAAGCTCCCGGGCAACTTGCCGGTTTGTGCGCCCGGCGCGGGATCGGGCTGGTTCACATCTCCACCGACTACGTCTTTGACGGGAAGAAACCGGTCGGCGAATCGTACGTCGAGTCAGACCCCGCGGCCCCGCTGTCCGCTTACGGGGAGAGCAAGCTGGCCGGCGAGAAGTCCGTGCTGGCCGCCTTTCCGGGTGCACTGGTGCTGAGGTCGGCCTGGCTCTACGGCGCGAGCGGTCCGAACTTCCTGAAGGCGATACTTGCCCGGGCGGTGAGGCCCGGCGCCGGCCCGCTGAGGGTTGTGGATGACCAGCGCGGAACCCCGACATGGACCGCGCGGCTTGCGCGCCAGATATGGGCCGCCGCCTCGCGCGGGATGTCCGGCATCTGTCATGCCTCCGCCGAGGGTGCCTGCAGCAGGTATGAACTTGCCGTCGAGTTCCTCCGGCTGATGGAAGTTGGCGTGGAAGTCTTTGCCTGCTCCACCGCCGAGTATCCGCGCCCGGCGAAGGTGCCTGCGAACGCCGTTCTGGAGAACGCGGCCATTAAGAATGCTGGGGTCAATGTTATGGTTGACTGGCGCGCGGATGTGGCGGAATTTGTGGCCGGCTTCCGGGGCCGTTTGCTTGCCGAAGCCGCGGGGAGAAGAACAACTTGAAATGCGTGATGGTGACTGGCGGCGCCGGGTTCATCGGCACCAACTTCATACGCTACCTGCTCGACGAATCGGGTTACGCTGGGCGGGTTGTATGCCTCGACAAGCTGACATACGCCGCCAACCTGATGAGTCTGGAGGACGTGGCGCGGCGGCATGCCGGGCGCTACGTGTTTGTCCGCGCGGACATCTGCGATGCCGCGGCGGTGGGCGCGGTGGTTGACGGGAACGGCGTGGACGTGATCTGCCACTTCGCGGCCGAGTCGCACGTGGACCGTTCGATAGTCGCGCCGGACGCCTTCATCGAAACGAACATTGTCGGCACGCACCGTCTGCTTGAGATCGTGCGCGCGAGGATGGGACGGATCAGGCGTTTCCACCATGTCAGCACTGACGAGGTGTACGGAAGCCTCGGGCCGGAAGGCAGGTTCCGCGAGGACACGCCGTATCACCCGAACAGCCCGTATTCCGCCTCCAAGGCGGCATCGGATCACCTTGTGCGCGCGTATCGCGAGACTTACGGGCTGCCGGTTACCATCTCCAACTGCTCCAATAACTACGGGCCGTACCAGTTTCCGGAGAAACTCATTCCGCTGATGATCTTCAATGCGCGCGACGGCAAGCCTCTGCCTGTGTACGGCGACGGGATGAACGTGCGCGACTGGCTGTATGTGCGGGATCACTGCGAGGCGATCTGGCGCGTCGTCACGGCAGGCGCGGACGGGGAGACCTACAACATAGGCGGCCGGACCGAGCTGCCAAACATCGAGGTTGTGCATGTCATCTGCGACCTGCTCGACGAGCGCCTCGGGCCGCTGCCGGGAGGCGGCAGCCGGCGCGGACTCATAACTTTCGTCAAGGACCGTCCGGGGCATGACCGGCGCTACGCGATAGACTGCGGCAGGATTGAGCGCGAACTGGGCTGGAAAGCCGCGGAATCTTTCCGGACCGGTATTCGCAGGACTGTTGACTGGTACCTGGCCAACGCGGACTGGGTGAAGTCGGTGCAGACGGGTGAGTACCGCAAGTGGGTGGAAGATCAGTACGGGGGAGGCGCAAGATGAAGGGGATTATTCTCGCCGGCGGCGCTGGAACCAGGCTGCATCCCGTGACGCACGTGGTCAGCAAACAGCTCCTGCCGATCTACGACAAGCCGATGGTTTACTACCCTCTGTCGGTTCTGATGCTGGCGGGCATACGGGACATTCTGCTGATAAGCACGCCCGACGATCTTCCCCGCTTTCGCGCCTTGCTGGGCGACGGCAGCCGGCTCGGGCTGAGGATGCGGTACGCGGAGCAGCCGCGGCCCGAAGGGCTGGCACAGGCATTCATCATCGGGGCCGACTTTCTTGCCGGCGAGCCGGCTGCGCTGATACTCGGCGACAACGTTTTCCATGCGCAGGGACTCACGCCGATTCTGGAGCGCGCCGCTGCCCTGAAGAAGGGCGCACTGATTTTCGGTTATGCGGTCAGGGATCCGGAG
>VGWI01000171.1 GCA_016873655.1 Lentisphaerota bacterium
CGGGCATACTCTATCGCCATCTTCACGCCGCCGGAGTCGGGAGAAACGACAACCGGATCCCGCAGGCCGAGAGTCTTCAAGTGCCTGACCATCACCGGCATCGCATACAGGTGATCAACCGGTATGTCAAAAAAGCCCTGTATCTGCTGCGAATGGAAGTCCATCCCGAGCACGCGGTCGGCGCCCGCCGCCACAAGCAGGTTCGCCACCAGCTTGGCCGTGATCGGAACCCTCGGCTGGTCTTTCCTGTCTTGCCTTGCGTATCCGAAAAAGGGAAGAACAGCGGTTATACGCGCAGACGATGCGCGGCTGGCCGTGTCTATCATGATCAGCAGCTCCATCAGGTTCTCGTTCGGAGGACTGCAGATCGGCTGAACAATGAAGACGTCCTTGCCCCGCACATTCTCGAGATACTTCACATGCGTCTCGCCCTCGGGAAAGCGGCGTATGTCCACCTGCCCCAGCTCGACTCCAACATAGCTGGCAATCCGCTCGGCAAGAGCCGGGTTGGCGCTCCCGGTAAAGATCTTCATTTCGTCTCCGCATCCGTCAGCCACGGATATTCCTCTCAACCTGTTGGTTGCCCGACTAGGACTCGAACCTAGACTCAGGCCTCCAAAGGGCCGTGTGCTGCCATTACACCATCGGGCAACGTTCTGTGCACGGCGACATACGCCGGACACTCCAGCCTTGAACTCAAACGAGCCCCTATTTCACGGGCATGCGCTTCGTCGCGAGCCAGCCCGTACACCGAACCGCCGCTCCCGGAAACAAGCGCGCCCACAGCCCCGTCTTCAATAAGACGGTCACGCAGAACCCGTATCAGCGGGTACTTCTCAAGCACCGTGCCTTCCAAAGCGTTGAATAACGCCCCGGTGGCGCACTCAAGGTCCCCCTCGAGAAGCGCTGAAACCATCCTTTTAGCTGGCACCGGAGCGGAAGTCAAGGTTGCGCCGTACCTCGTGTATATATCCTTGGTCGAGACCCCGAAACCCGGATTCACCAGCACCAGCCACCAGCCTGCCCGCCCCTTCGCGTGAACGCCGCTGCCGTTGAAGATGTTGCTCACCTTCTCCCCCAGCCCCTCAACCAGCACCGCGCCGCCATGCACAAACGCCGGCACGTCACAGCCAAGCGTCGCGCCAATCCCGCCCAGCTCGGTCCGGGAGAGGCCAAGATCCCATAACCTGTTCAACCCCAGGAGAACTGAGGCGGCGTCAGAACTGCCGCCGCCAAGTCCGCCACCCACCGGAATCCGCTTCCGCAACAGGATACGGACACCGAACGGAGAACCCGTCTTTTCCTTCAGCAGCCAGACAGCCCGGGCGGCAAGATTACTGCGCGTGTCGGCAAGAAGGTCCTGTACGTCGCCAAGCCCCTGGTCTACTTCAACACGCGTCTCCACAAGCCCTTCAGTCCGTTCCAATATGAGCTCGTCGGAGAGACTTATCGGCGTGAGCACACTTTCGATGTCGTGATACCCGCTCGGGCGCACCCCAACAACGTTCAGGTAAAGGTTTATCTTCGCCGGAGCGGATACAACCACGGTGTCGTCTGGGCAAGACATGGGCGGCGCAAATACCACACCGCATTCGCGGGTGTCAAGAAGAGGCACGCTCCCCCGACCAGCATGGGGGTTGCCCGGCAACGCAGGCAGCATGCCTTTCACTCGGCCCGACCTGACGCGCCACCGACGCAACACAGATCGTTGGCGTTCACCCTAAGCCGCGCCAGCGGCGATAGGGTGCGACGCCGTGTTGGCAACCCGTTCTTCTGGTCTTCATCGGTATCGGTGTCGGAATCGGGATCGGGATCGATCCCCACTGCGTGCTGCACTTGGTCCTCCTCGATCGCCGCGCGACGACACACCCAGTTTCTCGTGTCCGAATCCCATCCCACGTCCTCTCGATCCCGATTCCGATAGCGACCCCGACCCCGATTCTGCTGCGCCAACCAAAGGTGTTTTGACACAAACCGCCGACAACGGTAGCCTTCCCCGCCATGTCGCAGCCTGCAAGAGAACTCATCCGGATCCTGATCGTGTCCGCCGCCACCGCGGCCGCCACGCTCTTCTTTGCCCGGCGGGGCTGCGAGCAGGCGACGGACGCATCCGCCGGCAGACAGGAAGGACACAGCTGCTTTCCCGACGGAAGGATCATAGCGGTCCGCGCCGAACCGGAACGCTTCCCGCCTGATACCCATATGCCGACGGGAGGCGAAGGCGTCGTCTGCGGCCCCTATGAACCGGGCTCGTTCTCGCCGGCAAGAGACCTTGTCTACGTTGACGACAACAGGGCCTGGTGGGAAAGCGACCACGATACCGGGGACGAGGAGGATGACCACTCAGTGCACCGGGCCGCCGAACCGCCTCTGCGCCGCCTCATAGAACTTGTACACCGCCATGGCGGCACGCTTGAGGTACACGATACCTACCGCCCAAACCTGATCCACTCGCCGAAGTCGCTTCACAAGGAAGGAAGAGCCATTGACGTCACCTGCGACCAGATGACTCTCGAGAAACTCGCCAAACTGGCCTGGTCCGCGGGTTTCGACTGGGTGTATTTCGAGAACAGCGCAAAGGGCGGCCCGCACGTGCACTGCTCCGTCCGCCGCCCCGGCTACATCCCGCCGGCCAACGCAAACACGCGCTGACCGGCGCTCCGCCGCCTTACAGCTTGGCAGGCGGCTTCGGGAGACCTTCCAGCGCCTTGAGGGACTTCGAAAGTTCATCGCTGGAAAGCGAGTGGTCCGACAGCTTCCCGTCGAAATACGACGCGTAGCCGTTCAGGTCCATCAACCCGTGCCCCGACCAGTTGAGAACTATCACGCGCTCCTTGCCCTCTTCCCTGGCGCGGTTGGCTTCGCGAACCGCCATCGCTATGGCATGCGACGTTTCGGGCGCCGGAATGAAACCCTCGCTCCGGGCAAACAGCACCGCCGCCTTGTAGCATTCAAGCTGGTGTATCGCCGTGGCCTCGATCAAACCTTCTCTCAGCACGTGGCTCACAAGCGGCGCAACCCCGTGATACCGCAGCCCGCCCGCGTGAATGGGCGGCGGTATGAACGTGTGGCCGAGACTGTGCATCGCAAGCAGCGGCGTCATCATGGCCACGTCGCCGGAGTCATACACGAACGGCGCGCGGGTAAGCGTCGGACACGACTCCGGCTCGACGCCTATGACACGCGCATTCCCGGAGCCGGCAATCTTGTCCGCCAGGAACGGGAATGCCATGCCCGCGAAGTTAGAGCCGCCGCCGACACACCCGATCACCACGTCCGGGTAAATCCCGAGCTTCTTGAACTGCGCTTTTGTCTCAAGGCCTATCACGGTCTGGTGCAGCATTACGTGGTTCAACACGCTGCCAAGCGAGTACCTCGTATCCTTGCCCTTCACCGCCGATTCGATCGCCTCGCTTATCGCGATCCCGAGACTGCCCGGCGTGTCAGGAAACTGCGCGAGTACGGCCCGTCCGGCTTCGGTCTCGGTGGTCGGACT
>VGWI01000172.1 GCA_016873655.1 Lentisphaerota bacterium
CGAAGCCGCCAGACGCAGGATCGGTGATGACGATCCGGGTGGACTTGCTGGCGCCGCGGATGGTGAGGTTCGTGGCCTGGTGGATGGGGAAGCAGGCCTGCCGGGGCGATTCCGGTCGCACTCGATACGTGCCGGCATCGAGCAACACTTCGGCCGGCTGGCCCGCGGCGATGGCCGCGCGAATGCCGTCGCCGGCCTCGGTCTTCCCGTCTGTCCCTGCGCCAAAGTCGGCAACGCGGAACACCCGCCCAACAGCTGCGGGTGGCGCGCCGGAGGCTGGCGAGCCCTCCGCGACACGGTTTGCGATGGCCAGGAATAACACAGCAGGCAGGACGTAGCGGATCATAGGCACTCTCGACATGGGAAGCTTCCTGCTAGCGGGCGGCATACTTGAGCAGAGTCCGACCCGCAGGAAGCACCTCGACCGTCTCGACGGCCAGCAGCCGTTCCAGCAACCGTTCGAGGTAAGTGGCTCGGATGGGGCCCCAGCCTTCGTCCTCCAGGCCGTGGGTGTTGAAAATGAGCCAACCCGATTCTCGTGCCAGCAAGTTGTCGATCTCCCGGTCAAGGGCCGCCTCGGCATTGCCCGGGCCGAAGCTGCGGCAGGTGAGCCTGACCTGCCCGCGATGGGGCCAAGGGTTGATGGCTGCGCCGCCGGTGCGGAACGCCTGCACCTGGGTGGGCAACCATGCTTCCAACTCGGGCGTCGAAGCGTTGTAGGGGAAGTTGAACACCGCCTTCTTCGCATGGAAACCGTCGAGCTTCTCCGCGAACACTCCCAGACAACGCCGGACCAACTCTTGCCCTTCCTCGAAGGACACCTTTTGCAGATTCTCGTGGCGGTATCCGTGCGGCATTACTTCGTGGCCGCGACGTTGCAGCTCGTTCCAGAGCCCAAAATCGCCCCAGGGTGAGTGGCGGGTGTATTCGGTGACATAGGCGGCATCGGGAAAGCCCGCCGCCAGGACATTCAAGCAAGCCGAGAGCCGGTGCTTCTCGTGGATCTCTGCGATGCGCGCGAACGACTTCTGGAAGCCGTCATCGAAACTGAGGGTGACGAGGTGTCGCTTGGAGGGCACGGCGGCGCCAACCGGGCTGCGAGTCGGTTCGCTCCTGGGAGTGTGCGCGCGGCGCGATGGGGTGGAGCAACCCGAAGCCCAGAGGCAACCGCCGAGTGCAGCTCCCCCGTGGGCAAAGAAGGTCCGTCGGTTCATAGGCGTGTTCCCCTGAGAGCACGTCAGCCATGCCCTCATACACAATCCATTTGGCGCGAATGGGCCGTGCCCTTACAGTTCTTCATTCAGCGCGATTGCTCCACTCTTCACGCGACGGTCGGCGCCGCGAGCCACCGGGACGGCGCAAGGAAAGAACGCCGATCAGCGTTTTCCCGTCAATGCGGTGTCATCCCCAAGCATCGCCCGTGTCAGTAGAATGTGTTCACCCCAAAACAGCGGCAGGCTTCGGCGTTGCTCGATCAGGCGCCGACCGCCGTCCCTGAACCACGGCGCGGTGCGGTTGCCGCCGCCTTCGTGCATCAGTTCATACTCGTGGACGGGTATCCGGAAGATCTCTGGACGCGTACGCAGGACGGCGTCCACGGATCGTTGGCCCTGGAACTGGCCGGCGCTCAGCAGCACGTCGGGCGCAAATCCCCTGCCGATGGCTTGCAGAAGCCATTCGCCCGCCGGCACGTGGTTCTCCGCCCCCTGCAGGAAGGTGAGGCCGCCCAGACGCAGCAAATAGACGCCACTCTCGCTGTCCACCGCCGGATCGTTCGCCGGCACGCCGACGCGCTCGGTGCCGGTGCCGGACGGCGCGTTCCGCGAGTACTGGCTGCCGAGCATGGTGAAGATCTCGACCGGGCCGAACCTCTGCGCGGTGCCGTAGGCCGGCACGGTGATGTTGGCGGCGAGGTCTTTCCAGAGCGCTTTCAACTGCGCCGGCCCGATGACGGTCTTGCGCTGCGCGACGAGCCGGTTCGCGAGCGAGTAGTCGGCATGGTCGTGGTGCCGATGCGTAATGAGGCTCACCTCCACCAGGCGCGCCAGCCGGTCTCGCTGTCGGGGCGTCCAGAAAAAGCCGGTCCGGCGCACGTCGCGCGCCTCCGGTTCACCGCCGTTGTTGATCGGTCCCTGGCAGAAATCCACCGCCACGGTCCCCTCGGCGCTCTGGAGCACGAGCGACGAGGAGTAGAATTTGAACACCCGCACGCCGTTGGTCACACGAGCCTGCTCCAGCGCATCGAGTCCGGCGTCCACGCGGCGGCGATAGAACTCGAGCAGCGGGCGCAGTGGGGCCCGGTCGGCATCGGTCATGCCATCCCGCACCTGGACGGCAACCTGCCGGTCGAGCGAGGCGGCGATAGCTGCGCGGGCCTCGATTTGGTCCCACGCCGGAGGGTGGGCTGCCAAGGCGCGTTCGATTTCGTCCAGAGACATGGAGTCGGAAAGAGGCGGATGACGGAGTTCCGCCTCGGTCCACGCGACGGGGCGCAATCGCTCGTCGGCCTGGCCCAGCGCCTCGATCACTATATCCGCCAGTCGAGCAACGATTTCGTTCACGAGTTTCTCGCCCAGTTCCTTCGACGCTCTTTCGCGCGGATCCTGGCCGTGGATGGCGTACAGCGGATGGGTCGGATCGTGCGTGGAGGCGTCCTTGCGGGGCGTGTCGGGCAGTGTGACCTGTTCCGGTGCACGGTCGGGTGTCAGGCGGTTCAACTGCACCCAGGCGGGGTTCAAGGCCAGAGCGATGCTGGTCTCGTACTTGGCCGCGTGATCGCCGCCGTACGCGTCGCCCGGTTCGGGCGTGGTCACCTCCGGCTCCGTCAAGCCGATGAAACGCACCTTCGGATGGCGTCCCTGCGCCTCGCGAGCCAGGCGATGCACCATGTTCACCTGTTCCTGCGGATAGTGGCCGGTCAACAGCACCACGACCTTGAATCCCTGGCGGGCCAGGTGGTCCAGCGTCGCTTCGATCAGCGGGACGATCTGGGCCTCCGGCAACATCAGCGTCCATTTGTAGCCGAAGTGGCCACCGCCCGTACCGTAGAAGAAGGCGGGCAACACCGTCCCACCCGTGCGCTCGGCCACCCGTTCGCACAAGGCATGGGCTTTGATCCCGTCGAAGCACACCGGCAGATGCCAGCCATGATGCTCGAAGGTCCCCACGGGCACGAAGGCGATGGGAGCTTCGGCCAGCACTTTTTCCAGCTCGTCGGGCGTCATCAACTCCATCCGCCCGTGAGGTTTGGGTGTCCGGGCGGACACTGGCGACGCCGCCACAACGGTCCCGGCGCACAGCAGGACGACGAGAGCATCGCAGAAGAACCGCCATTTTCGCAGGCCCTCGCTGTCTGGTCGTACCTCATGATATTGGTAAGACTTTCTTGCGAAAACGACAATCCAAGGCCGATTCTTGTACGGCATTGCGTTCCTCAGCCCAGATGTCACGCTGGAGGTCGCTGACATGGACCGGGT
>VGWI01000173.1 GCA_016873655.1 Lentisphaerota bacterium
GCTGAGGTGTTCACGTGAAAACGCGACATGAACAGGCTTGGAAAAGAGGTCTGGAAACAGAACAGTCTGTAGCGTAGCATTGTCCATGGAAGAGTCCTTTCGCTTGGCTTGTAACCTCCTGCTATGTAGCAGGTTGCGAAAGGCTCTTCCACTTATTTGTCAAGCTGATTCAGCGTGCTCGTGAATAATGTCCGCTAACGTGGTAGAAGCGCAGAACCCGTGATCAAGGAAGGACTGTAATATGTCGCAGCCGGAAGAAAATCACCCCCATCTGCACCTGATGGAACATGCCAACGTCATCCCCGCCCTGCAAAGGATCGAGGCGCCGCCTGTGGCGGTGTTGCGCTATCGCAGCGTGGATCATCCGCAGGGTGTCATTGCTGGGCAGGCACCTGCCACACTGTGCGGAGTTTCGTATCTGATTGTGGACTTCGGACGCGAGTTGGTTGGTTTCCTGGACATTACGGCCTCTGCCGACAAACCGGTCGAAATGGTTGTGACATACGGCGAATCCATCGAGGAAGCCTGCGATACCACTTGTGATTGTGACAAATGTTGCTGGTTTCACCTGCCGGAGGATAAGCACGCTGTTTCCACCACAGCGCCCGCAAATTATCGGCATGAGGGGCGGCGTGCCTTTCGTTACGTGCACATACGCCTGGAACAACCTGAGGCGCGGCTCAGACTGCACAGCCTGCGTTTTACGCTGGTGCATTATCCGGTTCAAGAGAGGGGCGCGTTTTGGTCCTCCGACGCACGCATCAACCAGATATGGGATCTCTGCCGTTACACGACCAAGCTGTGCATGCAGACCTTCTACGAGGATGGTATCAAGCGCGACGGACTGCTCTGGGTCAGCGACTACCGCCAGCAATTCCTGTCCAACTGGACGCCGTTTGGCGATGCCGCCCTGGCGCGCCGGTCGCTGGTCATGTTTGCAGCTTCGCAGATGAGCAACGGCTTTATCCCGGCCTGTGCCGCCGCAGCCGGTGGACACCAGCATAACGATGGCGGGCACCACTATCCGGAAGGTGTCAGCTACATGCCGGGCATCCCGTTCACCTTTGGGACCGCCAAGTGTCTGCTGGTCCATTACTCCTCCGACTATCTGAGCTGCCTGCTGGATTACGTGCTGCACACCGGCGACGCCGCGCTGCTCGAGATTGTCTGGCCGACGGTTGAACGCCTGCTTGCAGCACACGAAACCTACGTGTACGAAGACAACAAGAATTTTGTGACCGAATGGAACGGTTGGCGTTCATTGGGAACTCTGCTGGCGCAGGTGATCACAGGCTTGCGTGCCGGTGCGCGTCTGGCGTCGCTGCACGGCGATGCGGCAGTCGGGGCACGCTGCGCGGCCTTGGCTGATAAACTGCAGCAGCGGTTATGGAACGAGCATTTTGACAATGCGGCCGGCTATTTCACGGATGCGCCAGGCGCCAGCGCCAACGGGGTTGGCGGCATGCACGTCAACACGTTTGCGGTTATTTCCGGGGCGGTTGACCGGGCGCGCGGCCGGCAGATTATCGAGAAGGCGATCGCGGCCGGTGCACGGCAGGGGGAGTGGAGCGGCGTGCGGATGTGGCAGCATGCGGGAGAATTTGAGGTCGGCCTGGCAGATGTGGCGCTTGCGGGGATGCGCAAATTCTGGGGGTTCATGCTGGACCACGGCGCCACTACCGGGTGGGAGTCGTCGGATCTTAAACCGGATGGCAACTGGCGCAAGCCCCTGATCAGCCGGTGTCATGGCTGGGGCGGCACGGCCTGTCATCTATTGTCACGTTACGTGCTGGGTGTGAAACCGACAGCGCCTGGTTTTGGAAGGGTGTCGTTGATGCCGCAACTTGGGGATCTGCAATGGGCCGAGGGTGTTGTGCCCACCCCGCGTGGCGACATCCGGATCGAGCTCGACGCCAAAACCGGCGGCAAGGCAATCGTGCCATCCGGCATCGCAGTGGAGCAGTCCGGCGGGTTGGAAATTGTGAAAGCGTGAGCTACATCAAGCGTCTACAAGATTGACGGCGTCAATGGCGCAGCAACAGAGACCATCGTGGAACTGGTTGGCAAGCCTTGCTACCTGGCCAGGCCGAACCAGCCACGTCGAATAAACCACTTGGGATCCTCAGGGTCAGACCTGGAACCTGGCCTTTGACTGTCCTTGCCATCTTCTCGATCCGGACCGCCTTGGCGGCCAGCGACTTGTCCTTGGCCAAGGCAGAGATATCTGTCTCCCTCGCCTTCCCCACGGCGCTTTTCCGATGTCAGAGGGATGCGTCCAACTGCTCCAGGAATCGATCGTAATCTTCCGCCCCGAGGAACACCTGCTCCCGCCCGTTCCCGAGCACGGTCAGATGGTACTTCGCACCCGTAAAACTCATTCGCCAAGGTCGTGCCACGCCCAAACAGTCTCACTCAACCCCGCCCACGTAACACCTATCTTCTAGCTTCTAGGTCTGACCCTGGGAGGTTCCCTTCATCATCTCGCTCCTCAAGGATAGCTGAAGAGAGGCTCGCGCCCTTCGCGACCAAGCGAAGGCCGGGCTTCTTCCAGGAAAGCTCTCCGCCCGTGACGGCGGTCACCGGCGACACTTCGGCGATAGGCCGGCCATGCCGCAGTACCACAAGCGTTTCGCCGTGCTCGACCCGGCTAAGCATGCCTGACGCCTGGCTTCTGAATTCCGTCAATGTCACAGTTGTCATCACACACCTCCAATCTGTACGCTGCTGTACAGAAGTCTGCGCACTGTGTCCATCTCTTGTTTCGGCCAGCGAGACTGTCGAAAAATGCGTTTTCAGAGGCGAGATTCTTCCCGGCCGGGACGGAAATCAAGTTTTCATTCGGTGAAGCGGCGAGATTGATCGCGGAATCGGGGGTGCGGTTCCGGGAATGCCATAGTCGGCGCCATATACCCGCTTGCGGGCGGGTTGCCGGCCGGTTTCCCGGGTTCATGCACCCGCCAGCGCATAGCTCTCTCCGAAGTTCAGTATCTTCTCGATGTTTGTGGACCATGCAGTAGAGCATCCATTGGATGTTCACCTTCAATCGGCCCCGGAGCGTGAAGCGGTCCATCCTCTTCTGTGCCCGCACGTTCGCGTGCACGGTCAGATGGCGCTTCGCCCCTGCCCATGTCAGCACCTATATTCTATCTTCTAGGTCTGACCCTGGAGAGCCTAGACCCTGGAGAGCCTGGAGAGCTAGGGCGGGGAGACTGTGCGATGGCTTTGGGGGTGATCTGATGCGCGCCTTTAAGCGTCGCCTCCGGGTTGATGTTGGGGATCCCTGTCTTCTCCCTCCAAATCGAAATCGCTATCCGGATCGGGATCGGCCCCGTAGACCTCGTGCTTTTCTTGAACCTGGTATCCTCTTCCACCCAGACGGCTGAGCATCGCCGCCATACGATCAAGCTCGTCCTTGCGAGTCCGGCTTTCGGTCTTGTCCAACGCCT
>VGWI01000174.1 GCA_016873655.1 Lentisphaerota bacterium
GGAAGTGATGTTCGATGCCGAGCATTTTTTCGACGGGTACAAGGATGATCCCGAGTACGCGATGGAATGTGTCGGCGCCGCGCTGGATGGCGGCGCCGTGACGGCGGTTCTCTGCGATACGAACGGTGGCTCCCTGCCGTCCGAAGTTTTCGAGAGCGTGAGCGCCGCATCGCGCCGGTTCGGCGCGATCCTGGGCATTCACACGCACGATGATTCCGGAATGGCCGCGGCGAACACAGTTGAGGCCGTGCGCGCAGGGGCGGTGCAGGTTCAGGGGACGATAAACGGTTACGGCGAGCGGTGCGGCAACGCGAACCTGTGCACGGTTATACCGGCGCTCGTGATGAAGGCCGGCGTTGATTGCCTGTGCGCCGCCTCCCTTCCCAGGCTCCGTGAGATGTCCGAGTTCGTGGCCGATCTTCTCAACCTGCGTCCGGACTCCAAGGCGCCATTTGTCGGCGGCAGCGCGTTCAGTCACAAAGGCGGTCCGCATGTTGACGCCGTGCGCAAGAACCCGCGGACGTTCGAGCATGTGACGCCGGAATCTGTCGGCAACTCGCGGCGGATGCTTATGTCGGACCTTGCCGGCAGCAGCGGAGTGCTGTTGAAGGCGGTCGAGGTGGGCGCCGGTGGTCTTGCGTCGAAGAAAGATGCCCGCGAAGTGCTCGGCGCGCTGAAGGAAATGGAAAGGAAGGGGTACGCGTTCGAGGCCGCGGACGCCTCGTTCAGGATACTCATCCAGAAGGTTCTGCGGGAGCACAGGTCGTTCTTCGATCTCGAGGGGTTCCGCGTGATAATCGAGAAGCGCGGCAAGGATGTGCCCTGTGTATCCGAGGCGACGATACGCGTTCGTGTGCGCGGGGAAAGCGAGCACACCGCGGCCGAAGGCGACGGGCCGGTGAACGCGCTTGACCGTGCGCTGAGGAAGGCCCTGCTGCGGTTCTATCCTGAAATAGCGAAGGTGTTCCTCACGGACTTCCGCGTGAGGATACTCGACCCGCAGGAGGCTACAGCCGCCAAGACGCGTGTGCTTATCGAGTCCAGCGACGGCGAGGAGCGGTGGGGCACCGTGGGAGTGTCCGGCAACATCATTGAGGCGTCCTGGGAGGCGCTGGTGGACAGCGTGGAGTACAAGCTTTTCCGTGAAGAAGAAAAGGCAAGAGCGATAGATGGAAAAAAACTACGACCCAAAGGCCGTTGAGTCCAGGTGGTACGCGAAGTGGGTCGAGGCCGGCCTTTTTCACGGTAGAGCCGACGCAGGCGGTGAGCCCTACTGCATAGTGATTCCGCCGCCCAACGTGACGGGCATACTCCACATGGGGCATGCCCTGAACAACACGATCCAGGACATCCTTGCCCGGTGGCGCCGCATGCAGGGCCGCAACGTGGTGTGGCTGCCTGGCACCGACCACGCCGGCATAGCCACGCAGAACGTGGTTGAGCGGTCGCTCAGGGCCGAAGGACTCACCAGGCAGGACCTGGGGCGCGAAGAATTCCTCAAGCGCGTGTGGCAGTGGCGCGACCAGTACGGCAGCACGATCATCGGACAGCTTAAGCGGCTGGGGGCGTCCTGCGACTGGGACAGGGAGCGCTTCACCATGGACGAAGGCCTCAGCGAGGCCGTGGCCGAAGTCTTCGTCAGGCTGTATGAGAAAGGCCTGATCTACCGCGGAAAGCGGATCATCAACTGGTGCCCGCGGTGCCACACGGCGCTTTCCGACGAGGAAAGCGAGCATGCGCCGGAAAAGGGCAAACTCTACTACATCAGGTATCCCATGGCCGGCAACGGGGGCGGGCACGTAACCGTGGCCACGACCAGGCCCGAGACGCTGCTGGGGGACGTCGCGGTGGCGGTACATCCTGACGACTCCCGGTATGCATCCCTTGTTTCCGGCGGAGTTATTCTCCCGGTGCTTGGCAGGAAACTGGCCGTTATCCGCGACACGTTCGTGGATCCGCAGTTCGGCACGGGCGTGGTGAAGGTAACGCCCGCGCACGATCCCAACGACTTTGAGATGGGGCAGAGGCACGGGCTTGAGCCGATATGCGTGATGAACGGCGACGGCACGATGAACGATGCCGGCGGTCCATACGCCGGGCTGGACAGGTTCGAGTGCCGGAAGAGGATACTTGCCGATCTTGAAGCCGCCGGCCTGCTGGAGAAGATAGACAAGCACGAGAACGCCGTTGGGCACTGTTACCGCTGCGACACGGTGGTGGAACCCATGCTGTCGCCGCAATGGTTCGTGAAGATGAAGCCCCTGGCTGCGCCGGCGATCGAAGCGGTCCGCAGCGGGAAGATAGTCTTCGTTCCGGAACGGTGGACCAAGGTTTATCTCGACTGGATGGAGAACATCAGAGACTGGTGTATTTCCCGCCAGATCTGGTGGGGGCACCGCATCCCCGTCTTCACCTGCGCCGACTGCGGCCACGAATGGGCTGCGCGCGGGATGCCGTCCGCCTGCCCCAAGTGCGGGGCCGCCCGGTTCACGCAGGACGATGACGTGCTGGACACATGGTTCTCCTCGTGGCTCTGGCCGTTCAGCACGTTCGGCTGGCCCAGGGAGAGCGATGACCTGGCCCGGTACTACCCGACGAACGATCTCGTGACCGCCTCTGAGATCATCTTTTTCTGGGTCGCGCGCATGATAGTGGCGGGTCACGAGTTCATGGGGGACGCGCCGTTCAGGACTGTGTACATCCACGGCACCGTGCGCGACGACCAGGGCCGGAAGATGAGCAAGAGCCTCGGCAACTCGATAGACCCGCTGGTCATCATAGACGCTTTCAGCGCGGATGCGTTGCGGTGCAGCCTCATGATGATTACGGCGACCGGCCAGGACGTGTTTGTGTCCAACGACAAGTTCGAGATAGGGCGCAATTTCGGCACCAAGATATGGAACGCCGCGCGGTTCATGCGGATGCACTCCGGCGATGCCGTTCCGGACACCGGCGGCGTTTTCGCGCCCGGCGAGCTTTCGCCAGACGATCTCTTTCTCCTGAACGGGCTGCAGAACGCGATACGCGGCTGTACCGACAACCTGGAGAAGTACCGTTTCAACGACGCCGTGCTGGCCGTCTACGACTTCGTGTGGCACGAGTTCTGTGACTGGTATATCGAGAAGTCGAAGCCGGCCCTTTACGAGGGAACTCCCGATCGCAAGGCGGCTGTTCTGCGCGTGATGCATCATGTCCTTTCGTCGTCCCTCAGACTGTTGCATCCCGTGATGCCGTTCATAACCGAGGAGTTGTGGCACGAGATGGGTTATGGCGGAGATGGCGGGTACATAATGAACGCGCCGTGGCCTCAGCCGGCGGATGCCGGTGCGCTCGCGCGGTTGGGGGCGACGGACGAGGTGCTGGCTTACGTTGCGGGCAAGCACGAGGTCGTGCGAGCGGGCAGGGCATTGAAGGCGGATTTCGGGATCGCCGCTTCGGCCGAGGC
>VGWI01000175.1 GCA_016873655.1 Lentisphaerota bacterium
GGGGTTGCCGGGCTTGTGGCTGTTCTCCCGGCCGCTGTCCGGGGCGGCGACCTTGTGCTTGACGATTTTACCGGGAACATCATGACGTCGAACGTCACGGTCTCGGCAGTTCTCTCTCCGCCGACTGCCGCGGCATGGGGACTCCTGAGAACGACATCCGTTGACGGCGACGCGACGTACGGCGTGGAGAACGGCGAGATAAGGCTCTTTGGATCGGGCGGCTGCATGCTCATTGACTACAGGTTTCTGCCGCCGCTCAAGGGGGCCGTGAACGGCGCCGATGTCGTCAGTGCAATGGGGCTTACCAGGCATCAACTGTCTTCGCTCGCCCTTGTTCTGGAGTTGTGCACGGGTGCGGGTGCGGCGGATAACGCGGCGGTGGACATTGCGATAGTGATGGGCGATGGAAGCGTTGCTGCAGCCGATGGATTGCCGCTCATTCTTCCGCTCGGGCGGGACGTATCGGTAGAGATATCTCTGCCTCTGCCCGAGGTGCGGATACGCAGGGCATTCGGCTTGTTGTCCAAAGCGCCGGACATGAGCAATGTCAGCGCGGTGCGTATCGCGGTGAAACCTGCCGACGGCGCCGGCAACTCGTCCGCCAGGCTGAAGTCCCTGAAGTTCGGGCTTCGCTAGCGCACATTACTGAAAACTGGCCGCTCGAATGGTGGGACGTGGACGCGGCTATGATGCGCCAGGCCGTCGGACTGTTCGCGGCACATGGCGTTCGCACGATTCTCTCCATGCCAACCGCCTGTCACCCTGCGTGGCCGCGGTGTTGTGCGCGACGGGAGAAAATGAGGGCGCAGGGCGCAAGCCTGGCCCGGATGAAGTTCAGCGCCGTAATGGTCCGCGGGAATGACAGGGGGATAGAGTGTTTTCCATTCTGCTGCCTCAGCCTCGTCAGGTGGAGAAGCACCCCGGCCGGTATCGGGTGCCGGCCGAGCCGACGGTGGTCTTTGGCCCCGCCGACGCGGCGGAGCCTGCCCGCATGCTTGCCGGCGTTCTTGGCGGAACGGTCAAGCGTGGCGGTGAAGGCGATGTGACGGTGTTCCGGGACGCCGCAATGGCGGCGGATGAGTGCTCAGTCGAGATTGCACGCCGCGGCATTGCGGTGAAGTCGGGGGGTGTCGCTGGTTTCCGCCGCGCAGGCTTCATGCTTCGGCAGCTTCTCCTTGGCGGAAGGAGACTTTCCTGCGGAATCATTCACGACAAGCCCGTATACGGCGCACGGGGGGTATATTACGACGTTGCACGCGGCCGTGTGCCGAAGACGGAGCGGCTGGAGGAACTCGCGGAAACGCTGGCCGGTTACGGGATCAACCAGCTTCAGCTCTATGTCGAGCACACTTTTGCGTGGAAGGCGTTTCCTGACATCTGGCGCGGAGCGTCGCCCCTCACCGCGGCGGACATACGGAGGCTGGACCGCGTGTGCGCGCGTTGCGGTGTGGAGTTGATCCCCAGCCTCGCATCGTTCGGGCACATGGCGGGGATACTCAGGCTTCCCCCGTACCGCACAATGGCCGAGGACCGCGGAGTGGGCAGATACACGGATCCGGCGATAGACAGGCTGCCCGCGTGGCAGCGGAAGACCGGATGGACGATCTCTCCCGTGCATCCGCGGACGTACCGCTTTCTCGCGCGTCTGTTCGATGAGTTCCTGCCGCTCTTCTCATCCCGCATCTTCAACGTGTGCTGCGACGAGACGTGGGACCTGGGCTACGGTCAGTCGGCCGAGCTTTGCAGGCTGAAGGGACGCGGCCGCGTGTACCTTGACCACGTGCTCCGTCTGCGGGAGCTTGCGGCTCGGCACGGAAAGCGAATCCAGTTCTGGGGCGACGTGATTGTGAAGCATCCGGACCTGCTGAGCGAACTGCCGGGCGACGTGACGGTGCTCAACTGGGGCTATGAGCACGACGTGCCGCTCGCGCCCGTGCGGGCGCTCTCGAAAGCGCGGAGGGACTTCATGGTTTGTCCCGGAACTTCCGGATGGGTTTCTCTGTTTCCGCGCCTTCCGGCGTCATGCGCCAACATCCGCAGGCTTGCCGCCGCCGGCAGGGGGCGTGCATGCGGGCTGCTCAATACTGACTGGGGCGACGGCGGGCACTACAACTTCATGGAGCTGTCCTGGTACGGATACCTGTTCGGCGCCGAGCAGGCCTGGAACCCGGAGGCGGACGCCGCCAGTTTCACCGACAGGTTCTGCCGCTTGTTTTTGCGGTCCTCCAACAGGCGTCTCATGTCCGCCATTGCCGATCTTGGGGACATCTCCCACATTTGCGTCGGCGGTTACTACCAGAGCGCGTGGCTGCACGTGTTCTTTGCGGAGCCGGGCGCGGACATACTCAGGCTCGTTAGGCCCATGGCCAGCGTCAGCGAAGGCGGCGCTATCCGCGCTTGCCGCGTGGATTGGGACGCCGCCTACGCACGGGCGGTTCTGAGCCGGGTGAACAGGGCAAAGAGCGGCTTGGAGTCGGCGATGCGGGTTCCAGGCGTTGACCCGATGGGGGTGTTGCCGTACTGGGTGTTTGCCGCCGACTGCCTTGCGCATGCGGCGCGGAAGCTTTCCGTGCTGGGGTTGGGCGGGACTGACGTTCCGGCGGAGAGACAGAGACTGGCGAACGAGATGCGCGGGTTGTTGGAACGGTTCGAGACGCTTTGGAAGGCCCGCAACCGCGTGTCCGAGTTGAGGATTGCGAAAGAACGCTACATGCGTGCGCTGGTCGGTCTTGAGCGGGCCGGTCCGGTGCCGTGACGAATTGCCTGATCTTCACCGAGTGCGCGGCGCTGCGCCTATCGGTCGGCGGTGCTCGATCGCCATGACGGCAGTGCGAATGTGTCCGACTCCCGCCAGGCTCCAACCAGAAGCGCGGCCGAAAACCGTGCCGCGGCGGCCGCGCGGTCCAGCGCGAATTTCCTGAGATCCGGGTCTGAGCCTGCTTTCTCGGCTACTTCCGGGATCATCTTTTCGATTTCAAAAACGCGGACAACCATCGCGTGCGATGCGGCGAGTTCGGAGAAGACGAATTCCTGCATGTTGCGCGGGGTCGGCACACCAAGGGTGTAAGGGAAATCAGGCGTGATGTCCGTCTTGGCCAGCAGCGCATCCATCTTTGCGTGGATGCCGGTTCGAGGCGATCTTGAGCCCGCGGCGCGGCCGTCGTAGTGGATGGTGGTATGCAGCGGCTGGGTAAGATCCTGCGCGTAGTGAAGCATTATCCCGGCGTAGACCGCGCACTTAACGGCCGCCGCCCGATCAGCGGGGTTATCGCGGTGCTCCCGGAAGGCGACGGTCAGCCTTTGTGCCCATTCGAGGATCGAGTACGGCAGAAAGCCCGCGTCGAACGGATCGACGCGCGAGTTCGGTCCCTTGCGCGGGTCGGCGGTTGCCGCGCAGAGCCGCACGTATTCAGGGCGCGTGGCCGGCAGCGCGGCCCCGCGT
>VGWI01000176.1 GCA_016873655.1 Lentisphaerota bacterium
CATGTACGATCTCTACGCCCCGCTTGTCCCTGAGTATGCGTCGGAAATCCCGTTCGAGCGGGCACGGGAATGGGTGATTGAAGCCTGCGCCCCGCTGGGTGCGGAATACTGCGCCGCGCTGGATTCCGCGTTCTCCTCGCGCTGGATAGACGTCCTTGAGAACAAGGGCAAACGGTCAGGCGCCTATTCGAGCGGATGCTACGACAGCCCGCCTTACATTCTCCTTAACTACCAGGGCAAACTGGACGATGTGTTCACGCTGGCTCACGAACTGGGCCACTCAATGCACACCCTGCTGGCGAACAGAACCCAGCCGCACCGCTTCGCGCGCTACCCCATCTTCATCGCCGAAATCGCTTCGACTCTGAACGAGGAACTCCTGCTTCGCCACCTGCTGGCTTCGAATCCGCCGCCGGCACTGCGCGCCGCGCTTCTCAACCACATGTGCGATTCGTTCAAGGGAACCGTCTACCGGCAGGTGATGTTCGCCGAATTCGAAAAGCTCCTCCACGACTCCGACGCCCGCGGGGAGCCCTTGACTGCCGAAACCATCTCGAACCGCTACGCGGAGCTGAACCGCGCCTACCAGGGGCCGGAGGTGGAACCCGACCCGCTCATCGCCATGGAATGGGCTCGCATCCCTCACTTCTACTACAACTTCTACGTCTACAAGTACGCGACCAGCCACTGCGCCGCGCTTGCGCTGGTGGAACGCGTGATTTCGTCGAGGACGGAAGCGGATAGATACCTGGACCTGCTGCGCGCCGGCGGGTCCGGCGACCCGCTGGAACTCATCTCGAAAGCAGGGGTGGATCCGTCGGCGCCGGATACGTACGCAGCGGCCTTTCAGGCGTTCGGCCGGGCAGTGGACGAGTTGTCCGGGGCGGTTGTCGGCTGAGCCGCCATTGCGGCCCGCACTTTCATCATCAACTGCGCGGACTGGTAGGGCTTCTGTATGAACCCGTTGATACCAGATTCACGGAACCGGCTCTCGATTTCCTGCTCGTTGTAGCCGCTTGATATCAGAACAGGCACATCCGCGCGTATTTTCCGCATTTTCACAAGCGCGTCCTCTCCGTTCATGTGCGGCATCGTCAGGTCCAGTATCACACAGGCAATCTCCGCAGCTCTCTCCCTGAACGCATCCACACCCTCGCGGCCGTCATGGGCGACAACCACCTTGTAGCCGCCGCGCTCGAGCATCCTCCCAGCCACGGTCAGCACGGTCTCATCGTCGTCAACGAGCAGGATCGTCCCGCCCTTCGACTCCGCGGGCTCAGGCGCCCTGGGAGGCGGATCCTCCTTCCTTGCCGCCGGCCCCGCCGGGAAAAGAACCCTGAAGCGAGTGCCCTTGCCCGGCACCGTCTTGACGGTTATGGAACCGTTGTGCCCGCGCACGATCCCCAGCACAACTGCCAGCCCCAGCCCGCGGCCGGTGAACTTCGTCGTGAAGAATGGGTCAAAAACCTTCGCGAGCGTGCCCTCATCCATCCCGCACCCGGTATCCGCGACCTCGATGTAGACGTAGTCGCCCGGGGCGTGTTCGCCGGCAAGAAATGGGGATCTCAGATCCTGTGCCGTGCAGTTCCGCGCGCCTGTCTCAACCGATATCACGCCGCTTGAGTTCCCTATCGCCTCCGATGCGTTCGTCAGCAGGTTCATCACAACCTGCCGCACCTGCGTAACGTCGCCCCTGATGTTCGGAAGGTTGTCGGCAAGGTTGAACTTTAGGATCGCCGTCTTGCCTATCGAGACCTGGATGAGGTTCGACATCTCGCGTATCACATCGTTCAGGTTGAACGGCTCAACCATGAAGTGACCCTTGCCGGAGTAAGCGAGCATCTGCCTGCAGAGATCGGCAGCGCGCTTGGCGGCGACCTCAATGTCCTTGACGCAACCGTACTCGGGGAGCTGGCTGTTCATCCGATCCAGGACAATGTCGGCGTTGCCGAGCATACCCATCAGGAGGTTGTTGAAGTCGTGCGCAATGCCGCCGGCCAGCACACCCAGGCTCTCAAGCTTCTGCGCCTGCATGAGCCGTGACTCCATCTCGATCCGGGCCTTCTGCGTCTGCACCCTTGCGGTTATGTCGGCGAAAATGACGGCAAACTGCCCCTTCTTTGGACAGAAGGCGGTGACTTCGAAATGACGGTCGAGCTGGGCATGGTAGTCCTCAAACGCAACTGTTCCGCCGGTGAGCGCAACCTGTCCGTACGTCCGTATCCACCTCGTCTCCGTGCTGGGCAGCACTTCCCTGACCGTCCGGCCCACGATGTCCGCCGACTTGAGCCCTGTAAGCTGCTCGAATGCCGGGTTGACCTCAAGAAACCTGTAGTCAACCGGCACGCCATCCTCGTCGCAGATGATCTCGTGCAGGGCAAAGCCGGACTGCAGGCTCTGGAAAAGCTGCCTGTACCTCGTCTCCGACTCCCTAACCGATTCCTCCGCTCTCTTGCGGGCGTCAATGTCGATGTGGACACCCGCAACCCTGGCCGGCTGGCCGTCTGCGTCCCACTCGACCACGCGTCCGGCGGACATGATCCACTTCCATCCGCCGGATGCCGTCTTCACCCGGTACTCGCACTCGTAACGCGGCGTCTTGCCCTCAAAGTGCGCGGTGTGCATCGCGAGAACACGCGGCGCATCGTCGGGATGGATGAGCTCCCGCCAAGTCTCGAAGCTCTCCTTGAGCGCGCCTTCGGCGTAGCCGAGCATCACTCCCCATTGCCTGTTGCAGAACATACTGTCGGCGCCAACGTCCCGTATCCAGAAACCGAGATTCGCCGCGTCAAGCACCATGGACAGCCGTTCCTCGCTGTCGCGAAGCCGCTGTTCAGTCCTTCTTCTCAACTCGGCGTCGCGTTCAGGCGCCTGAGTCTTTGCGGCAAACTCATACGCGCGGGCGCGGGAAGCAAGGTATGCCGCGGCAAGCGAAAGAAGAATGGCTGCGCCCCCGCCGATTATCGCGGCATTGCACGGACTGGTCAGGGATGGATGCACGCCGACGCAATGCCAGGCGCCGACGGCGCCGAACCAGAAGGCGAAGAGCATGGCCGAGATACCGGCCACCCGCCAGAGAGATATGCTCTTCATCTTCATCGAGATGAACCCGCCGGCAATACGGCCTGAAGAAAAGAGCCCGGCCTTCCCGCCGTACGGTTTTCGGGTACGGTATCGCTCCGCCGCGGGCCAACTCAAGCCTGAAGCCGGTCTTTCTTGCGCCGCCGCACGCCTGCGTCCGAACACGGGCACAGACCAATGTGCTTGCCACCGGAGGTCGGGCGCATGAAACTCCCTGGCGAACGGAGGACAAAGCCATGACCGATCCGTCCGCAACACCGCCCGAAGCCGAACCCGTTGTCTACACCGCGTCCGAGAAACCGCCGCCCGGCGACCCGGCATCCTTAAAGGCCAGGCGCGAG
>VGWI01000177.1 GCA_016873655.1 Lentisphaerota bacterium
CTCAACCCGCACCCGCTCGAACTGAAGCTCCGCAACCACGCGTGAGGGGAGGGGGGAGATTGCCGACTGAACGCCGGAAACTCGCCTCCCGCTGCGCGCTGTTCGCGGCCGCCGGCGTGTGTGCCATGGGAGCCGCGGCGGCTGATCTGGAACTGCGCATCGACAATCCTCCGACGAACGGAGTCGTGGTCGCGCTGCTGTTCGACTCGGCCGGTACGTTTGTAGATCTCCGTGATCCGGCGAGAGTGGTCACGCTTCCGGCAGGCGGTGCCGTGACCGGACATATGCCGGACCTGGCCCCCGGCGAATACGCGCTGGTGGTATACCACGACGCAAACGGCAACGGACGCCTGGACAGGAACTTCATCGGCATCCCGAGCGAACCGCTCGGCTTCTCGAATCGCCACTGGCCGCAAGGCCCCCCTTCCTTCGCGCGCGCCGCGTTCCAGATCGGGGAAGGGGAAGCGAAGACCGTCGACATCAAGCTGCAATCGGTCTTCGGGAAGAGGGGATTGCTGGGCATCGGCGTGGGCGTCGTCACGCGGACCAGCCCGTACCGCGGCTCCCGGCACGTGGACGTTCAACCGATTCCGGCGATCAGCTATATCGGCGAGCGCGTGCAGATCCTCGGTCTCGCCGCGCAGTGCGGCATCATGAACCGGGGCGACATGGCGCTGGCCGCGACGGCGAGATACCGCTTCGGCGCCTATCGCGATGACGAAAGTCCATACCTGCAAGGCCTGGGCGATCGTGAAGATACCCTGATGGGCGGACTGGCGCTACAGGCCGAATTGCCCGCGGGCTTCGACCTCTCGGTGGGCTATGAGCACGACCTGCTCGACCGCACGGGCGGCGGCAACGGCCGCCTGGGGATCCAGAAGACGCTGCAGCGGGGACTGTTGACCATGGCTCCGCAACTGGCGCTGAACTGGTTGACCGCGGACCTGGCCGAATACGAATACGGCGTGCCCGCGGACCGGTCCCGCAACGGGCGCCCCGCCTACCGCCCCGGCGCCGCCGTGAATATCGAGATTGGGGGAACGGTGTTCATGGCACTGCGCGGCAACTGGCGCGTCATCCTCGCCGGCAGTGTGGCATTCCTGGATCCGGAACTCACCGCCAGCCCGCTGGTTGACCAGTCGGAGGTGTTCAGCGGCTTCGGCGCCGTCACCCGGCTCTTATAGAGCTGAACTGATGGCCTTCCAACCCGGGTGCGGGCGTAACGATCTCCTTGAATCCGACGTCGATCTGCATGGGAATGCGGACGTTCGAATCATGGCAGATGGGAGGCAGAGACCAGCGGGCGGAAGAAGTTTCTCACAGAGCCGCAGAGGACGCAGAGAGAGTGTGGTGGTGTGCGGGTGAGGGCGGGTTACTTTCCGCATACAGCCTTATGGATGAAGATGTTCCGAGGGACGTCCCGGATGGATGTGGGTGCTGGCGCTGCTGGATGGGCACGAGTGACGAGTTGCGCCGTTTCAATCTGGTTTTGTCCGTCCTTGTCTGGTATCTTGCGCTCCATGGCGGGCTTTGAATAGACGCGCGAAAGGGAGTGAAATGAAGACCGAATGCCAACTGCTGGACCGAATCACCGTCAACCCTCGCATTTTCGGCGGCAAACCGATCGTCGGGGGGCGGCGACTGGCCGTCGAGCATGTTCTCGGCATGTTGGCGGCGGGGGACAGCATTGAGACCATTCTGGAAGGCTATCCCTGGCTGGAACGCGACGACGTTCTCGCGTGCATCGCCTACGCCCATCGCATGGTGGAGCACGAACGGGTTGAGCCACTGATCCAGGAAGCGATGGTGTGAAAGTCCTTCTCGACACGTGCGTTTTCGCGGCCAAGCCCCTCCACGCCCGCCCACGTCGCCGCAACCGCCACGCTTGTGACTATTAACCGTGTCGAATGCACGATAGAGCTGCAAAACGCATTCGCCAGGGTCGCGGCCGTCAGGTCCCATCACATCACACCACAGTCAACGCTCATATTCTAGCTTCTAGGTCTGACCCTGGGGGGGCCTCAGTTTCCTGGTGCTCGGGGTGTTCTGGCCGCCGTTGGACTTGCAGGGGCGGTTGTTCTGACGCCGGACGGGGGCCTGAAGACTGGAAAGGCAGGTTGTCCTTCTCCTCGTCCGTGAGCTCGGGGCATTCCGCCGGCAGGCCCCGCGTCACCACTGGCAAACGATACCTATGGCCAATACGCCTGCCCCCATGCATTGGCACAGCCCCACACGTCGCACGCCACTAGGTTCAATCTCGGTACACGTCCTTGCGGTGTCCGACTTTGACGATGCACACAACGAGAACGCCGTCGCGAATCTCGTAGAGCACCCGATAGATTCCGCACCTGAGCCGGTACTTCTCGGATCCTGTCAGTTTTCTGGCTTGTGGTGGCCGGGGGTTGTCGGCCAGGGCCGCAATGGCCGCGATGATCCGCTGGACATCCCGCTTGGGAATCGGATCAAGATCCTTGCTCACCGACTTGCGGAATTGGACCTCATAGCTTGCCATGGCGCTTGAGTTCCTTCAGGAAATCTTCGAACCCGATCGTTGGTTCATTCTTTCGCGCGTCAAATGCAGCCAAGTCCTCGGCATCTTCAGCCAATTCATCCCGGATGGCGTCATTGAGAAGGTCTGAGACTGACCGGGCCGTCTCCACTGACTTCAGGCGCAAAGCTCTGTGCAACTCCGGCTCAAGGTAGACTGTCGCCCGCTTGGTCAATGTTGTCATGGTACACCTCCATTTCTTGGAGCACTATAGCGCTAAGACGTCACAACGTCAATTCGCCCTTCGCCATGAGTAACTATGGCCAATACGCCTGCCCCGATGCATTGGCACAGCCCCACACGTTGCTTAAAACGTCAATTCCAAGCTGCTTTCTCGCGGCTAAGCCCCTCCACGCCCGCCCACGTCATCCCAACCGCCACGCTTGCAAGTATTAACCGTGTCGAATGCACGATAGAGCGGCAAGAACGCATTCGCCAGGGTCGCGGCCGCCAAGTCCCATCACATCACACCACAGTCAACGCCTATATTCTAGCTTCTAGGTCTGACCCTGGGGGGGCAATGGCATGCTGCGGCATGGGCATCCCAGGGTCTGGGGCATCCCAGGGTCTGACCTAGAAGCTAGAGTATGGGTGTTGACTGGTGGGGTAGGGGCAGAAGGGGCAGGTTGCAATAAGTGGCGTTTCCGGGATTAGCGGGGATGTTCTATTGGGAAATGTGACGAAGCTTGGGGAGATCGGCGTGTACGAGTGGGTGTACGAGTACGGGATTCCGAGGGGGTAGGGGCAGCGCTTGAGAGAAGAGGTTAGGGGGCGCGCAATAGTTCTGCCGTATTCACTGTTGTCATGCCATAGGCAACGTTTCACGATCACAGAACCCCGTATTTGCTGATGTTTTGGAATAGTTTGCGAGAT
>VGWI01000178.1 GCA_016873655.1 Lentisphaerota bacterium
GGAGCAAGTACGGCGGCGTCGTGCCGGAGAAACAGGTTGCCGAGGCCAGGCGGATACTGCGCGACGGCAGCGAGGTCGGCCAGATGATGAAGGTCGTTGGCGAAGAAGGAACCTCCATGGAGGACTTTGTCACCCACCTGAAAGCCGAGCTGGTTGACGCGGTGTACCTGCAACAGGACGCCTTTCATCCCGTTGATGCGGCGACTTCGGAAAAGAGGCAGAAGCTTGTCTTCGCGGTTCTTTCGGGGATCCTGGCGGCGGAAATGACTTTCGGGAACAAGGACGCAGCCAGGCGTTTCTTCCACAAGATGACGCAGTCCTTCAGGGATTGGAACCGGATCGAGTCGGGGTCCGGGGAATTCGAGTCCGCCAGGAAGGCGATCGAACAGCTCACGTCGGAGGTGTCGGCAAATGCATAGGGTTTATCACAGGATCGATCACATCGCCGGCAACGTCATCCGCGTGCGGGCGGAAGGCGTCAGCTACCGGGAACTGGCCGAGGTCACTTCGCGTACCGTCTCATCCCTGGCGCAGGTAATACGCTTGAAGGATGACGATGTATCCCTGCAGGTGTTCGCCGGGGGGCGCGGGATAGCGACCGACGCCAAAGTCCGCTTCCTCGGCCGCGCGATGCAGGTTTCGTTCTCGGACGCGCTGCTCGGCCGCGTTTTCACCGGCGGCGCCGTGCCGCGCGACAACGGCCCGGCCCTGTCCGATAACCCCGTGGAAATCGGCGGGCCCTCGGTCAACCCGGCAAAGCGCATCATCCCGCGCAACATGGTCCGGACCGGCATCCCGATGATCGACGTGTTCAACTCGCTCGTTGAGTCACAGAAACTGCCGGTCTTCGCCCGCGCGGGTGAACCGTATAACCCGCTCCTGGCGAGAATCGCCCTGCAGGCAGAGGTGGACATAATCATCCTCGGCGGCATGGGGCTCAAACACGACGACTACCTCTACTTCCGGGACACCCTCGACGAAAGCGGCGCCCTTTCGCGCACCGTCATGTTCGTCCACACCGCGTCTGACCCGATCGTCGAATGCCTCCTCGTTCCGGACATCAGCCTCGCGGTGGCGGAGCAGTTCGCGCTGCAGGGCAGGCGCGTGCTGGTGCTGCTGACCGACATGACCAACTTCGCGGACGCGCTGCGCGAGATCGCGATCACGATGGAGCAGGTTCCTTCGAACCGAGGATATCCCGGCGACCTGTACAGCCAGCTCGCGGCCCGCTACGAAAAAGCGGTGGACTTTGATTCCGCCGGCTCGATCACGATCCTTGCCGCCACCACCATGCCCGGCGACGATGTGACGCACCCGGTCCCGGACAACACCGGCTACATAACCGAGGGCCAGTTCTACCTCCGCAACGGCCGGATCGAGCCGTTCGGATCGCTGAGCCGTCTGAAGCAGCAGGTGAACGGCGACACGCGCGACGACCACCGCGCGATCATGAACGGAATGATTCAGCTCTACGCCGCCTACCGCGAAACACTCGAGAAACAGTCCATGGGCTTCCGCCTTGGCGACTGGGACCGCAAGCTCCTGCGGTACGGCGAACGCTTCGAGAAGGAGATGATGTCGCTCTCGGTGAACATACCGCTCGAGAAGGCGCTCGATCTCGGATGGGAAATCCTCGCCGACGTGTTCGAGCCGGTTGAAACGGGTATCTCCAGCAAACTGATCGAGAAGTTCTGGCCGGGCAGGCGCGAACAGGCCGCGCCTGCCGGTGAGGCTGCGGCAGAGAAGTAGGGGCCCGGACTGTACATGGCGAAGATCAAGCATACGAAGAACGAGCTGAAGGCGCAGCGGGAGGCGTTGCGCCGCTATGAGCGGTTCCTGCCAATGCTCCAGCTCAAGAAGCAGCAGCTCCAGGCCGAAACACAGGCCATCGAGAACCGGATCGCCGAAAAGACCGCGGAGTATGACTCGCGCTGGAATGGACTGGAACAATGGGCCGCCCTGTTCTCGGAACCGGTCGAGCTCGACGACATCGCGACGCTTGAGGACATCCGCACCGAACAGGGCAACATCGCCGGCGTGGCGATCCCCGTCTTCATCGGCGCCGACATCCGCAGAAAGGAACTGGACCTGTACTCCTCCCCGCCGTGGCTCGACGACGCCGCAGATACCGTCGCCGGCCTGATCTCGCTGCGTGCGGAAATCACGATACTGGAGGAACAGAAGCGGCTCGTGCAGGACGAACTCCGCACCACGGCCCAGCGCGTCAATCTCTTCGAGAAGGTTAAGATACCCGGCTGCAAGGAGAATATCCGCATCATCAAGATATTCCTGGGCGACGAGCAGACCGCCGGAGTCGTGCGCGGCAAGATCGCAAAGGCCATTACCGCCGCGCGGGAAGAGGCCGAGAAGGTGCCGGCATGATCGTCAGTATGAAGAAACTGACCGTGCTCTGCCTCAAGGCGGACCGCGACGTTGCGCTCGAGCGCCTGCGCGAACTTGGCGTTCTGCACGTGATGCCGGTCGTGGAATCCGGAAGCGATGACGCGCGCGAAACGCAACACGCCCTTGCGCGCGCCCACTCGGCGCTCGGGGCCCTCTCGCGCTTCGCCACTGACAGGGACCAGGCGACACCTCGCCCCGACGTGGATCCGGTGACCGAGGTCCATTCCCTGCTCCAGCGCAGGGAGGATGCCATGGAGAAGCTCTCCAACCTCCACACCGAGATCAAGGCCGCGGAGCCGCTGGGCGACTTCGATCCCGCCGTTGTCACGGCCCTGCGCGAAAAGGGCCTCTTTGTGCGCCTGTACCGGGTGAAATCTCCCGCGACGCCGGAAGCGCCGGCAGGCGCGGTACTCATCGAACTCGGGCACGGGCACGCCGGCCGATTCCTGGCCGTCGCAAGCGACTCGCCGGTGAAACTCGACGGCGAGGAATGTCCGCTGCCGGCCCGGCGTTTGAGCGCAATGCGGCGCGAAGCGGCGGAGACGGAAAAGGAGCTCGCCGCGGTTGACACGGGCCTGGCCGAGCTGGGCAAGCACACCGACGAGATAACTCAGCAACTGCGCTCGCTGGAACAGCGGTCGCGGCTGCTGGAAGTCCGCGACGGCATGGGCGCGGCAGGCACCGTTGCCTACCTTGCCGGGTTCTGCCCGGAGAACGACGTGCCGGCCGTCCGGCAGGAAGCCATGAAGAACGGATGGGGACTCGTCGCGGCGGATCCGTCGCCTGACGAACAGGTCCCCACCCTCATCCGCAACCCGGCATGGATAAAGCCGATAGCGCTCATGTTCGGGCTGATCGGCGTGACCCCCGGCTACAGGGAGACCGACATCAGCGCGGCATTCCTGCTGTTCTACAGCTTGTTCTTCGCGATGCTGGTCGGCGACGCGGGCTACGGCGTTCTGTTCCTT
>VGWI01000179.1 GCA_016873655.1 Lentisphaerota bacterium
AAGCGGCACGCCGCTTCGCGGCGGAGGCGATGCGCGTGTCGCGCCGGCTGATGCCGGCGCTGCTGGTCCTGGTTGTCGCGTCGCACGTCGCGCTTGCCTGGCGCAGGAAGGCCCTGCCGGACGCGCCCAACGTCGTGATATTCGTCGTGGACAGCCTGAGGTACGACCACGTCGGCTGCAACGGGTATGCGCGGCCGACCACGCCCGTGATTGACGGCGTCGCCCGTCGAGGGATCGTGTTCGATGCGGCGTATTCTCACAGCTCGTGGACCAAGCCGAGCGTAACCTCGCTGCTGACCGGCCGGACGCCTATCGCCCACAGGACCAACGGCGAGGACACGCGGGTTCCGCGCGACGAGTTCCTGCTGCCGGAAATTCTCCGGGATCGCGGCTACGCCACGGTCTTCCTGAACGGCGGCAACTGGTACCTCTCCAAGGCCTTCGGGCTGCAGCAGGGATCGGATGTTCACCGCACGATGCGAAGCTGCCACGGCGAAGAGGTCACCAGGAAGTTCCTGCGCATTCTGCCCCGCGTTGCCGGGGGCAGGTTCTTCGCCTATCTGCACTACATGGACGCGCACCTGCCGTATCCGTCCAATCCGATGAGCCTGAAGTTCGCGGACCGGGACGAGCCGCGCTGCTTTGAGCCCGGCCTGTTTGTGCGCGAGTCAATCATCGAGAGGCTCAACGGCGCGGGCATGTCGGAGGCCGACCGCGCCTTCATGCTGAAGGTGTATGACGGTCAGATCGCCTTTGTGGATCAGCAGATCGGCATCGTGCTGGAAGCGCTCGAACGGGCGGGCGCGGCCGACAACACAATCGTCATCGTCACGGCCGATCACGGCGAGGAATTCTGGGATCACGGATGGTTCGAGCACGGGCACTCCATGTACGAGGAGCTGATCCGTATTCCGCTGGTCGTCTCCGTGCCGGGTGTGACGCCGGGCAGGGAGCAGAGGCGGGTGCTCCACAGCGACATTGTTCCGACACTGCTGCGCCTGGCGGACGTCGAGGCCGGCCGCTTCGGGCTGCAGGGCAGCGAGCTCGACGTCCTGCTCTCAAGGCCTGGGCCCGCGGGTCCGCCGCGGGACGTGTTCGCCATGGACACCTATCGCGGCGTCCAGAAGGCCGCGCTGATCGAAGGTGAGTTCAAGCTGGTCGTCAATTGCCGGTGCGACACCGCGGCGCGCACGGGGCTCACGGATTCCGACATCGCGGACGTGGAGCTCTACAACCTCGTTGACGACAGGGGGGAGACCGCCCGGCTTGAACGGAGAGACGCCGCCACAGCCGACCGGCTGACAGAGAAGCTTCTCGCGCTGGCGCGAGCCCGTGGCCGGGCCGACAAGATCCGCATTGACGCGGATCTGGACCGGAAGCTCAGGTCTCTGGGATACACGCGTTAGCCCGGCTTGCTCACGAACCGCGACGGATGCCGTGACCTTGGGTCTGGATAGCCCTGGCCGGCCTTGCCTTCTCAGGGTTCGCTGGCTTACGTGGCGAACCACCTGCGGCTGTGATGCAGATAAAGAAGTACTCGAGTGACGAGTGACGAGTGACGACCTCCGTGTCGGCCGGTACGGAGGCCGGCCTCCAGGGGTGGGACTGCAACTGACATGAAATTTCTCTCTACGTTTCTTGCCCTCGCATTAGCGGTCGCCATCTCCCTGAAGGCGCTGCCGTGGCCCTTCGTATGGATCTTTCTCGCTGGCTTTGTCTTCTGTCTCTTCTCGGCGGCGGCCTTCAAAGGCCGCTTGCTCCGGCGGCTCGCGCTGTCGGCCGGGTCGGTGTGCCTGCTCTGCGCCGCGGTCGAGGCCGCCATGGGCGGGCTGGAGCGGGCGGCGCAAAAGCGGTCCGCGGAACACGGCCGGCGCAGCGATGGCAACTTCTACGGTAACATCCTGCCCCACGAGGTTCTGGGCTTTGCCCCGCGCCCGGGCTCAAGTCTGTGGCAGGAAGCGTACGACGGGGACAGGCTGATCTACGGCGCGGTGTACACGATCGGACCGGACGGCCTGCGTGTTTCGGCTCCGTCCTTTCCGGGGTGGGCGCCGACGCTCGGGAGCGTTCTGTTCTTCGGGTGCTCCTTCATGTTCGGGGAGACGGTAAACGACGACGAGACGCTTCCGACAGTCACAGGCGCCCTGGCGGGATGGAAATACGCGATTCACAACTTCGCGTTTCACGGCTACGGCCCTCACCACATGCTTGCCGCGCTGCAGGGCGGGGTGGTCGAGCGGGTAGTCAAGCTGCCGCCGCGCTGCGCCGTGTACCTCGCCATTCCCCACCACGTGGCCCGTGTGGCCGGCAAGGCGACGTGGTCGCTGCGCGATCCTCGCTATCGGCTCGAACCGGGCGGCGTCGTGGCGCGTGCCGGCCGCTTTGGCGATGCCTGGTCCGGGTGGTCGCGCGTCTGGCTGCGTTACCAGTCGCGCAAGTCCGCCTTCGTGCGGTTTCTCTCCTCCCGCGAACGCCGGGTGACCGGCGCCGATGCGGCGCTGTTGGTGGGCGTGGTGGACGAGGCCCGGCGCGCGTTCGAGGCCAGGTATCCCGGCGCGGAATTCCACGTGATCGTGTGGGACGAGCCGCACGCGCTGATGCCCGGCATCATCGCCGGGCTTCGCGCGCACGGCGTCCGCGTTCACCTCGCCAGCGATATCCTGACCGGTTTTGCCGAACACCTTGACCGGTTCATGACGCCTGGCGACAGCCATCCCAATGCGGCGACCTATCGCGACTTAGCCGAGTACGTGGCGGGAGAGATACTTGGCGCGCGACAGGCGGCAGCCGGTCCGGGAAGAGGAGAGTGACCGGAAAAGCCGGATCGGGATGAGTACTCAATCGACGAGTGACGAGTGAACAGAGGAATCAGGAGCGCGGCTTCAAGGCCTGGCCGCAGAGAACTTCTGGTGGACCTGTTTCTCACTCGTCACTCGTCACTCGATTGCTCGTCACTCGTCACTCAAGAGACGTCTTTTCCCGCGCGACCGCGAACGAGATGAATACGATCATGCATCTGGTGCTGAGCCTCCGGCCCGGGGGCAGGGGCACGACGATTCTGGATTTGTGCCAATGCGCCGACCGGGCGCGCTTCGAGCCGTTCGTGTGCTGCCTGGAAGAACAGGGGCGGCCCGACGCCGAGCTGCGCGGCGTGCGCGTGGTCGCGCTGGGCAAGAAGCCGGGACTGGACCTGACGGCCGTGCCGCGCCTGGCGCGGTTTATGCGGCGCGAAAAAGTGGACCTCGTGCACGCGCATGAGGGGGCGTCGCTGTTCTACGGCGCCCTGGCGGGAAGGCTGGCGGGAAGGCCGGCTGTCGTGAACACCTATCACCGCAGCCGCGACGTGGACACGCGCACATCTTTGGAC
>VGWI01000180.1 GCA_016873655.1 Lentisphaerota bacterium
CAGCCGAGGATGCGGTCTGGGCGGCGCCGGTCGACTTGTTCCAGACCGGCAAACCGCCTGCCCGCTGGGTGCAGGTCACAAACGGCGCCAGCCTGTGGCTTGGAAAGCTCAATCCGCTGCCGGATGCGGGAACGATTGTCTTCGCGGCAACGCGCGTGACAGCGCCTTCGGACCGGGAAGCGGTCATTCAAGTGGGCAGTGAGACGGTCGGCTGGACCTGGCTGGATAACAAGCTGCTGGCGAGCAAAGACTTTGGCCTGCCGCCTGGATCGAAACCATTTGTCGGTCGAGTCCTGGTCAACGGTGAAGTCGTGTACGACTCGCGCTCCGGAGCGAAAGAAGGCCTGAAGCCCCTCGACTCCGCTCAGGGCAGGCCCGTCCGTCTGCGCAAGGGCACAAACACGATGCTGGTGCAATGTCGCGCGAATGGGGGCACCCCGGAAAATCTGGCAAACATCTTCGTTCTGTTTCGCGATGCCGGGAACGGCAAACGCCTGGACGATTTGGTGTACGACGTAGAGCAGCGGTGACTTGTTGTCGATTGCTGCCGACTGCAAGCGATGGTTCTGTCAAAAGTTCTATGAAAAGCAAGAAAACGGGGAATAGGTTAGCGAGAACGGCGACGAGAGCGGATTACGAGTGGAGATTCTCTCAATCGTCCACCATTCTCGTCGCCGCTATCGTCAACCGAAATGGACAGCGCATGAGCACGCTTACCAGACCCTTCTGATGCTGGACCTGATGGCCGCGAGAAATGAAACTGCGGAGCACCGAATTGCAGAGGGCAAGGCAACGCAAGTGAGAATCATCACGATGCTCCATGCCTGGTGTGAATGCAACAAGCAGAGGGATGACCAGCACCCATGAGGTCGGTTAACGAGAACGGCGACGAGAGCGGATTACGAGTGGAGATTCTCTCAATCGTCCACCATTCTCGTCGCCGCTATCGTCAACCGAAATGGACAGCGCATGAGAGAACAAACGCATCAGAAGCTACCGCACGAGCGACTCGACATCTACAGGGTCTATCTAGAAACGGCAAATCTGTGCGCCGATATCGTGGCAAACGCCCCATGCCCAATCGTGGCATTGGACCATCTTGATCGGGCGATGGAGAGTATAGGCGTGAATCTCATGCGCGGGAACGTGCAGCCTGCAGGTTCGGCGGCGCGCGCGAACTACTTGGATGTCGCCATTGGTTCGACGCACGAATGTGCGGCCTCCCTCGATGTTTGCCTTGCCAGGTGCGGGGTGGATGAATCCGCGCACACGGCCGGCACACAGAACCTCTGGCGGATACGCGGGATGCTGTTGGGCATGAAAAGGGCCAGTATATCCCTGGCTGTCAGGGAGGAGCACGCACAATACGGCGCGTCGAAGTTTCCTTTTGCAGCCCTCGACATGTACCAGTTGTCGCTGGATGGCGTCCGGTGGATTCAGCAGTTCGTTGAGGAACTGGCGCCACAGAGTCGTACTCAGCGCAAACTGGACACGAGCACCACCGGGACGGTGCTGAATATAGCTGAAGGACATGGGCGTGAAACCGTGGCCGATCAGAATCGCTTTATGAAGACAGCGCATGAGCACGCTTACCAGACCCTTCTGATGCTGGACCTGATGGCCGCGAGAAATGAAACTGCGGAGCACCGAATTGCAGAGGGCAAGGCAACGCAAGTGAGAATCATCACGATGCTCCATGCCTGGTGTGAACGCAACAAGCAGAGGGATGACCAGCACCCATGAGGTCGGTTAGCGAGAACGGCGACGAGAGCGGATTACGAGTGGAGATTCTCTCAATCGTCCACCATTCTCGTCGCCGCTATCGTCAACCGAAATGGACGGGAAAACGGGGGAGAAGGCCAGGCAATGGCTAACCCCCGACAGGAAAGAGAATCAGCCAAGAAAACGTGCTGTCGGATTTGACAGAACTGCAAGCGATGGTAGGAGGCCACTATGAGACACTCACGACGACAACGCGTGCGGTTCGCTTGTGCGCTGCTGGCATGCGAACTGACGCTTCCGGTCCTGCCCGCTTTGGCGGTTGGACACTACGACCCGGAGGTGCGTTTCACAAACCTCACGGTGGTTGAGCGCGACGCCAAGACCGCGAGGCTCCGGTTTGACATCACCTGGGATGGATCCTGGCGCCATGAGATCAACCACGACGCGGCCTGGATCTTCTTCAAAGTGCGCGCCAACACGCCGAATGCCGAATGGCGCCACGTCGGCCTGGTTGCAGATAGAGTGCTGAATCCAACAGGCTATGGTCAGGCTGCGCCGTCGTTTCCCGAGCCCGAAAAAGACGGTTTCCTGCGCTGGTATCTTCAAGGACGGGCGGATTTCGGCAGGGTGGGAGGCATGGAACGCAGTCTCGACTTCTTTGCGAGCGAGCCGCGTGTGGATACACCGCTGGAGTTCCTTGTGCCATGCGGGGCAGGCGGGTCTGTTGGAATGTTCCTGCGCCGTGCGAAGAACGGCGCAGGCCGGGTGGAGGCGCACGGCGTTACGGCGATCCTGGATCTGGCGAGCATCCCGGAGATCCCGGACATTCAGGCGGCGCAGATCCGGGGCTTTGGCATCGAGATGGTTTACGTTGCTGAAGGGCCGTTCTGCCTGGGTACCGGCGGCACGGAGATGGGCGTATTCTACGCCTGTACCGAAGATGGCTTGAGCAATCCGCCGTACCGGGTGAAGAGCGCCGGCGCGATCCCGACCGGCCGTCAGCCCGGAAAACTCTGGGCGCAGAGCTTCCAACCGGAGGATGGCGGCGAGATTCCCGCCGCATTCCCCAACGGCTATCGGGCCATCTACTGCATGAAGCAGCACCTTACGCCTCGCCGCTATGTCGAGTTTCTGCAAACGTTGACTCCGGCACAGGCAGATGTCCGCTGGAGTCCCGAGATCAAGAGCATACAGCGTTCCGGTACGCCACCGAATTATGCGTACACCTGGAAGAATGGCGGGGCTCGTGATGGGGCGGGACTGAGGTGCCTTATGTGGTCGGATATGGCGGCGTACATGGCCTGGGCGGGACTGCGGCCAATGACGGAACTGGAGTTGGAGAAGATCGTGCGGGGCCCCCGCCAGCCGATACCGAATGAACCCGGTCCTTCCTATTGGGGTGTTGATGCATTCCCGGCCTGGCTTTGGGAGTCGATAAAGGGCGCGGACACGACGAGCGAATGCGTGGTGACAATCGGCAATGCCACGGGACGCAAGTTCGCCGGCTCGCATGGCCTCGGCTCGGTGATCCTGCCGGCGGATTGGCCACAGGACGACGGCGTCGGTTCAGGCCTTCGATGCACCGCATTCCCGGCAATCAATAACGCACGCGTGTCCGACC
>VGWI01000181.1 GCA_016873655.1 Lentisphaerota bacterium
GGGCGTGAGCGTGGACCTGGCCAACCACACGGCGCTCATCGCCAAAGACGGCGCGGAACGTCAGATCGCCGACAGTTGCGCGCCCATCCGCGACGCTTCTGGCACGGTCTCCGGCGCGGTGCTGGTCTTCCGCGATGTGACCGAGGAGTACCGGCGGCGGGAGGAGCTGCGGAAGAACGAGACCTTCCAGCGCGAACTGCTCCTGAACCTGCCCGCGGGCGTGGTCATCGTTGATCCGATGACGCGTGAGATCGAACTGATCAACCGGCACGCCGCGGAACTCCACGGCGGCGCGGCGGATCATCTGCTCGGGCGCCGCTGCCATTCGCTTTTGTGCCCCGCCGCCGACGGCGCCTGCCCGGTCTGCGACAAGGGTCACGTGGTGGACAACTCGGAGCGCGTGATGCTTCGCGCCGACGGCAGCCGTTTGCCGATCCTGAAAACAGTCAGGCGGGTCAACCTCGGGGGGCATGAGAAGTTGCTCGAGTGTTTTGTGGACATCACCGACCGCAAGCAGGCGGAGGAAGCCCTGCGCGAGAGCGAGGAACGGTTCGACGCACTTGCCGAGCAGAACCGAACGCTCGTCTGGGAAGTAGACGCGGACGGTCTCTACACCCATGTGAGTCATGTGGCGGAAATCGTTCTCGGTTACCGGCCCGAAGAACTCGTCGGCAAGATGCACTTCTACGACCTGCATCCGGAAGAGGGGCGCGAGGCGTTCAAGGCGGCGGCATTCGAGGTGTTTGTCCGCAAGGAACCGTTCCAGAATCTGGTCAACGCCGTTCAATGCAAGACCGGCGAAACACTTTGGCTATCCACCAACGGCATCCCCCTGCTGAACCCGGACGGAACGCTGCGCGGCTATCGCGGCTCCGACACCGACATCACCGAGCGCAAGAAGGCTGAAGAGGCGCTGCAGCTGGAACGTGCGCGTCTCTTGAACATTCTAGACACGCTACCAGATGGCGTTTACATCGTGGATCGCGATTGTGTCATCGAATATATCAATCCAGTCATCGAAAAGGAATTCGGGCTGGTTAGCGGCCGCCGGTGTTACGAGTACTTTCACGGTCGTTCCGCTCCCTGCCCGTGGTGCAAGAACGACGAAGTCTTCGCCGGCAGAAACGTCCGCTGGGAATGGACCTCGCCAGCCGGCAAGACCTACGACCTCTTTGACACGCCGTACCGCAAGCCTGACGGCGCGATTTCCAAGCTGGAGATATTCCACAACATCACCGACCGCAAGCGGGCGGAGGAGGAACTGCGCGAGGGCGAGGAGCGGTACCGGCGGATCACCGAGCGGATCACGGACTACATCTACACGGTGCGGATCGAGGGCGGAGCGGTCGTGGAGACCCGTCACGGGGCGGGTTGCCGAACCATCACGGGCTACCGCGAGAAGGATTTCGACCGCGACCCCTTCCTGTGGCTGAACATGGTGCCCGACGAGGACCGCGCGCGGGTCATCGAACAGGCGCGGCGGGCCGCTGCCGGCGAAGCGGTCGAAACGCTCGAACACCGCATTGTGCGCAAGGACGGCAAGGTGCGCTGGGTCAGCGACGCCCCGGTCCTGAAACGGGACGAGAGCGGCGTCCTCACCGGTTACGACGGCCTGATCACCGACATCACCGAGCGCAAGCGGGCGGAGGAAGCGTTGTTGAGGAGTGAAGAGCGACTTCTTCGGATCGCATCAAGCACGCCGACCTACATCACCGAAATCGACGAAGGCGGAATCATTAAGTTCGTCAACAGAACTTATGAAGGCCTAACTCATGATCAGGTCATCGGAACGCCGTTGGTATCCTGGCTTCCTGAGAGTCTGCAGGTTCGAGTCTCTAACCAAATTGATCAAGTCTTCGAGTCTGGGGAAATCCAGTCTCTTGAGTATACAATACCGACCCCACAAGGTGAACGAAGTTTCGCTGTCAATATTTCACCGATGACAGAAGATAATAGGATCATAAGTGTGGTATTAACGGCGACCGACATCACCGACCGCAAGAAGATGGAGGAAGCGCTTCTCCAGGTGAAGAAGACCGAAAGCCTGGGGCGCATGGCCGGGGCCGTGGCCCACCATTACAACAACCTGATGGGCGCCGTGCTGGGCAACCTGGAGATGGCCGCGATCCCCGGCCTTACCACGGAGGAGACGGCGGATCTGCTGGCCGCGGCCCGCTCGGCCGCAGACCGGGCGGCGGACTTAAGCCGCCTCATGCTGGCCTACCTGGGGCAGGCAGTGGGTACGCGGAAGCAGCTGGACCTGGCGGCGGCCTGCCGCGAGGCCATGGCCGGCATCGTGCCCCGGTTGCCGGCGAAGGCCCGCATCGAGATTTCCAGCGCGCCTGAAGGCCCGGTCGTGCGGGCCGATGCCGCACAGATGCGGCAGATGCTGGACGCCCTGGTGACCAACGCGGCCGAATCCTTCGGGGAAGCCGGCGGCGTCATCACGGTGACCGTGACCGAATCGCCGGCCGTGGACCTGCCGGCGAAAGGCGTGCAGCCACCCGACTGGCGTCCCGTGGGCGGGCGGCGCTATGTTTGTCTTTCGGTGGCCGACACGGGCTCCGGCATGGCCCCTGAAATCCTGGAGAAGGCATTCGATCCTTTCTTTTCCACCCGGTTCACGGGGCGCGGGCTCGGATTACCGGTCGTCCTGGGCATCGTGAAGGCTCACGAGGGCGGAACACTCCTGGAAAGCCGCCCCGGCTCGGGAACGGTCGTCCGGGTGTTCCTGCCGATTTCGGAGGAGAAGCTGGCGGCGCCGCCCTCCCCGACCGCGCCGGCCGCCCCTTTGGCGGGGCAGGGCCTGGCGCTGGTGGTGGATGACGAGCCCGCCCTCCGGAATCTGGCCAAGCTCATGCTTGGGAGCATCGGCTTCGAGGCGGTCTGCGCGCCGAACGGCGCCGAAGCCGTGGAGATCTTCCGTCAGCGCCCGCAGGAGTTCCACTGCGTCCTGTGCGATCTGACCATGCCCGGGATGAACGGCTGGGAGACCCTGGCGGCCCTGCGGAGGATACGCGCGGACATCCCGGTAATCCTGTGCAGCGGCTATGATGAAGCGACAGCCATGGCCGGAGCCCGGGAAGACAGTCCCCAGGTTTTCCTGAGCAAACCCTACGACAAAGCGAACCTGTCCGGAGCGCTTGCCACGGCGTTTTCATAGTATGAGAACAACCACGGACAACGGATGGACACAGAAAAGGAATGGCGCCATGAGAACCACCGATGAACACGGATGGCAACAGATAATGAAAGGCGCGGCCCCATCCGTGCTTATCCATGTTTATCCGTGGTACAATTCCAGGGAGGTAACGACATGAGTGAAAA
>VGWI01000182.1 GCA_016873655.1 Lentisphaerota bacterium
TCGAGCTGGCAAGGTACGAGGCGGCCACTTCACTGTTTCGTTTCATGCCCGGGGCGATCGGCATCGCCATGCGGCGGGTGTTTTACCGGCACTTGTTCGCCCGCGTCGGACGCAGTCTCGTCATCGGATGCGGCGTGTCTCTGCTTCAGCCCGGACGCGTCTCGATCGGTGACTGTGCCATGCTTGACGACTTCTGCTGCCTGAGCGTGCGCGGTGCGGAAGGCGCAGAGATAGGAATAGGCAACCGCGTGCTTGTGGGCCGTTCGGCTGTTGTGAACACAAGAGACGGCAGGATTGAGATCGGCAACGACACCACGCTCGGAGGTTCGTGCCGGATAGCGTGTTCAGGCGGGGTAACCAGCATAGGATCGCACGTGATGATTGCGGCGTTCTGCTACGTGGGCGGCGCCGGGCATGCGAGCGACAGGACGGATGTCCCGATGTCAATGCAGCCCACGGAGTCAAGGGGCGGCGCGGTTGTGGAAGACGATGTCTGGATAGGCGCCAGCAGCGTCGTTCTGGACGGCTCTCGGATCGGGCGCGGATCAATCATAGGCGCCTGCTCAATGGTCAGTGGCGAGATACCGCCTTACTCGGTGGCCGTTGGCTCTCCGGCCCGCGTAATCCGGACACGAAAGACCTGACCGGCACTCCTCGCCGCTGCTTACCGGCCCCAGCTTTTCTTTGCCGTGTGGCACGGACTCTGCTATACACACTGGCGCGATTCGATTGGTGCTGCAAACGGAGTTCAACAAGATGAAAAGAACGCTGCTGCTGGTGCTTCTCATGGGGCTCTTTTCCGTGTTCGCAGGCTGTGAGTTGGCGTTGGACGAGACGACGGAGGAGGACATTGCCGACTTCATCCAGGAGCCGGAAGCCCCGCCGGAGCAGCCGGACCCGTCTCCCGAGCCCCCTCCGGCCAATGACCCTGGCACTGTGGTGCCCACGGGCGATGTGCTGGTCAATCCCGCTATCAGTGAAGGAGTTGGGATGGACCAGCATGCGTACTGGAAGGTTTACGCCAATACCTACAACGGACGCGATGTGACGATCAGGTGGCCGACGGACCTGTATACGGTTTACGGATGCCGCCCGGAGAATACCCGGTGCGAGGCGGACGGTACGGTGTTCAGCTTCTACGCTATTGACACCGGCGACAGCGGCAAGGCGGCCAAACTCAGCTACGGATGCAACCGGAAGGCCAATACTTTCCCGCGTGGCGTGATTGCAATTCTGTACAAGGACGGTGAACCGCTTGCGGCATTCTCCGTGGCGGATCCCACCAAGGGTCTCTACTTGAGGCTGCCGCCTACCCAGCAATTGCCATAATTGATTATCATTTCTGCAACACTCCGTGCTCAACAGGCTGCGGAGTGTTGTCTTGCCGGGGCGGATACGTGCTCGTAGAATGTCGGCCCAATCGTTTTCTTTTCCGGAATCAGGAGGGGGCTTGGACAGTTCACGGGCATGTTCGGTGGCTGAAGTAGTCTGGCCGTGGCGAAGGACTGCGAGCCCGGGTTCCTCCGTGATGCTGGAGTCCGCGCGCAGTCGTGCGCTTGTCCAGTCCCTGGTTCTGGCCGCCGTCGCGGTGGTGGCGCGGTTTGCGTTTCAAGTTCCGATCCTGGCCCATGTTCCGGCTGTGGCGGCCCTGGTGTTTCTTGTGCTCGGTGTGGTTGCGCCGCGCGGTTTTCTCTTTCTCCAGCGCTGGATGGCCGCCTTCGGGCGTGCCGTCGGCGTCGGTTTGTCCTGGGTGTTGCTGACGCCTCTCTACTACAGCGTCTTTCTTGCCGGTCGCGCGGTTCTTCGGGCAAGGGGGAGGGACCCGATGCGCCGGGAGTTTCCGTCTGCTTCTGAAACATGCTGGGACAAGCGCGGGGCTCGGACGGGCGATCACACGCGCCAGTACCTATGAACATTCTCGGGATAAGCGCTTTCTATCACGACTCCGCGGCGGCGCTGGTGCGTGACGGAGAAATCGTGGCTGCCGCGCAGGAGGAGCGGTTCACGCGCAGGAAGCATGATCACGGCTTCCCCCTGAACGCGATCCGGTACTGCCTTGCCGAAGCCGGGATCGGCGAGGGCGGCCCGGACATAGTCGCCTTCTACGACAAGCCGATCACGAAATTTGAGCGCATCCTGAAGACGTACTTTTCCGTGGCTCCATGCGGACTCCGGTCATACATGATGGCGATGCCGTTGTGGATGAAGCAGAAACTGTGGATTCCGCTGCAGATTGAGTCGTCCCTGAATCGCTGCGGAGTCCGGATGCCGAAGGAACTCTACTTCGCCGAGCATCACCAGTCCCATGCCGCCAGCGCGTTCTACCCCTCGCCGTTCCGGTCCGCGGCGGTCCTTACGCTGGACGGCGTCGGTGAATGGGCCACGTCATGCCTTGCTCACGGAACCGGGACTTCCCTGGAAATACTGGAGGAGCTCAGGTTCCCGCACTCGCTTGGGTTGCTGTACTCGGCGTTTACGTACTTCACGGGGTTCCGCGTCAACTCCGGCGAATACAAGCTGATGGGGCTGGCGCCGTACGGCGAGCCGCGGTACGAGAAGACCATCCTCGACAACCTGGTTGACCTCAAGGCCGACGGCTCGTTCCGGCTGAACATGGAGTATTTCGGGTATCTTGACGGTCTGACGATGACGAATCACAGGTTCTCGCGCCTGTTTGACGGGCCGCCGCGGAAGGCCGAGAGCGCCATCACCAGGCGCGAGATGGACCTTGCGCGGTCGATCCAGGCCGTGACGGAGGAGATTGTGCTGCGCATGGCGCGGCACGCGAGAGAACTGACGGGGGAGAAGCATCTGTGTCTTGCCGGGGGCGTCGCGCTGAACTGCGTGGCCAACGGGCGGGTGCTTCGCGAACGCATCTTCGAAGACGTGTGGATACAGCCCGCGGCGGGCGATGCCGGCGGCGCGCTCGGCGCGGCGCTTTTCGCATGGCATTCGGTGCACAACGGAGAACGCAAAACAGACGGCGTGCATGATTCGATGAAGGGCTCGTATCTCGGGCCGGGCTTCGCCGATTCCGAGACAGGCGCGTTTCTCGAAGCCCGCGGCTATCCCGCGAAGCTGCTGTCCGATTCGGAACGCGCGGAAGCTGTCGCCAGGCTCATAGCTGACGGCAAGGTTGTCGGGATGCTGGACGGCCGCATGGAATTCGGGCCGCGCGCGCTCGGGAACCGTTCGATTCTCGGCGATCCGAGGTCGCCCGGCATGCAGTCGGTGATGAACCTGAAGATCAAGTACCGCGAGTCGTTCCGGCCGTTCGCCCCGGCGTGTCTTGAGGAAAGGGTGTCCGGGTTTTTCGAGCTGG
>VGWI01000183.1 GCA_016873655.1 Lentisphaerota bacterium
GCCGTAACCGGTTTCGTCATTACGTTCCACACGCGCGTCACTGCTCAGGCAGCCCGGATCGGTTCAGATTACGGGCGACGATCAAGAGGATTATCATCGTCCCCCGATTTCCTGTCCGCCATGGTGGCACCAGAGCAGTTATCTGCCTGCAACACGCAGCCCCATCCCCAGACTCGGAGTAACTATACCAAGGCGGCGACGGAGTCGCAATCTTCATCAATGCGGTGACATTCTCTGCTTGCAGTCCAAGAACCGTTACGCAACACTTTCGACGTCGGTGAGAGGAGGCAGAAGTCATGGGCATGTCGACGCGAAAACTGGGGGAATTGGCGGGGTTGTCGCATGTGACCGTGTACCGCGCGCTGAACGGGAGCGATGCGGTGAGCGAGAAGACGCGGCGCAGGGTCCTGGCGCTGGCGCGCAAGCACAATTACCCGCTGCCTGCGGCCCGGACGCCGGAAACACCCAACCTGCTGAGGGTTTTGTGTTCGCTCATTGACATAGAAAGCGACGAGACGCATACGGAGCGGGGCTTCAACCGGCGCCTGTTGGCCGGATTGCAGCAGGGAGCAACGGAAGTCGGCGTGGACCTGGCCAATTTCAGGATGCAGGCAAATGCCTGGCCGTTGATAGTCAGCCGCCGGCAGGTGGATGGCGCTGTGCTGCCCATGGGTGATGAGTTCGCGCCACACCCCCCGTTGTCCCTGGACGTGCCGACGGTGTTCATCTTCAACGGACCGAAGGATGCCGATGTCGTCACGGTCGAGAACTTCGACGCCTGCAGGATGATCGGGCAGCACCTGGCCGCGCTTGGCCACAGGCGCGTGGCCTACATCGGGCCCGAGACCGACATGTCCCGCAAACGGCTGTTCGGACTTCGCGCCGGCCTGGAGCCGGAGGGCGGCTGCGTGCCGCCGGAGTGCGTGCGCACCCGGCCGCTGGCCGGCTCTCGCGACGAGGCCGTTGCGTTCACCGACAGCCTGCTGCCGGCATTGCACCCCGGCACCCAAACGCTGTCCGGGCCAACCCAGGTGAAAAGCGCCGGGTTCACCGCGCTGGTGGCCTACAACGACTATATGGCGGCGGCGGCGATCATGGACCTGCGCAAGCACGGCGTGCGCGTGCCGGAGGATGTGAGCGTGGTCGGGTTTGATAACGTCCGACCCGGTTGGTACGAAGGCCCGGCGCTGACGACCGCAAACATGCCGCTGGAGGAACTCGGCGCCGAGGCCGTGCGCCTGCTTTACTGGCGGATTGCCCATCCCGGCGCCCCCCGCCGTCGGCTGTTGCTCGGCGCGTCCTTTGTCGCGGGCGAGACCGTCCGGCCTGTTGATCAGGGCCTTATCTCCGAGTTGCCGCACAAGAAACGAGAAGATCAGGGGACAGTATGGGAGTATGTGGGTATGTGAGTGTGGGAGCATGTGGGTGAGGAAACCCACACACTCACATACCCACACACATGGGGGAGAATACCCCATTCGCTGCAAGTACTTGATGAAACGACGATTAGCCTTACGACTGGGGCGGAATGCTTGACAGAACGGCGCCAGGGCTTCTGTCAAAAACGAGATGAAAACGGATGAGACAGGGGACGGCGAACGAGAACGGCGACGAGATCGGCCAACGAATAGTGGACATCGCACTCGTCCACCGTTCGCGTCGCCCGCTCTCGTTGACCGAAATGGGTAGCAAAAAAAAGGGGGGAGAAGGCAGCGCAACTGCTAACCCTCTGGCAAAACAAGCGTAGATAGGCAAACGTACCGTCAAGTTTGACAGAACGGCGCGAAGATCAAGGAGATGCGATGAAACAACTGTCTGCCATGGGGCTACTGGGGCGGTCCGTCTGCTTGCTTCTGGCATCCGGATCTCTCGCCTTCGCCACGGCGCCTGCTGATGCGCGATTCCAGGGCGCCGGCAAGGCTGATCCCATGCGGATTGCAGACGTGAGCTGCAAGCCGGCGGGAGACAAAGGATCCGGAACGATCACGTTCGACATTGCCTGGGACCACTCCTGGCGCGCGGCGTGGGAGGAACCCGAAAGCCGGCATGGCGGCAAGGGCACGTTGAAGATGGAGAACTGGGACGCAGCCTGGGTGTTCGTCAAGTTCCACACGCCCGGCGCCGACGGCTGGTCACACGCAACGCTCTCGGCCAACGCTGCCGACCATACCGTTCCAGCCGGCGCCAAACTGGACGTCGGCCTGGCCGACGACACCTCCACCGGGCCCGGGACAGGCGGCAAGCGGGGGCTGGGTGTATTTATTTACCGTAACGCTCCGGGCAGCGGCCCGAACAACTGGAAAGGCGTTACCCTGCGCTGGTTGTACGGCTCGGATGGGATCGCCAGCCTCGACCAGGTGGCCGTGACCGAAGCGCGCAACGCCAGACCGAGGCAGACCAACGACGCGCGCGGTCCCAGTCTCGACAGCCGTGACGCGTCGGGCGATCTTGATCTTGAGAAGACGTTGGGAGTCGCGCAGCCTGCGGTGACGAAACAGAAGGCGGGCGAAGCCGTAGAGATCAGGATTTACGCCATCCCCATGGTGTATGTGCCGGAAGGCGCGTTCTGGGTAGGTGACGGCGTAACCACGACGAACGATGAGAGTGAGCTCGTGTTGGAAGCGGATGAAACCGAGGAGGCCGAAGTAAGCGCGCCGGAACCCGCCCCGAAAGGCGACAAGGCGGCGAAGAACAAAGACGTTTCCCCGAAAGACAAGAAGCCGGCCAGCGGGTACCCCGAGAAACCGGAACCCATTATTGCAGCCCAGTTTTCGGCCGGCAACGGAACCGAACCGTTCCGGATCGAAAGCGAAGACGCGCTCACGCTGGGCGGAGCGAGTCCAAAGCATCTTGGCAACCGCGACGGCATCCGCGGGGCTGACGACTTCAGCGGCATTCTGGCCAGACGGCTTCCGTCCAGCTTTCCCAAGGGATATGCCGCCTTTTACTGCATGCGATACGAGATTTCGCAGGGCGAATTCACGGCCTTCCTCAACACGCTGAGCAGCAAACAGCAAGCCGCCGTGATGGGCGCCATGGGCTTTGGCCATCACGGAATCAAGGTCGCCGTTGCCGGAACCCCGGCGCTTTACGACACGGACGCGCCCTACCTGGCCTGCGACGGATTCAGTTATCTGGATGGCGCACGGTATGCCGCCTGGGCGGGGTTGCGTCCCATGACGGAACTGGAATACGAGAAGGCCTGCCGCGGACCGCTCAAGCCCGTACCGGGCGAATACGCCTGGGGCACGGCCAAAATTGCCGGGTCGAACTCGCCGTTGCCGCCACAAGACGGCTATGCCGTT
>VGWI01000184.1 GCA_016873655.1 Lentisphaerota bacterium
GAATCCGACGGGTACGGGCAGTAGTAGCAGCCGTACGGACAGCCTTTGGACGAGAGCATCACGATGTAGCGCGTCTCGCGGCCGAAGAGGTGGTGCCAGTAGAGGTCCATGCGCGCCAGGTGGTAGGCGGGATACGGCAGCGCGTCGAGGTCGGTCACCACCGGCGGCACGGCGGAGGTCCTGAACACGTCCCCGTGACGTCGCATCGCTCCAGGAGGAACCCGGCGCAGCGCAAGGCCAGGGACTCTCTCAGCCGGGCTCCCCTCCTCCAGAGCGCGCAGCAGATCGGGGACCACGTACTCCGGCGCGCCCTGCACGGCGTAGTCCACTACCCCGCCTTCAAGCACAAGCTCCGGCAGGGCCTTGCAGGTGATGCCGATCGCGATGACCGTCAGGCCCGGCACGGCTTCTTTCAGGCGGCGCAGAACGACCAGGTCGCCCGCAACCGACGGCAGGCTCACCACGCTTACGGCAATGTCGGGCCTGATTGCGGCCGCGCGCGCCGCGGTCTGATCGAGGTTGAGAAACTCGGCCTGGGCATCGAGGAAGTGGACCTCGTGTCCGCCCTTCTCGCACACCGCGGCGGTGTAGAAGAGCACCATGTTCGGCTCCGGCCGCACCCAGTCGTCATGGCCGTATTCCGTGCGCTTGGAGGGAAAGGCGGCGCCGTAACCGCCGATGATATCCCGCATGATACTCAGCCCCGGCGGGCTGGGCGGCTGCAAAACCAGAACGCGCTTGATCATAGGGGAGAAACCTTACCACGGACACAGAGACGCAGAGGAGATATCTGAACAAAAGGCAACGAAGGAAACAAAGCAAGACGAATGCGCCTCGGTCAGCGCACCCCGTCTGCAAGCAACCGTCTGTTGCCTGAATTGCCATCGGTAATTCAGGCAACGCTGCTCAGGGAGTCTTCCCTCCCAGCGGACGCCGTTGCGGGAAGAACGTCGCGCCGTCTGCGGCGCGCGTTCTTCCCGCAACAAACCGCTATTCGCAGCCCATTCCATCACCTCCGCCCATCACCTCTGTCCTTCGTTCCCTCTGTTTCCTTCTGTTCAAGTTTCCTCTTATTCTCTCCTCCGTGCCTCCGTGTCTCCGTGGTGACAATCTCTCTCGGCATGCCGCTTCTACCCTTCCAAAATGATCGGGGTTTTGCCGGAGCGGTTCCTTGTCAGTCTCTCCACTCTTTCAATTTCAATCTCCACGCCTGCCCCCACCTTCTCCGCCAGCGCCCGGCGGATGGGGTCGGTCAGTTCCGCGGTCAGCGGCGCCCGCGCGACCAACCGCACGGTCAGGCGTTTGGGGACCGACTGCGCGATCTGGTAGCCTTCCACCCACGGGAACTCCTTCATCAGGTGCGGGATGAATAGCGCGGTGAGCGCGTTGCCCGCCGGCGTACGGATCACCTCCTGCGCGCGTCCCTCGACCCGTGCCAGCAGCGGGAACGGCAGGCCGCACGAACACGGCTCAGCGGCCATTGCCCCCAGATCTCCGATCTCGTAGCGGATGAACGGATTGGCCGCGTTGTGCAGGTCCGTAATCAGAATCCTGCCCGCCTCTCCCAGCGGCAGCGGCCGTCCGTCCTCGTCCGCCACTTCAACGTGCAGGTTGTCCGAGGAAACGTGATAGCCCCGGTGCTCGCTGCACTCCATCCCGATCAGCATGAATTCACGGCTGCCATACGACATGAAGACTTCATTTCCCAGGTGCTCCTCCAGGAGTTCCCTTCCTCCCGGCGCGAGTCCTTCCGCGGCCGTGACAACGGTCCTTGACCGCCACATCAGCCGGCCGGGGTTGTCGCGCACAAACCGCGCCAGCTCGACCAGGTTGCCGGCGTAGCCGACCAGCGCCAGCGGGCGTACACGATTTATCGCCGCGCAGCACAGGGCCTTCCGTTCGTCGCCGAAATCGAAGCTGTTGAAATACGCGCGCCTCTGCAGCCAGTGGTGTAGACCCGTCTGAACGCGCTTTACGAAACCCGGCCTTCGGATCGGCGCGCCCCACACGTAAAGGCTGCGCCGTCCTTCCTCGGCCTCGGCCCAGGAATAGCCCCTGTCCGACACCGCGGTTCGCCACTCATAGCTCTCGCGCGTCACGTAGAACCGCAGCGGCACGCCCGTCGAGCCGCCGGTGGAATGCACGAAAGCGCCCGGCACGGGCGGACCGGCCAGCGACTCAAAAAGCGCGCGCTGGTCGTCGCGCGTCCAGACCGGCGGCGTTCCCGGCCCGACCGTCGCGCCGGGCCTCAGTCCCGCCTTCCCGGCGTAGAACGGGAAACGCCGCAGGGCGTCGTCAACCCTGGCGCTGAGAAGACCGGCCCCGCGCCGCGCGAGTTCTTCCGCCGGCAGCCGGGCCGCCTCGCGCACCGCGCGTCTGATTCGGGTGCGCCCGTGACCCCGGCATTCAGCATACATGCCGCTGAAGGCGGAATAGAGACGGCTGTACATGTTCGCCTTCAGCCCGGCCGTTTGATCGCGTCTATTTTCCGCCAGTAGCCGCGCAGTCTCTTCGACCCGACCTTTCCGGCCCAACGGCGAACAATGGTCGCGCCCTCGTGGACCAGACGGCCTGCCGTAACCGTCGGTATGCCGAAGAAGGCCCCCAGGTACTTCACCCATGCCGGCCCGGGCGGCACCCGCCAGAACCGCGACCCCGGGCGGATGGCCTGCCGGTAGAGGCGCGACAGCCCTTCCATCTTCTCTTGTGGCAGGTGCCACAGCACGAGGTCCACGTCGTCGGCCTGGACGGTGCGATACAGCAGCGAGGTGAAAACCCGCCGTACGAACCGTCCCGCCCTTCCCTCCCGGCAACCCAGCCGCGCACAGACATAGGTTGTGAGCAGTTCGTCGCCGTCGAAGACGCTGTGACCGTTGCAGAACCGCGGGACCGTCGCCGCCGTGCAGCCTCGCAGCCGGCCGTAGATCCGGTCAAGCTCCGCGACGAACGCCGTAAAGTCCCCTTTTCTGCCGCCCAGGATCTCGCCTCCGAACCAGACCGGGTCCCCGACCGCGAAATCCGGATCCATCCTGCGATAGGTCTCCGCCATGTCGCGCCGGCTCACGTTGTGGATCTTGCGATCCGGCGGCGGACTCAGGAAGATGTCGTACGTCAGCAGTCCGTGCTCGCGGATGCACTGCTCCAGCGGCTCCGCGCCGCCGATCCAGACACAGTCGCAGTCGAAGAGCATGGCGACGTCGTTCTCGCCCATGGTCCGCGCCAGGTGCTTCAGGGCGTCGTACTTGAAATAGGCGTTGCCGAACATCTGCGAGCAGCCTTTGGGCGGCTGGAACGTA
>VGWI01000185.1 GCA_016873655.1 Lentisphaerota bacterium
ATCGCTGAGCCGTCTGAAGCAGCAGGTGAACGGCGACACGCGCGACGACCACCGCGCGATCATGAACGGAATGATTCAGCTCTACGCCGCCTACCGCGAGACACTCGAGAAACAGTCCATGGGCTTCCGTCTTGGCGAATGGGACCGCAAGCTCCTGCGGTACGGCGAACGCTTCGAGAAGGAAATGATGTCCCTCTCGGTGAACATACCGCTCGAGAAGGCGCTCGATCTCGGATGGGAAATCCTCGCAGACGTGTTCGAGCCGGTTGAAACGGGCATCTCCAGCAAACTGATCGAGAAGTTCTGGCCGGGCAGGCGCGAACAGGACGCGCCTGCCGGTGAGGCTGCGGCAGAGAAGTAGGGTCCCGGACTGTACATGGCGAAGATCAAGCATACGAAGAACGAGCTGAAGGCGCAGCGGGAGGCGTTGCGCCGCTATGAGCGGTTCCTGCCCATGCTCCAGCTCAAGAAGCAGCAGCTCCAGGCCGAAACACAGGCCATCGAGAACCGGATCGCCGAAAAGACCGCTGAGTCAGACTCGCGCTGGAATGGACTGGAACAATGGGCCGCCCTGTTCTCGGAACCGGTCGAACTCGACGACATCGCGACGCTTGAGGACATCCGCACCGAACAGGGCAACATCGCCGGCGTGGCGATCCCCGTCTTCATCGGCGCCGACATCCGCAGAAAGGAACTGGACCTGTACTCCTCCCCGCCGTGGCTCGACGACGCCGCGGATACCGTCGCCGGCCTGATCGCGCTGCGTGCGGAAATCGCGATACTGGAGGAACAGAAGCGGCTCGTGCAGGAGGAACTCCGCACCACGGCCCAGCGCGTCAATCTCTTCGAGAAGGTTAAGATACCCGGCTGCAAGGAGAATATCCGCATCATCAAGATATTCCTGGGCGATGAGCAGACCGCCGGAGTAGTGCGCGGCAAGATCGCAAAGGCCATTACCGCCGCGCGGGAAGAGGCCGAGAAGGTGCCGGCATGATCGTCAGCATGAAAAAACTGACCGTGCTCTGCCTGAAGGCGGATCGCGACGTTGCGCTCGAACGCCTGCGCGAACTCGGCGTTCTGCACGTGATACCGGCCGGTGAATCCGGAAGCGATGACGCGCGCGAAACGCAACACGCCCTTGCGCGCGCCCAATCGGCGCTCGGGGCGCTCTCGCGCTTCGCCACTCACAAGCGCCAAGCGACACCGCGCCCCGACTTGGATCCGGTGACCGAGGTCCATTCCCTGCTCCTGCGCAGGGAGGAGGCCATGGAAAAACTCTCCAACCTCCGCACCGAGATCAAGGCCGCGGAGCCGCTGGGCGACTTCGATCCTGCCGTCGTCGCGGCCCTGCGCGAAAAAGGCCTCTTTGTGCGCCTGTACCGGGAGAAATCTCACGCGACGCCGGAAGCGCCGGCAGGCGCGGTACTCATCGAACTCGGGCACGGGCACGCCGGCCGATTCCTGGCCGTCGCAAGCGACTCTCCTGTGGAACTCGACGGCGAGGAATGCCCGCTGCCTGCCCGACGGCTGAGCGCAATGCGGCACGAAGCGGCAGAGACGGAAAAAGAGCTCGCCGCGGTTCACACGGGCCTGGCCGAGATGGGCAAGCACACCGACGAGATAACGCAGGAACTGCGCTCGCTGGAACAGCGGTTGCGGCTGCTGGAAGTCCGCGACGGCATGGGCGCGGCAGGCGCCGTTGCCTACCTTGCCGGGTTCTGCCCGAAGGACGCCGTGCCGGCCGTCCGGCAGGAAGCAACGAAGAACGGATGGGGACTCGTCGATGCGGATCCGTCGCCCGACGAAGAAGTGCCGACCCTCATACGGAACCCGGCCTGGGTGCGGCCGATATCCCTGATGTTCAGCCTCATCGGCGTTACTCCCGGCTACAGGGAGGCCGACATCAGCGCGGCATTCCTGTTGTTCTATAGCGTGTTCTTCGCGATGCTGGTAGGCGACGCGGGTTACGGCGTTCTGTTCCTCGTGCTTACCCTTGCCATACGCCCCTTCGCCCGCAAGGCCCCGCGCGACCTGTTCAGGCTCCTTGCCCTGTTGAGCCTGTGCACGATTGCATGGGGCACGGCAACGGGCTCATGGTTCGGCGCCGAACGCATCCCCGCCCCCTTGCGGGCCGTGCGTGTCGACTGGTTGCGCGAGGACAATAATCTGATGCGCCTCTGTTTCCTCATTGGCGCCATCCACCTCACACTGGCACACGTCTGGGCAGCAGTACGCTCGTGGAACCGCCTGACCGCCCTCGCTGAACTCGGCTGGATCGCCATAACATGGACGATCTATTTCGGAGTCGGCCTCCTGGTCCTTGGCCGCCCCTTCCCCGACTTTGCCCGCTGGTTGTTCATCGTGGGCATCTGCCTGGTTGTCATCTTCATGACACCACCCCGCGCCCTGAAACGCGATTTGCACAAACACATCATGCTGCCGTTGACCCTGGTTGGCAATTTCGGCGACTTAATCTCCTACGTGCGCCTGTTCGCCGTCGGCAGTGCAACCGCGGCGATTGCCATGGCATTCAATGAAATGGCGATCGGCAGCGGAATCAGCGGACCGGGCCAGGCGATCGTTGCCTCCTTGATCCTGCTTGTTGCGCACGGCTTGAATATCTTACTTTGCGCGCTAGCTGTGCTCGTACACGGCGTCCGACTCAACACGCTTGAATTCTGTGGGCAAATGGGAATGCAGTGGACGGGCTTTCCATATAGGCCGTTCGCAAAAGAAAGGACGAGACAATGACAGTCATGGAAATGGCAGATCTGGGAAAAATGGGCGGGGTGGCAGTTCTGGCATTGTCCGCGTTCGGTTCTGCGCTCGGGGCCGGCGCGGCGGCGCCCGCGGCGATCGGCGTGTGGAAGAAGAGCTATGCCCAGAACAAGACGCCGCCGTTCATGCTTCTGGCCTTCATCGGAATGCCGTTGTCGCAAATGATCTACGGCATGATCGTGATGAACCGCATCGCAACCCTTTGCGATCTGAATACCTACCTGCCAAAGGAAGTCATCGCCACGGCAAAGCAATTATCCGAAGCCGCAAATATGCCGGACTGGCTGACCTACGTTCCGGCCGAAGCTATGCAGCACGCGATGAGCGCGCTCGAAACCGCCGCCAATAACTGGCACGCCCTGCTGGGAATAGGGATCTTCGGCGGTCTCGCCATGGGCGCCTCCGCCTGGATGCAAGGGCGCGCCGCGGCCGCG
>VGWI01000186.1 GCA_016873655.1 Lentisphaerota bacterium
TCGAGGAAGCGAGGTGGCAGGTTTTCCATCCGCCGGCCAGCCCTGGGCGACATGGTGACAGGTGAGAATGCAGTTCTCCCAGCACCGCGCCGGATGCCCTTCGGGCAGCGCGTCCGGGTCGAGCACGTCCAGTCCCGCACGCAGCCGGCCGGAGGCCAGTTCCGCAAACAGCGCCTCCTGGTCCACGATTCCGCCCCGGGCTGTGTTGATAACCACGCCGTGCAGCGGCAATCGACGCAACAGGTCCGCCGTTACGCTCCTGTGCGTTTCGGGATTGAGACCAGCGTGGATCACGATCGCCTCGGATGCGTCGAACAGTTGCTCCAGGCTCGACACGCGTTCGCACCCCGGCGGCACCTCCGTCGCATGGGGATCGAAGACTCGCAACACCGCCTTGAAAGGCCTGATCAGCCCGACGAAGGTCCGCCCGATGGCGCCGCAGCCGTAGATGCCCACGTTCAGCCCTTCGAGCGAGCCGCCGGTCTGCGCCGGATCGAGATGCCAGCCGTCGCGCCGGACGGTCTGGATGCGAAGGTGCAGATCCTTCAGAACCGCCAGCAGAAGCGTCATCGCGCCCTCGGCCACGGGAGCGGCCGGCGCGTCGCCCCAGTTGGTGATGGGCAATCCGGAGTCGACGATCTCCGGCGGCACCCAGCGCTTCATTTCGCCGGTGATGTTGCAGATGTACCGCAGGCGGCCCGGATCGGCGGCAATCGAGGAAGGCACCGCCGCCGAGCCCCAGCCCAGGAGCAGAACGTCGGCACTCCGGATCAGGGCTGCGCGATTCTCCTCATCCTGGGCGGCTCCGTCCGTAACGACCGCCAGGTCTCCGATGTCCCCCAGGGCATGCCGAAATGCGTCGGTCCAGATATTGCCGTCCGGCGCTCCATGCGCAATGTGCAGAAGTTTCAACATGACACGTGCTCCCGCAGGAACGCCAGATCCCCGGCCGCGTTGGCCAGCAGGGCACGCCGGTCCTCGGGCCACTGCGCCACCCCACCGGTGAACTCCTCGGTCCAGGTGCCGGAATACCCCGCCGCCGCCAGTATGGCAAGCCGCGCCCTAGCCTCGTCCGCCATGTCGGCCAGTCGCAGCATCGGCCCATTACCCACGCGCCCGGCGACATGCACGTGCGTCACGGCCGGTCCGAAGCGGTTGAGCCACTCCCGCAGCACGTCGCGCTCGCCGGCGAAAGCGTGGACGATGATCTCGACACGACCCGACAACGGCGCCAGCACGCGGGCGGCCTGGGCGGGAGTCTCCAGAAGGGTTCCGCCGTGACACTCACAAAGGAGGCGGCAGCCCACGGGCAGCTCTTCCGCCCAGGCCAGCAGGTTGCGGATATATTCGTCCGCCCGCGCCGGCTCGTTGCCGAAATTGAACTTCACTCCGCCGGCGCCGAAGCGACCGGCGAGTTCGGCGGCCCTCCGCCGCCCCCCCGCACCGGCATCGTCAAACGTGCAGTAGCTGTTGAAGATCGCCACAGGCAGGGGCAGGCGGACCAGGGCGTCCCGTTCCTGTTCATCGGCCAGCGTCGCGTGGTACTCCCATAGTTCCAGGCCGGCGAAACCGGCGTCGCGAATCGGGTCCGCCCATTCGCTCACTTTGAACGTAGGTGTCTTCTCCGGTGTCCAGCGATTGCTCTCCAGGAGCACGGTGGCAAAACAGACCTGAAGTCGCGGATCTGCCATGATTGCGTCGCTTGCCTTTCTGTCTGGAAATTGTCCGGTATTTATACGCGTTCCTGCATCGCTCCGCCAGCATGGAACCGGGCATGTGCATTTGTTTGCCCCGTTCGGCCGCGCGCGTTACGCTCTCGAGAAAACCGGAGGCGTTCCATGCTGGAGATCGCGACGTTCAATCGAAGGGACATTCCTGCCGCGCTGAGACTTTGTGAGCAGGTCAACTGGAACCACGTGGCGGCGGACTGGGAGCGGTGCCTGGCGCTTAACCCGGAGGCTTGCCTGGGTGGGTTCGAGGGCGGAGAGCTGAAAGCCACCTGCACGCTGACGCCGTTCGGAACGGTCGGCTGGGTGGGGACCTTCCTCGTGGACCAGACTTTGCGCGGGAAGGGATACGGGAAGATGGTGTTCGCGGCGATGCTGGAAACGGCCCGACGCCAGGGAATCGAGTGCCTCGGGCTCGATTCCTCCGACGCCGGCCGACCGATCTATCTCAAGCACGGATTCCGGATGACCGACCAGGGCATCGAGCTCTGGACGGGGCCCGCCGCTGCCGCCGGCCGCGAGTCTCACGCGGACGCGCGGCCCTTTCAACCCGCCGATTGGGGCAACCTGCTGGCCTTCGATCGGGCCTGCGTCAAGCTGTCCCGCGAAAAGCAACTCCGAACACTTGCCGCAGAGTCCGGTGCTTCGATCCGGGTGATCGAAGAGGACGGCGCGCTGTGCGCGTTCGGGTTCTCCCGTCCGGGACGCCTGACCGGCACGATCGGCCCGGTCGTGGCGCTCGACACTCCGCGCGCAGACCGGATCGTCTCGGCGCTCATGGCCGACCGGCAGACCCGCGATGGCGGGAAGCCCGTCGGACTGGCCATTCTGGACAACGCCGGTTTCAAGGAGCGGCTTGCCGGACGCGGATTCCAGATGCGCCGGCGCAACATCCGCATGTTCCACCCCGAGCCACGTGAGGTGCTGGCCGGCCCCGCCGTTTTCGCTGCCACCGGATTGGGCATGGCTTAGCGGCTTCTTCGACACCGGAACCGCTCCGTGTGTCAGAACGCGACACGCGCACAACGACGCGGTGACAATTCGTGGAACAAAGAGCGGGTCGCAGACGTCTGCAAGGGTATGAACGGCAGGAATTGCGTCACAACAAGCACTCGGGAGGTCATTCGATGAAACGATTCACATTCTGTATGGCGGTTCTTGCGACCACGGCGCTTGCCGGCGCGGTCTGGGCGGAGCCAGACACCAGAAAGGAACAGCCGTCCCTGCGCATGGAACTGGACCTCGTGGACGGCTCGCACATCGTCGGCGCCACCAGCATCGAGTCGGTACCGGTGGAGACCGCGTACGCCAGGATTAACATCCCGCTGAGGCATATCCTGACCATCAAGACAGGCGACGACCACGAGACGGCCGTGATTGATCTCC
>VGWI01000187.1 GCA_016873655.1 Lentisphaerota bacterium
GCGAGGGCGATGCCGTCGCTCGGTCGCGCGTCGATGGTCATCTCCGCCCCGTCATGTTCCAGCACGAGGTTTGCAAAGAATGTGCCTTCCTTCAGGTCATGGATGTCGACGCGCTTCAGCCTGCATTCGAGGAAGTCGAGGATGTTCTTCATCAGGTCGTGCGTGAGCGGCCGCGGAATGGGGAGGTGGTTGACGGCAATGGCGATGGCCTGCGCTTCCGGCGGGCCTATGAAGATCGGCACGGTCCTCTCGTCCTCTTCCCCCTTGAGAAGCACGACAAACCCCACGTTCGAGAGGAGAAGCTGGTCAATTTTGACTGCAATCATGTTCACTTGGCGGCCGACCTTCCTGCGTCAGGTTTCACGTTCTACTCCGTCATTATGGATACCAGCTCATCAGGCGTCGCGGCCTTAAGTATCCTGCTCCGCACGGAAGGGCGCTCGAGGAGGCGTCCTATCTCCGCGAGGTACCGTATGTGCGGGCCTGAACGAAGAACGGAAGAGACTGTGAGGATGAATATCCGCGACGGTTCTCCGTCAACGGATCCGAAATCCATTCCCTCTGGTATCACCGCAACGGCGGTTACGATCGAGTCGGTCGTGTCGGTCTTGGCGTGTGGAATGGCGACCCCGTGCTGCATGCCGGTGGACATCAGGCTTTCCCGCGCGAGCACGGCTTTCACGGTGGACTCAGCGTCGCTGACCAGGTCCCTGGCCGCGAGGGCCCGGACCATCTCGACAATCAACTCGTTCTTCGTCCGTGAAACAGGCGGAAGCAGAACCGCGCCGTTGCGTATGACCGACTTGTAATCGCTCTCGGGCATTGTTGCGTCGCGCTCCAGTTGGCTTCGAAGCTGTTACGGAATTGTACGCGGCGCCATTCCCGAAGGCAAGGTGATCAGACTGTCCGAACAGTGGGGGAACGGCGGGGGAATCGTTGTTCTGGAAGCCGTGCGGGGCGGAGTGTAGAGTCTCGCGCGAGTCGACAACGGCGGGGTGTCGTGGTGAGTGTCAATTCGGTCCTTTCCGACAGGGATGCCATGCTGACGAGGCCGGTTGCCACGGCGGCCATCCTCGTCGTGGCTGCGTACGTGGCCGCGCAGATGCTTGCCGACGTCGCAAGCCTGAAGATCGGTGTTGTTGCCGGCCTTGCGGTGGACATGGGGACATTCGTCTACCCGCTCACATTCACCCTGCGCGACCTTGTGCACAAGACTCTCGGCAGGAAGGGCGCAAGGCTGCTCGTGGTGACCGCCGGGGGAATCAACCTTCTCATGGCGCTTTATCTCATGGCCGCGGCGGCGGTTCCGAGCGATCCGAGCTGGGGGCTGGGCGCGGAGTTCGGCGCGGTACTCGCCCCCGTGTGGCGGATAGTTATCGCGTCAATCGTGGCCGAGGTGGCGAGCGAACTGGCCGACACGGAGGTGTATCACTGGTTCGTGACGCGCGTCACGCGCCGCCATCAGTGGCTGCGGGTCGTTGTGAGCAACGGGATCAGCGTGCCGATTGACAACCTGATCTTCTGCGTCGGAGCGTTCGGGTGGACGTTGCCCTGGCCGGTTGTGTGGCAGATATTCACGATGAACCTGCTTGTCAAACTTGCCATGACGATCCTTGGCATCCCACTCATCTACGCGGTGCCCGAGCGGGTGCTGGCGCGCGGCGCGGGCGAGCACGGCTGGGGGTGATGTCCCTGCGTCGCGGCACGCGGAGTCAAGTTCGCTTCCGCTTCGAGAGCGCGAGCCTGAGGTCGCGGGGTCCGGGCCACGGAAGGACGCCGATGCGTCCGGCCCCCGGCCGTCGGCGCTACGGTTGCGTTGCTGTGTCCGGCGGCCTGTCCGGCGGGGGGAAGCGGTAGAGCGTAAGTTGCAGATCCAGCCGGCGTACGCGGCGCGGAAGCAGGTGGCTGCGCTCAAGGACGACCTTGTCGAAGATGCCGTTCTTCACGACAGTGAGCCCGTTCGTCGGGAAGCGCGTGTCGGCGAACGGGGTGGCAAAGAAAGCCGGCCGGCCCGGATTCCATGACCTGATGTCGTCCCAGATCCGCACGATGTCCGTGTACTCATCGTCTGTCCGCATCGCCTGGTCTATTCCCAGCGTGGATATCCCGAAAACGTGGTCAAACGGCGCTGCCAGGCGCGTGTACTCGCAAAGAAGAATGCCGTTCTCCCTCTTCACCGTCTCGGCGAAGGGCGTCAGAAAAGCGGTCAGCCCCTTGTTTTCGGTGAGTGTGAACAGACGGGACCTGCCGGCGATTCCCGCGATGATGGCCAGCGACGCGAGCGAGGCGGCGGCGATACGCCCGAAGCGGGGCAGGCGTGATACACGCAGCACCAGGAATGATGCCGCCAGTGCCGAGAGAGGGATCAGCGCAGGCTGGTAACGGCGCGCGAAGTACATCAATTGCGGTACCCTTCCAACAAGGACGATCGCGGGCAGCCAGCAGATCAGCAACGCGGCGCCTGCGGCCGCCGGCCTGATGCCGCGGCCCAGCGCGATCGCGGCCATTCCGGCAATGAGGATCGCAACGCGGAAAGACGACTCTATCGAAACCCAGCCAGCCATATCCGTAAGCGTCAACGAGGAGCGCGGCGCCATGACAGCCAGTGCGCTGCTGAAGCGGACTCCGCAGGCGAGAAGCAGGATCACGGCGACGCACGCGAGTCCTGCGGCCGCGAGCGCGACCGCGGCGGGCGCCGGCATCTTGAGACGGGAGACGGACAGAGGACGCTTCATGCCTATCAGCGCGGCGCCGACCGAGCCGGCGGCGGTGACTGCCGCAAGAAGCGGCGTCCACGGCCTGATTGCGGCGGTATACTTGAGAAACCCGTAGCAGTTCGTGACGCACTCGCTCTGGAAGTCGAGAACCGCCAGCGCAAGCAATCCGAACGGCGCGAGCACGGCCATGTGCGGTCGGCCGAACGGCGCGGCACAGAAGAACGCAACGGCTGTCAGTATGGAGGCGGGCCAGAGCGTGACGTGGAAGAACGGGGC
>VGWI01000188.1 GCA_016873655.1 Lentisphaerota bacterium
GCGAGACTTGGATACCGTCGGCGTTGTGCGCGAAAATCACCGGGCAGTAACCCTTGAGGTGCTGAAGCGTCAAGCGGGCCCTGCCGCAGCGCACGCGCAGACGCAAGGCGCCACCCGCCCCGAAAACGCATTCCAGGCGTGCGCCATTACCCTGGAGCACGATCAGGGCCGGGGAACTTGAAGGCGGCGCGTTGACCAAGCTGCCCTTGGAATCCAGCAGCTCGATCCGAAACGTGGAGCCATCCCGCACACTATGGCAGGTGCGCAGGTAGAATCCGGGCGGGGTGTAATCAATTTCCCGGGAAAGAGAGAGCCAGGAATCCGGAACAGACGCCGGCACGACACGGGGATCAAAGGTGCAGACCGGCGGAACCGTGTTCCTGTTCATGCGCCCTTTCAAAAACTCAGCGGCTCTTCGCCCGTGGGCATGGCCGGGTAGTCCGGCAGGCCGATATTCTGACAGAGTTCGGCAATCCGGAACGGCCGTTTATTGGCCATGGATTGGTTCGCCGCCGCCCCGACCAGGATGGACCAGGCGCCGGAACGCTGATCCGCCGAGCGTTTGTACGGGTCCGCCGGCGGTGTGTGGCTGAAGACGTCGCGAACCAGCGGCTCGTCACCGCCGCCATGGCCGCCTTCCGCCTTCCACAGCTCGACAGTATAAGCCGGCTTGCGGGTCGGATAAACGCGGATGTAGGTGTCCGCGCTCTTGATCGCGCCCGGAACGCTTCCGTCGCCGTTGATATACACGGTCTCCTGGCACATGTGCTCCAGGCGCCCCTTGGTTCCATTGAAGGCGACCGCATACCCCTCCCAGGGATTGAATGCATTGAGGGAATAGGACATCTTGGTCCCGCTGGCATAATCCACCACCACGTTCATGCTGTCTTCGATGTCGATTTCGGGACTGAAGACGCAGCGGTCGCGGAAATAGCCGTCGTACTGCTCGCAGTCGAGGTAGCACTCCGTAAGGCCTTTGTTGGCAGCCAGGTCGAGACCGAACGGACACGTCCCGAATTCCGGGCAGCCGCGGCACCGTTCCTGACGCCGTGTCAGGCCAAGCCGATCCGCCGTTTTCGCGGTGTAAAAGCGGCGATGTCCGGAGGCGAACACGCGTTCCGGAACATCGGAGAGCCACCAGTTGACGAGATCGAAGTGATGCGTGGCCTTGTGCACCATCAGGCCGCCAGAGTTGGCCTTGTTGCGGTGCCAGCGGCGGAAGTAGTCGGCTCCGTGGTAGGTGTCGAGCATCCAATGGAAATCCACGGAGAGAACCTCGCCGATGGTTCCTTTCATCAGCAGGTCCTTGATTTGAGTGCGGGGCGGGGAGTAACGGTAGTTAAAGGTCACCCTGACGCGGCGGCCGGTCTTCTTCTGCGTGTCGATGATGCGCTGGCATTTTGTCGCATCGGTGGTCATCGGCTTTTCAGTGATCACATCGCAGCCGAGTTCCATGGCGCGGCATATATAGTCATCATGGAAGGCATCCTTGCACGTAACGATGACCGTGTCCGGGCGTGTTTCCTTCACCATGCGGTCGAAATCCGTGTGGGCGTATAGCGGCACAACGAGGCCCGTGCCGCCGTCCGCCGACGTCCACTTTTTCACCCAGCGGTCCATCATATCGAGACGGCCCTTGTTGTTGTCGCACAATCCCACCAGGCAGGCTTCCCCGGGAAATCCCTTGGCCGCCGCCTCCGTGTACATAAAGGCGCGTCCGCCTACTCCCACCTGCACGTATCGCTTTTGCTGATTGCTCATCGTTTTGTTCCTTTGTTAGTGCCAGTGCTATTGCGCCGCCGCATTCTTGCCGGGTTTATCAATGTCGAACAGCAGGCCGCGACAGCGTTCACCGGTCTTGGCGTCGTAGAAGAGCACGAAGATGTTGCCCGGATCGGTGTTGATGTCCATGCCCAACGGTTTGTCCACAGAGGCAGCGATCTGCACCAAGAGCGTGTTTTCGCCCCGACGCAGTTTGAAGGGGCCTTTGGGCATCGTCCAGTTCGGTCTCGAGTCGTAGATCACTTCGCCGTTGAGCAGGAATCGGCCGACGAAGCGCCTCTGGGCGATTGGCGCCGCCGTTTTTTTGTCTTCTTTGCTGGCTCGATGGACCACCTGGTCGTCCAGGCATGTATAGGCGATCGTTCGGCGCCCGGCCTTGACCGTCACTTCGCAGTCGTCCGGCGACCACACACGGGTGGCAGCGCGAATGACATCCAACGCATTCGGCAAGGGTTTCAGATTGCCAAGCCAGATACTGCTGCCAAACATGGCCGGCGTCCATCCTTTCAACGGAGTCGAAGCCCCGAAAACATTCTCCGCATTCTTTGACCAGGGTCCGCCTGTATCAAGAAGTGCTTCCATCTCAGGCGATTCCCCCATCCACTGAACGATATCCGAATTAACGCTTGCTTGAGGGTTTCCGCTATCCTTGAGCTCAGGCAAGGTGCTCGTGTTATTGATCCACCAGCGCGAGAGGGTTCGCACCTCGACAACGGTCTCGCCTTCCTGCAAAGCGGCGGGTGCGAGCGAAGCGCGGTACGTGATCTGGTAGTGTCCGTCTGACACGGCGATGTCCCGCGGTTTACAGGGAAAGGCGACTGTAAGCCCCTTCTTGGGAGGGACATCGACGCGTTGCGTCGGCTTCGGCATGACGATGCCCTCGACCGGCTGCAGTTCGATGGTGATCGTCTGCGCCGTGGCGGTCGCGTTGGTCACGATTATCGAGGCGGCACCGTCAATGAACCCATTGACAACAGGCGGGGCAACATCCCAGGGGTTGGTCAGCAAGCGCACGTTCTGACGAACGACGACCGTGCCGTCGGGGGTCTTGAGCCAGACGGGAATGGTCAGGTCGCGGCGCTGGATCTGGCGCGCGGTCCTGCGGGCGATGATAACCGGCACTGAAAAACGCGTCGCCGTGCCCGGCGCAG
>VGWI01000189.1 GCA_016873655.1 Lentisphaerota bacterium
CGTGGGAGTAGAGCGCCAGCGTGCCAAACGACGCTGGCGGGACTGCGGCGGAATAGCACCACCCATCTCTCAATGACACCGTTCCCTCCCTTAAGAAGAAGCCCAAACCGTTCTTGAACACCGTGACCGCTGTGACCCTGGGTTTCCACACGTAGGGGTTATCCGTTGGTTCATCGGCATTTGCGCAAGGGATGGAACCCGCAAGAGCGACAACCGTGATGAGAACAGACAGAATACGTTTCATCGTCGACCTCTCCTTTGCTGTTGGCGAACGTCTCAAATCTCGGGCGGCGAAGCCGTACCGAGCATTTGCTGGTTCGCTGGTCAATTGTTTCCGATGTAGTTTCGGGCCATTCCCATCCTCGTGAATTCGTCACACGCGTAATCCTGCCATTTTGGGTCGAGTCCAATGGAAGCGTTATCGCCGTAGTACCCGGCGATGAATCCACCCCGACCTCGCCACAATTTGTCCAGCATCTCCGTGGCCTTGGCCCGGATGATCGCCTCGTTGCGTTGCTGCAACGTCTTCTGGATGTCAACCGGACACCAGAATGTGATCCGCCCGCGCTGCTGATGCGCGGCAAGAATGTCAATGCCATGCAAGTCCGGTTGGTCGAACTGCAGAACATCCACTCCCGCCTCAACCAGGCCGGGAACGATGGCCTCAATCTTTCCGCAGGAGTGCATGAACACCTTGATCCCGAGGGAATGGGCGATTCCACAGAGGTCCACGAACCGGGGAAAGAACTCCTCTCTCCACATCGCCGGGCTGATGAGTGTCTGGTTCTGTGTGCCCCAGTCCTCAGGAAACATGACGCTATCAACGCCCGCCGCGGCATAGTTCCTGATCATGTTCCTGAGCATCTCGTCGATCCGGTCGTGGAGCGCATGCACGCGATCCGACTCCAGCACCAGGTCCATCAGATACTGATCCAGTTTCCGCATCTTACGGGCGATGTTAAAGGCGAACCCGGGCATGCCGCCGATAAGCCACTTGTTCGGCGCGTTGGCACGACGAACCGATACGGATGCGTAATCCGCTGCACGAGAATAATCGGGGAACTCGTAGGCGTCGACGGCCGCAAGGTCGTCCAAAACGCCCCTAACAACTTCACCCTTGGATGTAGGGTCGAGTCGGGCCCAGAGATTGCCCCATTCGTCGGTTCGCTCCCACCGACCGTTCCCAAGTTCCCGCCAGTCTGTAGCCAGCGTCTTGACGTCACATCCGGCCCATTCGAAATCCGAATCTCCGAATGACCTGGCCACCCGTTCCGGGCGGGTGTACTCAAGTGTACGGCGCACTATTTCTCTGGATGTCATGTTGTATCATCCTCGTTGCGAACGGTGGCGTTCAGCCTGAGCCGGGCTTCCCGGCGATAGGCTGGGACGCCTGGTTCGGTGTCCTTCTCAGTCTTCCCCACATCAGTTCAATGAAGACCGCCCACAGGAGAAAGAAGACCCCCATCAGCGGGATGAAGAAGAACGGACTATCCGCCTGACTTCCTGGAACAACGCAAATGGCACCGGCTGGGCAGAGAACTGCAGCCGGGATGGCAGCGCACATGGCGACCGCCTCGGACTTCCAGAAGAAGACGGCAGCCCAACCGATCCCATTGAGAATGAGGTAGATGCCGGCCAGTGCCAGCATGATCAATCCTATTCTCCTCAATCGTTTCATCTCATTTCCTCACCGAACGGCGCAAATCTCGGGCGGCGAAGCCGTACCGAGCATTTGCTGGTTCGATCCTCAGTATCTGCCGTATGTTCTGGCTGTCTCGATCATGGCCGCGAGATTCCCGTCCGGCGTATCCCTTCCGCATTGATCCCCGGTGGACAGGATAAACCTGCCTCCTTCCGCCGCATCGTCAATGGCTTTGCGGCTGGCCGCAACGACGTCCGCAACCGTGCCGAATAGCATGGTATTCGTTGTGTGCAGATTGCCCTTCAAAACGATTCGGTTCCCGTAGGCCTGTTTCAATTCCGCCAGGTTGCAGTCGCCCATCGGTGGGATCTCAAGAGGATCAATAACCGTAAGGGACGTTTCCTCGGCCATGATTTGCACCAACTCCTTTTCGGGGCCGCACGAGTGGACGTGAGTCGGGATGCCTGCGGCCGTGGCCAACTCGATTGCGCGTTTCACCGCGGGTAAGGCATGCTCGCGAAAGAACGCCGGCGACTGGAATATCAGTGTACCCGACCCACCCACGCACAGGAAATCCGGACGATCTTCCGGTCGCATGGCCATCAGGTCTGCGAACCGCCGCTCAACCGATGCCAGCCGGTCGGCCTTGACCTTCTCCAGTTCCTCGGGGTGATCTGCGAAGTGATAGACGCCCTCCTCGCTACCGACGACAGAGGAGTACGTAAGAAAGACCCCCACGATCCCGTGATCGCCAAGCAGTTCCTTGGTCCGGCGCAATCCCGCGATTCCGGTGTCCACCGTCCTGACGCCTTCCACTGGCTCGTACCGCGCCGGCACGGCGGGTAGCCCGATCTTGGCCGGGTCCACCCAGCAGGTCGGCGGGTCGGCCACGTAGTAGACGTTGACCCGTTCCTGCCACACGCGGCGGCCGGTCTCGACGTAGCTGGCCTGCGTGACGATGCGCTCGGCGTCACGGTACACAATGAACGTCTCCCACGGGCGCAGATCCGCTTCATCGCTTGGCCAGCGAAACGGAAAGTACCCGTCCATGACCGAATCGATCCCGAAATGTTTGGCACAGTCGATGTAGGCTTCCCAGATGGACGGATTGTTGTACAGGTACAAGTCCCAGAAAGGCTTTCCCGTGCGCCTGGCCGGGATCATGTTGGAGAAGTCGGGTGCGACCGGAACGCAATCCGGGATCTTCCCTCTCAACACCGTTAGGAGTCTCTCTCTCGGTTTCATGCGCTATCACCCTCTGGGATCGAACGGTG
>VGWI01000190.1 GCA_016873655.1 Lentisphaerota bacterium
AGGTTGTGCAATGATCGAGCGAGCTCGGCAATCCCTTCGAAATGATCCGGCCTGTCGTTGAACCCGGGAATGATCGGGCAGCGCAGGCGAATCTTCTTTCCGTCGGCGTCCAGCGCGCGAAGATTGGCCAGGATCCGTTCATTGCCCGCGCCGCAGGCAACCAGGTGCCGCGCAGCATCGCTCTCCTTCCAGTCGTACAGAAACAGATCGACATACGGCGCGACCGCCTCCAGACGGTCATAGGAGTACTGGCCGCATGTCTCGACGCAGGTGTGCAGCCCGCACTGCTTGGCCTGTTGCAGCAATGACTTGCAGAAGGCCGCCTGAAGCAGCGGTTCGCCGCCCGAAAGCGTGAGCCCGCCCCCCGATGATTCGTAGAAAGGCCTATCCCTCAGCACAACCTCCATCACTTCCTCGACCGTCACTTCGCGCCCGATCATCTCCAGCGCCCCGGCGTAACACTCCCGCGCGCAAAGCCCGCAGGCCACGCACTTCGAACGGTCAAGCTCGTGTCGCCCCTCGGTGATGCGGTGTCCCTGAGGGCGGCAAACCTGGAGGCAGTGGCCGCATCCGATGCACTTCTCGGGCAGAAAAGACAGGATCGGAGAGGAAGTCAGGCCCTCGGGATTATGGCACCAGGCGCACCGGAGCGGACATCCCTTCATGAACACGGTCGTGCGGATACCCGGCCCGTCGTGCAACGAGGAGCGCTGAATATCGAAGATAATCCCCGTAGCACTATTTCCGATGTTTGGTTCGCGCAATGATATGTTCCTGAAGTTCCGGATTGATGAGCTTGAACATCTGCGAGAACCCGGCCACACGCACCGCGATGTTGCCGTAGCGCTCCGGATCTTCCTGCGCCTGACGCAGCCGCTCAACGGTGGTCACGTTCCACTGGAGTTGGCCGACTCCCATCCGCATCGCCGCCTCGGTGAGTTGCGCCAGGGTTCGAACGCCTGCGTCGCCTTCCACCATGACCGGATCAATCTCTACTATCGCGGCAGAGGCGCCTGCCGCCTTGTCGTGCGGCAGCCGGGCCAGGGAGTTGAGCATCGCGGTAACACCGTGCGTATCACGACCCTGGTTGGCCGACAGGGAATAGGCGAGCGGCTCCCCTGCCCTGCGCCCGTCGGGCGTGGCGCCGACGCTCTTGCCGAACGGGATGTTGCACACGAAGGAAAAGAGATGAACGAAATAGCGACCGCGCAACGGGCTTTCCATGCGGTCCATCAACGCGATGAAGCGCTCGCAGACCCGCCGGGCCATGTCATCCACTTCCGGTTTGTCGTTTCCGTACTTCGGGGCGCGCATCAACAACATCTGGCGCAGATCTTCCCGCCCCTGGAAGTTGCTGCGCAGCGCCGCGAGCAACTCGCTGCGCGGGATGCGCGGTTCGTCAAAAAGGAATTGCTTCAGCGCAATCAGGGAGTCGGCCGTGTTGGCCGCGCCAAGGAAGCAGATCGAGTGGTAGTTGTAGACAGGGCCGCCGTCGGTAATGTCGCGGCCGCGCCGGATGCAGTCATCGGTCAGCACCGACCAGAACGGCAGGGGGCCGCCGTCGCGCTGCGCGAGTTCTCCCCGGTTGCAGTGATACACCATGTTCCGGGAAAACGTCTCCACCTGTCGCTCGTAGGCGGCAAACAGATCCTCGAATGTGGCGAAGTCCTCCAGCGCCCCGGTCGGCGGTCCCACCTGCTCGCCCGAGGCGGGGTCCTTGCCGTTGAACAGAGCAAGTTCCAGGCACTTGGTCGAGTTGAACCACCCCGACACGGCGTGCGGATTAGCCTTCCCCGGAATGGTTAATTCAATGCACCCGATCGGGGCGTAGTCGCAGGCATCTTCCAGAGCGATGCCGCGTTCGGTCAGCGCCGGAATGAAACACTCGTCGTTGAAGACGAAGGGAATGCCGCCGCCCCGGGCGATCAGTTCGGCGGCCCGTTGCACAAACAACGTGGGCGTCTTGTCGTGCAGTCGAATGGAAAGATCGCGAATGACCCCCAGATTGCGCGTGGCATCGAGAATGATATAACTCAGGTCATTGACCGCATCGTCTCCGGTGCGGGTCACGCCGCCCAGCGTGATGGCCTGCACATCGTAGTCGAGATACAGCCGGCATCCGAGTTCCTCCATCAACTCCACGGCGCCGGCCCGGTCGAGCCGCCCGGCCGCGACATCGGCGGCATAGTACGGGTGCAGAATCTGGTCGAGCCGACCCAGGGAATTGGCGTTGATCCCGTCCTCGCCGCACGTGAGTATATGCGCCAACCAGAGCGATTGGACGGCTTCCGCCAGGGTGCGTGCGCCCTCGGCGGGCACGCGGGAACAGCTCACGGCAATCCGTTCCAGACGCGCTTTTTCCCCGGGCGCCTCAGCCAGATCCGCCAGACGTCGAGCCTCGTCGGCGTAGCGTTGCCCCAGGAGAATGCCCGCCTCGCAAATGTCCAGAGCTGCCAGCCAGAAATTCTCCGACTGCGGGTAGGCCGCCGCCGCGCGGTCCGCCGCCGCCATCGCCTGTTCGATCTCTTGCCGGACGCCGCGGAACCCGATGCGCATCAGTTTGGCGTAGTCGCGGATCGAATGGTTTTCCATCCATCCGCCCGCCCAGAACACGGAACGCGTATTGCTATCGTTCCAAAAACCTTTGCCGTTCAGGGACTCCGGCGCCGGCGCGCCCACGGTACACCGCGGCGGATTCTGCCATTGGTTCAGACAATCGCGCACTTTGAGGGCATCACTGTCGGCTATACCGAGTTGCCGGAGGCATTCCAGATGCCCGGCGTTCTTCGGGTCCGGGGCCTGCCACTGGAGATGCGCCGTCGGGAGGTGCTGCCCGGCCAGGAACCAGTCCGGCTCGATCTCGACCTTTGCCAGTTTGACAAGTTCCAGCAGGTACGCCGCCCGGACTTG
>VGWI01000191.1 GCA_016873655.1 Lentisphaerota bacterium
CCCGCAGCTCCAGGATCAGCTTGTCGTACAGAGCCCGCTCGACCCGGATCTCGCCGCGGGTTTGCACTATCACCGCCCGCACGAGCGAAGCAACCGCGTGACTCTTGCCGGCTCCAACACCGCCCCAAACGAGAAGCCCCTGCCCCCGGCGTCTTGCCAGCAGTGCCCGGCGTAGATTCTCCGATAGGCCCAGCAATCGGGCATGGCGAAAGGCCAGAGGAATCACGGCGTCGATCCGCCGGCGTAGTGTCGCGACATAACGGGCCCGGCGTTCGCGACTGGCCGGCGTGCGTTCTTCCCCCCGCGCGGTCCGCAACTGCCCGTCGCATCCGGGACAGACCCGCCAACGGTGGGCCAGCTCCCCGGCGTCGGCCGGGATGGGCTGCCCACAGTGCCGGCAAGCCCCGTTGTCAAACCTCGATGACATCTCCAACTGCCGAAGTTTGTCCGCTGAAACTTTGCCGAGGCGTGCCACGTTGTCGTGCTTGTCCATCCCTACGATCCTTCATCTTGAGTTCGAGCTGATCGAATTGCTTGCGGAGTTTCTCTGCCGATAGGATGTTGTTCTGCCAGAAGTCGTCGGCTTGCGACCATCGAATCACGGCCTCGATGCGCTCGGGGGTCCGATGGTCCAGACGCATCATGCGGTCCACCACTTGAGCCCATCGCTCAAGCTTAGGTCGTTTGAAGTCGGGTTTACGCGCGAGAATCAAATCGAGCAGCAGGCCGCTCAGTCGGAACGATGGTTCCGACGAAAGAAGCGCAGCTTCTTTGGGTGATGGAGATGCTTCTGGAGATGCTTGGGCTGACTCGGGCTTACCGTGGCTTATTTCTGGCTTACGCGGGCTTACGGTTTCTGGCTTACGATTCCGCTCGCGCCAGCGCCGCTGTGCCTGCCGGTTCTGTTCGGTACGCATAGCTGGATCTCGCATTTCGCGGTACCGAGCGTAATTCGTAACGCACCATCCGCCATCGCACGGCAGGAGACGTCGCCCCTCGTGAGTCCTCGTGCGGCTGTACGCGTCTGTACCTTCCAGTACCTGAATGGCTCGCTCCGCATCTTCCAAGCTCATTCGCGCCATGGCCGCCATGCCGGGGATTGTCCCGCTGACGTGCCCGGTCGCATCAGCACTCACGAGCATCGTGATCCACATGATGCGAACTTTGTCGTCACAGCTCCACACGCTCGACGTGAGTAGGGACGAGAAGAGCTTGGTGTAGCCGCGATTCATGGACTGCCCCCATGCTTCTCTTGCTCGAATTGCTCCCTCGATGGACACCCCGCCGCCGCCCACGCGCGAAGATGCGTGACGACCCAGAGAACCCGGCCCTGAAGTCGAATCGGACGGGGATTGATCCCCGCCGCGTCCCATGCGAGCCAGGTGCTTCTACTCACCCCACAGAGCCCCGCCGCGACCTTGGCATCAACAAGGATCTGCTCGGGAGCCGCCACGAGCATGCGTGGCCGCAAGGGCTCGGCAGGGTCCAGGCCGTCGGCGTCGGGGGCCAGATATTTCATCGGACCGCCCCCTCAGCAGCCCGCCGCTGTAGCGTGCGTTCGACGGCATCCGGGTCGAAGAGCAGGGTCCCGCCCGCGTTCAGATGCGGCAGCCGGCCGGCCCTCGTTTCCGCGTGAAGCCAGCGGATCGGGAGCCCCAGGCGGTGGGCCAACCCGCTCAGTCGTACCAGTCGATTGTTCTGTGCATCGATCATGCACAGACTCTATGCGCGAGGCTTTCTGCGCAGAAGTCAAACAAGGGATAATAGCGAATCTCTTATTTGGCCCTTGTCAACCGATCCTGTCCCCTCGGGGTGATTCCGTACCCCTTGCGCTGCCCGCAAGGCCGGTCGATGTACCCATGACGTTCCAAGGTTTGCACGGACGCCTTGACGGTGCCGTCCCCCTTGCTCACCCCCTCCGCTATCTCCTTCTGAATCATCGGCGATTCGCTCTCACTCAGGTACCGGAGAATTTGCCAATCAGTATCGACCAACACAGGGGCTTCCGGGTCCAGCTCGCGACGGATTGTCGCCTCCGCTTTGTCGAGGCCAACGTCATCAAGATCTATCCGCGATAGAATCTCTTTCATTTCGTGCACGCATTCGTCGTGGGCCAGGTGCAGTGCCTCTCTCAGAACACCTATTGCTTCCTTGGTGCTCCCTCCTCTTGCCAGGTCTTCGGCAGCCATCACCTGTCCGCCGTCCAGATACCAGGCCATACGCGCAAGGACCGCCCGCAGACGCTTCACGTCCGCGATTTGGGAAAGCTGTGCCGCCAGTTCCTCACAGTCTCGATGCGTCCTTACTGCACAGCGGTAGTTCCGCACCGCATGCTTGAAGCTCGGCCTCTTGGGCAATGGCGTTCCCGGATAAGGCCGATTCGCAAGTGTGGCCTCGCCCTTCTCGTCGTGGCCCCAGTCAACCCCGATGTACTCGTGCGCCTCCAGCATCGCACGAAGATTCGTTATTGCCACTTCGAACCGATATTCAGCCACGGTCACAGGGGCAATCTCGACATCAGGGTCAGGATCAAAGAAGAATGCCAGATGTCGCTCGTGTGCTTCGTCCAGCGTCTGCCTGACCTCTTCGGGCGTTGGCTCAGGCTGATCGCCTTTGCCCGCCCTCTTCGCTTTCTTTCTTGCTGCCATACCTTCACCCGCATTCAAGTCGCCCCGGCCTGCCGGCCGCCCGCGGGTGAGTGGGCTGCCGGCCGGCCAGGACCGAAACGTTTCATCGGCTGGGGAGCTACCCCAGCCCGCCAGAGTTTACCCCTTCGGCCCGCCGCCGTCAACCGCTTCCCCACTTGGCCGCCCCACGTGGCGCCTGCTGCCCGGTCCTATGCGGATCCGCCCATCGGGACAGCCCCCGGCCCCGGATCGCCGCCCAGGCCCACTCTGC
>VGWI01000192.1 GCA_016873655.1 Lentisphaerota bacterium
TGGATGAAGACCGCGATCTCCACTCGTTCGCCAAAGCCCAGTCGATGATATCATCCGGAGCCGATGTCCCGCAGGACGTGCAACGCGCCTGGCTCTCGAACGGAATCAACAGCCGGGCCATGACCGTCTGGCTGGCCCGCAATGCTTCCGGCCTGGACCGCGTCATCACCGGCCCTTACCTCTTCGGACTGACCTGCGCCGCCGCGGCAGTCGTTCCGGATAAGACGCTCCTGCTGCCGTGCCTGCACGACGAGGCGTTCGCATACCTGTCCTGTTTCAGGGAGATGTTCAGTTCCGTGCGTGGATGCATCTTCAACTCCGAGCCGGAACGCGATCTCGCCGTCTCGCTGCATTCCCTGCCCGCCGAACGTCTGTTCGTCGTCGGCATGGGCCTGGACCCGTTCGAATCCGACCCAGCGGCATTTGGCAGATCACGCGGCATACCCGCCCCCTACATCTTCTACGCCGGCCGGCGCGAACCGCTCAAGGGAACGCCGCTGCTCGTTGACTACTTCGCGGCATTCAAGGCTAGAACCGGTTCGCCGCTCCGCCTTGTCCTCGCCGGGGCCGGGTCGGTGGAACGGCCCAGGTCCTTCGCTGACCACGTTCTCGATGTCGGCTTCCTTGGCGAACAGGAAAAGCGGGACGCCATGGCCGGCGCCCTCGTCTTTGCGCATCCTTCGGTGAACGAAAGCCTCAGCATCGTGCTTCTGGAGTCGTGGCTCGCCGGCGCCCCGGCGCTGGTGCATGCCTGCGGGCGCGTCCTCGTACACCAGTGCAGAAGGAGCAACGGGGGCCTGTGGTTCCGGAACTATCCCGAGTTCGAGGAGGCGCTCCTGCTGCTGGAGAAGAACCCCGGACTGCGTGACGCCCTCGGCAAGGCCGGCCGCGGAATGGTGGAGAAGGAATACTCGTGGCAGGCGGTCGATGAGAAACTCGGCGCCGCACTGGCCTGCTAGGGAGTGCCACCGCTATGGAGAATGCGGAAACGGCACCCGGTCACCCGGAAACGGTCGGATCTTCGCCAGGGGAATTCACGCCGACATCTTCAGCTCCGCCCGTTTCGGCTCCGGCTGACTCCATATCAGCGGCGGCGAGCCGCAACGCTTTCTCGATTTCAGAGACTGCCTCCCTGATGCGCGCGGCGCTCTCCAGAACCATCCCAAACCGGTTCATGTGAGAGAGCTGGGACTCTTCCAGGAACTCCCGACGCTGTTCGAGGGCGTCTATCCTGCCGGACATGTCGGCGATTCGGTTCTCGGCATCGGCAAGCGCATGGCGGAGATTCATCACCAGCGCCTCAAGATCGGAATCCGAGACATCGAGATCCGTGATCTCCATGTTGGCTGGAATTGGAACCTGGACCTGACGGCCGCAATCCGTGCACTGGATCGTGAGGCCGGCCCCGCGGCAGTCGATCGCAAGGCTCTTTCCGCAGTACGGACAATCGAACACGATATCCGTGTCACGGATCTCGGAGGAGTCGTGCGTTTCTTCCATACGCAATGCCCCGTCCCTATGTCCGCCGCTGCGGCGTAATCAGGCCTTCGTGATCGTCGTCTTCTTGATGCACGAAGCGCATACCGTCATCCGGCGCGCCGTGCCGTTCACGCGAACGTGGATCCTGTGCAAATTGGGCTCGAACTTGCGCTTGGTAATACCGGTCGTGTGCAAACCGATGCCGCCCTTGCTCTTCGCCAGACCGTGCCGGACAATCCGGTTTCCGCTCATCGTACCCTTGCCGCAAATCTCGCAAACCTTAGGCATTTATATTCCCCCTTTGAAAAGCGCCGGAGCGTATCCGAACCACGGACAGCAAGCAAGGCGAAACGTCCTCGAACGGCCTGCGGCCGTCACGTCGCACGGTAAGTGCCGTCGGGCATCTTCTTCCAGCGACGCTCGAGATTCCTGGACGCCACCGCCTCCAGTTCCTTCATAACCGCACCAACGCTGTACCCGCGGCTTCGCGCGGCAAGCAGAAGCGAGAAGATGCAGTCAACAAGGGGTCTCACATCCCCGCGGCTGTAGCTCGCCTCCTCCAGCTTCTGCTCTATCTTGCGCCACTCGACTTCAAGATCGGTCCGCTCAAATGTGCCGTGGAGAAGCTCGACGCTTCTGTGGATCACGCTGTCTTTGTCCATGGCGTCCCGAGCATAGCCCATGGAACGGACACAGATCAAGCAGGACGGATGGCCCTGATCTGAGCCTGGACGCTGCGCCTGCCGCGGTACGTGTTGTCCCTGAGCTCGAAAGCCACGTCGAACCGGCCGGCCGGCGGCATCTTACCCCCCGCCCCGAACCATATTGCCGGCAAGGGCGGGCCGCCGCGCGCAATCGAGAATTTCACGTGCCCGTTGCCCACAACACGAGGGCTGTCGGCCACGGCAACACCTCTTGCGCCCCACACGGGGACCGGATTGCCATTACCAAACGGTTCCAGCTCCGCCAGTTCGTCAAACAGCCCCATGTCCGCGGCCTCAACATCAAGCCACCCGTCAATCGTCTGCACGCGCCGCAGGTCCAGCCCGCGCATGCACTCGCGGCATGCCTCGTTGAACAGGTTCTTGAATTCGCCGAAGCGCTCCGCTCTCAGCGCGAATCCAGCCGCCGCCTTGTGCCCTCCGAACCCGTCAAGCGAGTCGGCACATATGTCGAGAACGCGCATGATGTCGAGGCCCGGCACGCCTCTGCAGGAACCGCGTCCCGTCCCCGAATCGCCGTCAAGGCCCACAACGGCGCACGGTCTGTTGTATGCGCGCACAAGGCGCGAGGCCACGATTCCGACCGTGCCCGTGTGCCAACCTTCCCTGCCCACCGCAAGGCCGAACGACCCGGCGGCGTCGAACCCGGCGTCAATCTCCCCCCTGGCTTCCTCGAGAATCGCC
>VGWI01000193.1 GCA_016873655.1 Lentisphaerota bacterium
ATTCCCCGCCTGATGAAACAGCAGGGTTACCGAACAGCCCTGTTCGGAAAATGGCACCTGGGGGTGGAGCCGAGGCAAAATCCCATTCATCATGGCTTCCATGAATTCGTAGGCTATCTGGAGGGCGCCACCGATTATCACAACCACAAGGACTGGTATAATGGCCTCCAACGCGAGGAGATCAAGGGCTATTCGACCCATCTGATCACGGACCGCGCCGTCCGCTTCATTGAGGAAAACGAATCCACCCCCTTCTTCCTGTATGTCGCCCATCAAGCGGTCCATTTGCCGTTTCAGACTCCCGCGGACACGATAGAGAACAGACCACGGGGACGACTGAACAATAAGGAGATGTGGGACCCGAACCGAATCCGCCCGAAGTACAAGATTATGCTGGAAGAGATGGACAAGGGGATCGGCCAGATCCTGGATACCATCGAGCGTGTCGGCCTTGCGGAAAACACCTTTGTCTTCTTCTTCTCTGATAACGGCGCCATTCTGGCGGGAGGTTCCAATAAGCCCCTACGGGGCAGCAAGTTCAGCCAGTACGAAGGGGGGCACCGTGTCCCTGCGGTCGCCTGGTGGCCGGGCAGGATTGCCGCGGGCACCCGAACGGACGCCACCACCATGGCCATGGATCTCTTCCCGACTATCATGGATCTCGCCTCCATTCCGATCCCTTCGGAACGGAAGTTGGACGGCACGAGCATGAAGGCTCTCCTGCTCGACCGGGCCGTATTTCCCCAGCGTCAACTGTTCTGGGGGTATGAACCGAAGCTCGGGACCGCCATGCGTGACGGCAACTGGAAGATGATCGTTTCCTCGAAGAAATATGAGCTCTACAATCTGGAGAATGACATAGAAGAATCGAGGAACCTGGTGGCAGAATATCCTGACCGTGCGAGGGCCATGAAGGAGACCATCGTGACTTGGTCCAAGGCGGTCAGTGTCCCGGCCGGGAAGTAGTCGTAGAATGCGGCAAACCATCGATCCTCAGGCGATTATTCATGGGCCTCCATCGACACAGAAGGTCGCGGGGCACAGACATTGCCGACAAGGCCTATGATAGTGATGACTTCATCAAGACGGTTCAAGGCCGTGGCAGTCGGGGGGATTCCCTCGCGGGCAAGCCGAACGATCCAACGACGCACGCTGCGAAAGCAGTACCGGCGCAGAAATCTGGTCGACCGGTCTGTCAATCCACTGCGATTCACTTCTGATCGCCGATCAGCCGTTTCATCGCTTCACCCATCGCCTCACCGATGAGATAATAGGTCTCGGCGTTCGAGTTCCAATGATAGCCCTGCCCGCTGGGTGACTGGTCCCGGGGGCGCCAGAATGCCCTGGTGCTCACGAACGCGACGTTGCCCTTGAACTCCGGGCGTTCCGCTACGGCCGCCTGCGCCTTCATCAGCGACAACGCCCGCGGGCGAGCCTCGGGTCCCGTCATGCCGGTTTCGGCGATGACAAACGGCAGGGAAGGCACGCCAAGGTCTCTGCGGATGTCGCGGATGAAATGGGCCATATTGTTTTCATATTCGGCATTGAATTTATCGTTGACCCGGTCGTTCCAACCCTGGTGCCAGCCAAAGCCGGCGAGCACATAACTTCCGTTGCTGTCAGGCACGAGGGCCTTGATGTTCGCGAGGGCGGCTCTGGTCAGCGTCAGCGTCTCGCGGTAGCACTTGCCCACGATGGCCGGATCCTGCGCAATGGCCGCATCGGCCTTCTCGCCGAGCGAGTACGGTGGTTTGCCCGCACTGGGCGGACGGAAATCCACGGCGAGGCTCTTGCCGCCCCAGGCGCACTTGATGAGCAACACCGGCTCATTGAGCGTATCGCCCATGACCCAGCCAAAGCCAAGCTCGGGGCCAATCATCTCCTGACGCGCGCCATAGCCCACGGTGAGCGGCCCTTTGCGGTCAAGGTAAGTGATCCACACGTCATCGCGTGTGCGCCACTGCCCGGCGTCGTCCACCAAAGGTGCGAAACGCTTTGCGGTCGCGGCATCCTTCACAAGGAATTCCAGCGAGCCTTTGCCGCCATTACGCTTCGGTTCGGCAGCAATGAGACCGTGTCCTTCCATATTCGACTGCCCGGCGAGGATGAAGACGCGAACCGGCTGTGTCGCCGCCTCGACCGGATGGCTCCCAGCCAAAGCAGCGAGAAGGAATACGGGGATGAATTGAATCGTCTGTTTCATCGTTTGATCTCCCAACTGTAGCAAGACGCCTGCGAAGCAGATATATCGCCGCTTGTCGCGGTTCACTTCTATTGTCGTTCCTTGTGCATCTTCCGATGGCCGAGTGGACTGTCTGTTTACCCAAAAGTCCCGCTATCGCCCAGCCCAGTGCGTCACCGAATTCCATGTAGGCGTTTGCATTTCGATTATAATGATAACCCTGTCTCTCATTCGCGGAGACATCGGCCTCTCCTCAAAACACCACGTTGCAGCCGTCGACTTCATGAGCTATTTCCATTTACACTTTCGCGCGGTCAGCCGGTGCTTGCCATGACAATCCGTGCAGATTTCTTCTCTACTACCCTCAACCGACATTTCCCAAATAACCGCGCCCGGCTACGCCGCCGAGCCGTATTTCGTCATTATACCCGCGCCGCCCCCCCCATTGCGCCTATCCCATTTTCGAGGTTTTCCGGTCTTCCGGGCAGATGCGGGACGTTCGCCTGGGCACGAAGGCGGCCTTTCGGCCTCGTTCCTTCGAGTTCGGCGCAGGGCATCCCCCTGGATCATCGCAGCGGGAGCCATACTGAGGGGCTTGTCGGGCCATCATGAAGGCACCATGCTGGCCACAACACGCAGCCGTTGGATGCGACCCAAGATGGCAGCGAACAAGTTTCGCGGAATCG
>VGWI01000194.1 GCA_016873655.1 Lentisphaerota bacterium
AAGGAATCGGACATACGCAGGGCGCTGGAAGAACTGTCGTCCGACCTGGCGCGTGTCTGTCCGGGTTTTCACCTCGCCGAGGTCGCCGGGGGATACAGGCTTCAGAGCGATCCGGGGTGCGGCACGTGGCTGAAGCAGCTTCTGGACATCGGCAAACCCCAGCGGCTGTCGCGTCCGGCGCTTGAGACTCTGGCGATCATAGCATACCGCCAACCCATCAGCCGTGCCGACATAGAGGTCATCCGCGGAGTAAACGTTGATCATGTTCTCAAGCTGCTGATGGAAGTGCACCTTGTGAAGATCGCGGGGCGGAGCGAACTGCCGGGCAGGCCGTTCCTGTTCGGAACCACCCAGAACTTTCTCGAACACTTCGGGCTCAAGGGGCTCAAGGACCTCGCCGAAGCCGAGCCGATGCTGGCCAGGCCGCAGGCTCCGAGGTTTGCCAAACGCGCTTCCGTACAGGCGGAACTGCATCTTGCCGACGAGCCAGGCGGCGAGGAAGGCCAGTCCGGCGGCGCCGGAGGGGCTGTTGAGGACGGGGCGGCTGCCGCCGCGGAATCGGACGGCGATGAGGAGCCGGCGGACCTGGAAGAGCCCGGCGAGGGCGTGGATGGAAAGGCCGAGTGAGCTCGCTGCGGAAGATAGCGGTCGATGGGATCGAAAAACTGCCGATCTATGAGCCGGGCAAGCCCATCGAAGAAGTGGCGCGTGAGCTGGGCCTGGACCCGGACGGAATAGTAAAGCTCGCGTCCAACGAGAACGCCCTCGGGCCTTCGCCCGCGGCTTTGAAGGCGATGCAGGCATGCGCCGGCGAGATGCACCGGTATCCCGACGGCGGGTCCTACCGGCTGCGCCGGGCGATTGCCGGCAAGCTTGGAGTGGCGCCGGAGCAGGTGCTGCCGGGGAACGGCAGCAACGAGCTTATCGAACTGCTCGGCCATGTGTTTCTAGGGCCGGGGCGCGGGGTCGTGGTGTCGGACTGCGCGTTTGTCGTTTACAGGCTCGTTGCCGCCGCCAGTTCCGCGCCGGTGACGACGGTGCCCATGCGCGCCTTCACGCACGATCTCGACGCGATGCTCAAGGCGATCACCCCGGAGACGCGGCTGGTTTTCATCGCGAACCCGAACAATCCCACCGGCACGATGGTCGGGCAGGATGAAATAGACAGGTTCATGGCCGTGGTCCCCGACGATGTCGTCGTGTGTTTTGACGAGGCGTACATTGAGCTTCTTCCCCCGGAACGCAGGCCGGACACGCTTCGCCACGTCAGGGCCGGAAGAAACGTGTTCTGTCTGCGCACTTTCTCCAAGACCTACGGCCTTGCCGGTCTGCGGGTCGGGTACGCGGTCGCCCCGAGGGACGGGATTGAACTGCTTGAACGCGTCCGCCAGCCGTTCAACGTGAACGCCATGGCCCTGGCGGCGGCGGAGGCGGCGCTTGGCGACGACCTGCACGTCGAGCGGACCGACGGGATGGTCCGGGACGGGCTGAAGCAGATCGAGGCCGGGTTGCGCGCGCGCGGGATCGAATACGTTCCGTCAGTCGTGAACTTCATGCTCGTGAAGGTCGGGATGGGGCGCGAACGGTTCTGCAGGCTGCAGACTGAGGGAGTCATCGCGCGCCCGATGGACGTCTACGGGTTGCCGGAGTATATTCGCGTGACAGTCGGCACAAGCCGGGAGAACGAGCGGTTCCTCGAAGCGCTCGACCGGACGCGGGGCTGACGGCGCGGGAGGCTGCGATGCGTGTTCTTGCCGTGATGGGGCTCGGGCTGATGGGCGGCTCGCTTGGCCTGGCTGTCAGGCGGCGCGGGCTCGCCGCCGAGGTGCGGGGCTACGCGCGCAGGAAGGAAACGCGCGAACGCGCCCTGCGCGACGGGGTGGCCGACACCGTGTGGGCGAATCCGTCCGATGCGGTGCGCGGCGCCGACATTACCGTTCTCTGTGTGCCGGTTCTTGCGATTCCCGTTCTTGCGGCCGAATGCAGGCCCGGTTTCGGAGCAGGCGCGATAGTGACCGACGTGGGCAGCACGAAGGACTTCATATGCCGTGAACTCAGCGCGATGCTTGCCGGCACGGGTGCGGTCTTCGTCGGAAGCCATCCCATCGCCGGTTCCGAGGAAACAGGGCTGGATGCGGCAAGGGCGGACCTGTACGACGGCGCCGTCTCGTTTGTGACCCCCGGCGACGGGGACGGGCAGCCGGAAGCGGCGGGCGCGGTTGCGGGTCTGTGGGAAAGCGTCGGCTGCATCGTGCGTGTTCTGGCCCCCGGGGCGCACGACCGTATTCTCGCGCGGACGAGTCACCTTCCTCATCTGGCGGCCGCGATGCTCGTGGACAACGCGTTCGCGCGCGGGGCGGATGGAGTTGAAGAAGCCTGCGGATCGGGGTTCCGCGATGCGACGCGCATAGCGGCCGGGTCCGAGGAAGTCTGGCATGACATAGTCCGGACAAACGCCGAGGCGCTGACGGAGGAACTCGACAGCCTGATCGGCCGCGCCGTGTGCCTGCGGGACATGATCGCGGACGGGCGGTTCGGCGAAGTGCGGGCGTTTCTCGCCTCGGCCAGGCGCAGGCGCGAGGCGATGCGGGGCGGCCGCAAGGCGCCGGACGGGACACGGCAGGCATGAGGACCTGGTGTGTTTCCCAAGCGGGCAGAATGGCCGGCAGTGTCCGGGTGCCCGGCGACAAGAGCATTTCCCACAGGGCCGCAATGCTCGGCGCGCTTGCCCGCGGGGTAACCGAACTTGACGGGTTCCTTGCAAGCGAGGACTGCCTCAATACTCTCGGGGCGGTGTCTGCCCTCGGCGCGAAGGTGGAAAGGTCCGGCACTCGGGTCAGCATAACGGGCACGG
>VGWI01000195.1 GCA_016873655.1 Lentisphaerota bacterium
CTGGTGAGTATGTAGTTGCAGGTGCCGTTGAGAATGCCGCACATGGACCGTATGCGGTTGGCCACGAGCCCTTCCCGCAACGCCTTGATTATGGGGACGCCGCCGCACACGCTGGCCTCAAAGTGGATCCCCGTCCCCTTGCGCACGGCCGCGTCGAATATCTCACGACCCCTCTCCGCAAGCAGCGCCTTGTTGGCGGTGACAACAGGTTTCCCGAGCGATACCGCGCGCATCACCATCTCGTGGGCAAAACGGGTTCCTCCGATCAACTCGACCACCACCTGCACCGACGGATCGTCCACCACCGAGGCGGCATCGGTCGTCAGCAGCGAACGGTCAACCTTGACGCCACGGTCCCGGTCCAGGTCAACATCCGCTATCCGCTTCAGTACCGGCCGCACCCCGGCGCGACGCGCCAGCAGGGCGCCGTTGCGATGAAACCCGTCCACCACGCCGGCGCCAACGGTCCCGAACCCCAGCAAGCCTATTCCAATTTCCTTCATCCGGCCTCCGGAAAAACCCGGCCCGCGACACACGCACCGAAGCTCCACGTACGGCAGAAGAAATCAATTCAAGCCGTTGAAAACGAGCACCGGATGGTAGTTGCAGGCTAATGCTTGTTCAAGACGAAACCCCGCCTCATCTGGAGTCCTTTCTGTAGCCGCGCCACGCAGGGGCGCGCGGCGGCTACAGGAAGACCCCGGCCGATCGGTCGCAGAGGCCTGCGACCCTCCAACCCGACAACCATCAGCCTCCTGGAGCCGGCCCGACCTCGGGCCGGGAGAACCGGGGCGGGGCGGCCGCCACGGCTCCAGCCCGGGCCTTGCGGCCGACCCGGAACGCTGCACAAACCGCCCGTCTTCGTCCGCCGAGACACACGCCATTCCACGCACGCCATTCCCAATCCCATATTCCTGCAAAGACATTTTGCGTCGCCCGACCGCAGTGCCTAAACTGACGGCGTGAGCGTTCCATCCGATTCCTCAGGATCCGACTGCACCGGACGCACATCCGCACGTGCGCCATCGCAAGGCGCATCCACAAGGGCTTCGCAAATCGAGCCTTATAACAAGTGTATGCTGGCAATGGCCAGGGCCGTGGATAGCGTTGGCATGTACGGTACGGTTCACCCGGCGGCGAAGACAGCGGTATCGGACTGGCTGCGACTGGCCGCGCCGCTGATGCGATCCCAAGGCACGCTCAGCATCGAAACCAACGGCAATACCGCCCTCGTCGGCGGAATGCCATACTCAACCACAAATCCTGTAATACAGACGCTTCTCGCCAGGCTCTACGCCACGCGCGCCGGCCGCCTCGAACTGCTCACAGGCCTGCGCCCCGAGGACGCAGCGGCATTGGCAGAGTTCCTCTCCAGGGCAGGCGCCGGCATCGTCACGGATGACGAACACTCGCTTGAAACATGGGTTCAGAAGACCCGGATGAAACATGTGCGGGTTCGCCGGATACGCCTCAAGGAAATCATGGAAGGCGACAGGGTTATCCGTGGTTCCCACGATAAAACGGCAACTCAGGAAGGCCGGCAGTCCCGGCGCAGCTCCGGCGAACGACAACCCCGCGATGACGCGAAAGAACAGACCGTCTGGGCAGACTCGTTCCGCAGGGAATCGGAGACAGCCAGTTCACCTCCGTCAATCGCAAGTGAAGCAACGAATGCCATTTCCCGCTACATGCGCGGATCAAACGACGCTTCACCCGAGGAGATGGCTGAGGCAGTTTCCGAAGCCGCGCATAACCCCGCCCAACTGGCCGCCATCCTGCTGAAGACGGCCCTCGTGAGGCATGAACTGACCGGCATCCCTTCCGACCCTGTCGGCGCCCATGTGATAGCATGCCTGCGCTCCGCCATGGAGGCGCTGCTCCGCGCTCCGGGAAACGCCGGGGAGGACGGGTGGGCGGACATCGCCAGAACTCTTGCGGCCATCGAGGAACACGTCGCCTCCAACCTGCACGAATTGACCGGCGGCACGGACCACGACATCGAGGCCGTCCACAACGCGGTCCGGGAAATGCAGCACAAACTTGAGGGCTGGGCGCTGAAGAGGGAATACGCCGCGAGACACAGGGCGCTGGTCACAGTCGAACAGAAACTCAGACATTTCTTCGGAATACCGGCGGAACGGCCGCTCGACGTGAACTCTGACTGAAACGGCCTGTCAGCCGCCCTGCCCCTGTTCGGCACGGTCCGACACCGTCGCCAGCGCAATCCGCATGTCCTCGCGCAATACCGGCTTTGGAAGCACGATATCAACGCCTTCGGGCTGCACTCCCCTTCGCCCCATCTCCTCGCCAACACCGGTGACCATCACCACGGGAGTGTCGGGATAGCGCTTCTTCACCACTGCGGCAAGTTCGTCACCGGTCATTATGGGCATCGCGCGATCAGTGATTACGACATCAAACCTGGCCCGCCTGAGCTGCAGCACTGCCGCAGCGCCGTCCTCAGCGCTCGTGACACTGTGCTTCTCGGACACAAGCATGGCGGCAAGCGTCTCCCGCACTGCCGGATCGTCTTCCACCAGCAGAACCTTGAAATGAGGTCTGCTCCTCCGGGAAGACGGGATTGCCGCGCGTTCCGACTGACGGTACCGGGGAAGCGATACGTGAACGGCCGATCCTTTCCCCGGCTCGCCGATCACCCCGAGCCTCCCGCCGTACCTGGCCGCCAGCCGCGCGGCGACAGTGAGTCCGATGCCGAGGTGCCCCTCCTTCGTTGAGAAGAACGGCCTCACGCAACGCAACCGCACTGCGTCGCTCATGCCGGAACCCGTGTCTGAAACCGTAACGTTCACCCAGCCGTCG
>VGWI01000196.1 GCA_016873655.1 Lentisphaerota bacterium
CCTGCTGCAGCGTGCTGGTTATGAAGGGCGGAGGCGGACGCTTCTGCACCCGCTTCACAGAAACCGACTTCACGCGCAAGCCGCATCCCGCAAGGTCGGAGGCAACCGACGCCGCCTGCTCGTCCGAGGTTATCCTTGCCTTTTCCCCGTCGATCGAGGCCAGCGCCAGGCGGAACTGATCACGAGGATCAACGAGCTTCCTCGCAATTGCGCCCGCCACCCAGTAGGCCTCGGGCACGAAGCTCCTGATCTCGCTCTCCCGCTCGCAGACAAGCCGCAGGGCAACTGACTGCACCCGCCCGGCGCTCAACCCCCTCTTGAGCCTGCGCCACAGAAGTGGACTAACCCTGTAGCCCACGATCCGGTCGAGAAGCCGGCGCGCCTGCTGCGCGTCAACGCGGTTCTGGTCAATCTCGCCCGGATTGGCGAATGCCTTTCTCACCGCCTCCGCGGTTATCTCGTTGTATTGAACCCGCCGGAACACCGCCTTCGGATTCGCCGGCCGCAAGGTCTCGTAGAGATGCCAGGCAATTGACTCCCCCTCCCGGTCAGGGTCAGGGGCAAGAAATATCTCCACGCTCTTCTTCGCTGCGCGCTTGAGCTCGCCAACGATCTTCTCTCTGGACTTCACGAGCACGTACTTGGGGGCGAAGTCATTGTCGACATCCACTCCCAGCGTCTTCTCAGGGAGATCCCTTATGTGCCCCATGGATGACATCACGGTGAACTCGCCGCCGAGCATCTTGTTTATCGTCTTGGCCTTCGCCGGCGATTCGACGATTACGAGCTTGTCTGCCATTCGTCTTCCTTCCCGGCGCCGCTGCGCCGCACCTTCACGCAACCGTTGCCGGCCGCGAAAGCTCAACACGCTGGCCCGGACGCATCCTGACCATGCGCTTCATTTCAAGTCCGATGAGTTTCGAAGTCACGTCCGCCGCTCCCATGCCTGTGGCACGGATAAGCCCGTCCACGCTCTCCACTCCATCTTCGATAGCCGCCACAAGCATGCGCTCAGTCTCGCTCAGGGCGACACTCCGCGCCACAGGAGCGGTTGCGGTCCCGACGCCCGTCGGGAAAAGGCCGCCGCACTCCTCCAGTATGTCGTCAACGCACACAACAAGCTTCACCCCGTCCCGCACAAGATCATGCGGCCCCTGGGATCCCGGCGAGTCTATCCTGCCCGGCACGGCAAACACATTCCTCCCCTGCTCCGCCGCCTGGCGCACAGTGATCATCGCGCCGCTCTTGCGCGGGGCCTCGACAAGAAGAACCCCCAGGGAGAGCCCGCTGACAATCCTGTTTCTCACAGGGAACGTGTTCCTGTCCGGCTGCCTCCCGTAAGGATACTCTGTCACCACCGCGCCGCTTTCAGCCATCTTTTCCGCAAGCCCGCGGTTGGATTCGGGATAGAACCGGTCAAGACCGCCGGCTATGACACCCACCGTGCGGCCCCCCGCCTTCATCGCGCCCTGATGCGCGGCCGTGTCAATTCCTTCCGCGAGGCCGCTGACCACGGTAAGACCGGCTTTCGCGAGGCCGAACCCGAAACGCTCCGCGCAGTCCCGCCCGTAACACGTTGCCCGCCTCGTCCCCACGATCGCAATGGCCCGATCGTCCCTGCACATCAACCTGCCCCGCACATAAAGAGCAAGCGGCGGATCGTGGATTTCGGAGAGCCTTTTGGGATACTCGCCGTCCGCCGGGGTCAGTATCCTGGCCCCGTCCCGCTCCGCCCGCTCTATTTCGGACTCCCAGTCAATCCCGCGCCGCGCCTCGACAAGCCGACCCGCCAGCCTCTCGCCTATTCCCTGAACGGACGCCAGCGCCCGGGTGTCGGCCGCCCACACGGCGTCTATTCCGCCCATGAGCTCCGCGGCAGCCCGGACCCGCACGGGCCCTATGTCGCCGAGCATGTTCAACGCTATGTACGCTTCGCGCTCTGTCACAACATCATCTCCGGAAGGCGCTGGGAGTACGAAACGAGTCGAGGGTAGCTACCACACCGGCACGCCCTTCAGCAAGACTGTCGTGGCCCGATTCAGCGGCAACGTTAACCTGACTGCGCCGACTTCAGCTCTTGCATCCGCCGAAAACGGGCATGATGTGGCGTCGAACCAGGTTCTTGGTCACGCCGCGCCCGATATGCTCCGCGCTTTCCTCCAGCGCCTGCGTGAACACCCGCCCCATCTCCGCCGCCACCTTGTAGCCCACGTGCAGAATCTGACGCATGTCGGCATTGTAGAACGCGCTGCTCTGGTCATGCCGAACCGCGGCCGCGTATCGTTCGCCGTCCCAGCGGTCCACCTCGTCCGGGTCCGGCAGATTCGCGTGCTTTATGTCCAGGACCGTCGCATAGGGTCCGCACAGCTCTTCCCGCCGCGCCACCGCGGAACGGTATACGCTCCGGGCAATCTGCAACCCGTCCGGGCCCGCTTCGGCAAGGCCGGCAATCTCCTCCAGCCAGGTCGTCCCGGCGGTCTTGAGATGCAAACCAGCCCCGCGTTTCCTGAGCACGCGGTTGATGGCGGGGTAGATCGAGAACTTGTCGCTGCCCGAATGTACACTCAGCTTGAGCGACTTCGGCAGCCCGAACGCAGCCTTGGCGTGCTCAACCACGGCAACGTCAGCATCAAACTCGCCCGCAAAGCGGTCAACTGAGCCAACATAGTCAACACCCTTGTTGAAGCGGCCGCTGAACTTGGGGGCTATCGTCTGGGCCGGTATCCCTTCGCGGGCAATTGCGGAAAGGATCA
>VGWI01000197.1 GCA_016873655.1 Lentisphaerota bacterium
CTCCTCCTCGATCGGGAAGCTCTCATAGGGGAAGATGCTAAACTGCATCGCCGCGCTCAGACTGCTGCGGAAGTTAGTGGTGTCGCCCGCGCGCCGGCATCCGCCCAGTACGCCCGTCCCGCTCAGCGGAACCCAGTACGATAGCCCCATGGTGTGGGTCTGGCCCGGTGTTCCGTCACTAATCCATCCGCACTGCCAGTCGCTGCGCCACAGCGCGATGCTGCGGCTGATCGTTTCCAGGTCGATGCGCCGTCCGCCGCTGGCGCAGTTGTCGATCACCAGCCCCGGTTGACGCCGGAGCAGTTCATCCCAGAACTCGTAGAGTCCTTCGATATGACGGATCTCCGTCATTCCCTGGCGATCCGGGGCGTCGGCGGCACGCCAGTACGGAAGCGGATCAAAATTGAAGTCCTGGCGATAGAGCTGCACCCCCTGTTCCACCATGAACCGTGAAATGTAGTCCGTCATCCAGCGCCGGGCTTCGGGCAGGCCGAGATTGAAAAGCATATGACTGCCCGGCTTGCGCTCGCCCAGGAACCAGTCCGGGTGTTCGACGGTCAGCGGGGTGCCGTTGACCGCGCGCTCGGGTTCGAACCAAAGCAGAAACTTCATGCCGGCTTTTACCGCCGCATCGCTGATCGGACGCAGCCCGTTCGGGTGCGCCGCCGGGTTAATGGACCAGTTGCCGACATGGCTGGCCCAATCCCCGGTAAATTCATCCGGCGAATAGCCGCTGGCGGGTCCGTACCAAGCGGCATCAATCCAGTAGTAATCGTAGCCCAGCTTCTGCCGCCGGTAGGTCTCGATCCGGGCGAGATGATCATGGGTCTTCATGCTGCCCCAGTGTGCGACGCTCAGCGGAGCCCGTAACAGCTCGCCGTTCGGCCGCGGCGTGTGGTGTGCGAGGACAAAACGCCGCCACGTGTTGTGGCCGGCCTGCGGCTCGCCGTCCCAGAAGAGCAGTGCCATACTCGGCGTGCGGATATCCTCACCAGGGTGCAACGTCAGGTTGGTCAACTCCTGTCCGGCAAACAGCCGGACGGTGTCGGCGTTCTCGCGGGCGAACTCGGCTGCCCACTGTCCGCTCCAGCCGATAGCCACGATGACGCCATTCTTGCCGCTCTGGAGGTTGAAGAAGGGCAGCCAGGTATTGGACGAGCGCCCGCCGCCCGCCGCCATCCTGATCGCTTCGCCGACCGGCAGCGGCGACACCAGATACTCAAAATCCGCCGGCGTGCAGAGCGACCCGCGCGACCGCCGCAGGCACGTATCATCGGAGTTCCACGTCCGGGCCCTGTCCGCCGCCCAAGCCATGTCCAATGGTCGGATATCCGCGATGAGCGGCGTATCCGTCTTGCCTGTATTGCGGAAGCGCAGCACCCACTCCACCGCCGGGAACGCGGCAAAGGTCTGTTGTTCCATCTCGCACTCCAGGCCGGACTGCGGGTCGCGCCAGGTCACAACCAGCACCTTCACGCCCGCCGCGCCGGGCTTATCCGCACGCCGCACCTGCCAAGTGCCGAGCAATTGGGCCGACGTTTTTCCGCCCAGCCGGAACGAGAAGGGCGGTGTTTGATCGGGCAGAAAAGCTCCCGCATACTCTTCCAGTCGCGCCACATGCCCATCCGCCAGTTCCACTTCGACATCCACCCAGTTGGCATGCGCCCAGTCGTTATTGCCGTTGACCTCCCGAACACGCAAGACGACTTCCGTGGCCCCGTTCAAGGCGACATCCACGCGCCTGGCCGCCGTGGCGATTCCCACGGCAGCGGAGCGCCACAGCTCGCGACCCCCTGCCTCAACCGAGAAAATCAGCCGCGCCGGACTCCCCTTATTTGCCTCGGCGCTGCGCGTCTTTGATGTGTCATTCATGCCGATCCAGGTGCGCAACACGCGGGCAGGCTGATGCGTCCGCAGCACAATTTCACTATCGGCGTGGGTGCCCAGCCCGTGCGTAAACGTCTTGCCGGCAATCGTGAGCGGGCCGTCGCTAAAGATAGCGTTGTTGAACTTCAGATCGCCCCACCCCTGCTTCCATGCGTGCACGCGCAAGGCATGCGGGTCTCCGGACCCGGCGGCGGCCGCCGCCCACTCGGCGGCAAACTGCCTCGCCGCCTCGACATCAACAGGGACTAGATCCGCATCTGTTGGGAAACGTGCGTGATGGGTGTCATTCATAGTGGACCCGATTCAGTGGTGTTCTGCTCCCCGTTCACATCAATCCATATGGGACTGGTCCAGGCCATGGCGGGCCACGTGAGCGGGGCTTGCACAACCCGCGCGTAGTACAGGCAGGAGGTCTCGACGACATCGTCAAACGTGATCATCGCGTCCATGCGTTCGGGACGTGGGGCGGTGGACAGGACAGGGCGGAAGGTTGTGTCCAGACCCTTTCGGAATCGCATGATGTCAACCCGCAGGAGCGTGTCTGTGCCCCAGACGTTCAGGGTGATCTTCAGCTTGTCTCCCCGTTGTCTCTTCCCGACTGCCCCCGTCCCCAGATCGTCCACGGCGAATTCAACCAGTATGCGCTCACCGGTGGTCGCATAGCATGCGCGATGGAGCATGCCATCGAAGATCTCCTCGCGGGTCAGGGACGTCGCGAATACGGCGGCGACTCCGCCATGCCGGCGGCCGCCTTGTCCGCTGTGCTCGTCGGAGGAGCCAATGACCCCCACGCGCTTGCCTGCCATCCAGTAGTCCTGGGCGTAATAGGGGC
>VGWI01000198.1 GCA_016873655.1 Lentisphaerota bacterium
TTGCATCCCGTGATGCCGTTCATAACCGAGGAGTTGTGGCACGAGATGGGTTATGGCGGAGATGGCGGGTACATAATGAACGCGCCGTGGCCCCAGCCGGCGGATGCCGGTGCGCTCGCGCGGTTAGGGGCGACGGACGAGGTGCTGGCCTACGTTGCGGGCAAGCACGAGGTCGTGCGAGCGGGCAGGGCATTGAAGGCGGACTTCGGGATCGCCGCTTCGGCCGAGGCGGATTTCGTGTTCGTTGCAGCGACCCTCGGGGCGGCCGGGATGTTCGCGTCCGAACTGCCGCAGATCAAGTCCATGCTCAAAGCCGGCGGCATGGAAGTGATTGTGGCGGGCGAACGCGATCCAGGGCCGATGCCGGGCGCCAACTGTGGTCCGGGCACGGTATACCTTTCGCTGGACGGGGTTGACCTCAACGCCGAGACGCAGCGGCTTTCGAAGCAGCTCGATGCGGCGCGGAACGAAGTGAAGCGGGCGGACGCAAAGCTTGCGAACGAGTCGTTCGTCTCGAAGGCGCCGGAGCAGGTGGTGGCGCGGCAGCGTGAGCTCAGGGAAGAGGCCGTCCAGAAGACCGCCAAGCTGGAAGGGCAGATGGAAACAATCGCCAGGGCGCTGAAAGCGCGGGCGGCGCGTCTATCGAGGCCGGGCTGAGGCGGACAGCGTCTGTCACTCGCGGCGGGGGGACATTCCGGGCTGTGATCACGGCGTGCCGTCGGACGTGTCGTAGCCGGATTTCGTCAGGTACGGCAGGAGGCCTGCCGAGATTACCGGCTGGCTTTGACGCAGGCGCCGCGGCCGGCAGGAAGCGAAGGGGGACAGCGGATGCTGCGGACCTTTTCCGAACACGAAGTGCGCATTGTCGAGGCGCTTGACGGGTTGTGGGAGTTTGTGACCGCCGCCGAGCGGAAGGACGGCGGCAGACTTCCGAAAACCTATCCGCACAGGCTGCATGTTCCGGGCTGTTGGGAGATGGCGCCGGGCTTCGAAGCATACAGGGGGAAGGCCTGGTACAGGCGGAGCGTCACGTCGGTTGAAGGGCTTGCCCTGCGGCTTGTCTTCGGCGGCGTTTCGCACACCGGCGAGGTGTTTGTGGACGGCAAGAGCGTCGGTTCCCATTACGACGCGTACACGCCATGGGACGTGGTCGTCACCGGGCTGGGCACCGGCCCCCATGAGATAGTCATCGAGGTCGACAACAGCTTCGGTGCGCATTCCGCCCTTCATCTGCCGAACGACTACTACACGTACGGAGGGCTGACGAGGCCGGTGGAGGTCCAACTCGTACCGGAGCTGTTCATCGAGAAGCTGTTTGCCGTTCCGCGCCGTGACGGCGGGAATTGGGCGCTGGACCTGAGGGTGCGGCTGCGAAACGCGGGGGCGACCGCACAGCGGCGGCGCGTTGTGGCGGAGATTGCAGGCGTTGCCCTCGATATGGGGTCCGCGACTGTGCCGGCCGGCGGCAGGCGGGAGGTGCGAGCCGTTGTTCCGGGCCTGTCGGTCGAGGAATGGAGCGCGGAGACGCCGGTGTTGTACGATCTCGACGTCACCCTGTTCGAACGGGAACGGGTTTGCGATGACCTTGTTGACCGCGTCGGCTTCCGCGATGTGAAGGTGGCCGGCCCGCGTCTGCTGCTTAACGGGCGCGAGTTCAAACTGCGCGGCTACAACCGCCACGAGGATCATCCCAGTTTCGGTTGTTCCCTGCCGCTGCAGATGATGGTGAACGACATGGCGATCATGCGGGACCTGGGATGCAACTTTGTGCGCACCTCCCACTACCCCAACGACATGCGGTTTCTCGATCTTTGCGACGAGCTGGGATTCTACGTCTGGGAAGAATCTCATGCGCGGCAGGTGAAGTTCGACCATCCGAAGTATCGCGAGCAGATAGCCGGCTCCACCGTCGAGATGGTGGAGTGGCACTTCAACAGGCCCAGCATCGTAATATGGGGCTGTTTGAACGAGTGTGACAGCGCAAGTCCCGCTGGCCGCGCGGAGCACGCGATGGTTCTCAGGCAGTTGAAGAAGATGGACTCTTCCAGACCCGTGACATACGCCTCGCACAAGCGCAGGCAGGACATATGCGAGGGGCTGTGCGACATAGTTGCCTGGAACTTTTACGTCGGCTGGTACGGGCAGAAGCCGGAAGAAACGAAGGATTTTCTGGACGGCATGTTGAAATGGAAGAACTCGGCCGCCAGCCGCGGGGGGAAGGGCAAGCCGGTCATCATCAGCGAATTCGGCGCCGGCGCGATACCGGGTTACCGCCATCCCCGGCAATGCCACTGGACCGAGGAGTATCAGGCGCGGGTTCTCGACGAGAACCTGAAGGTGTACCTGAACCACCCGGCCGTCAGCGGCGCTGCGATCTGGCAATTCTGTGACGTGCGCATTACCGAAGAAGGTGAAATGTGGAAGGGCCGTCCCAGGACGATGAACAACAAGGGAACCGTGGACGAGTACAGGCGTCCGAAGATGGCGTATGAAGTGGTGAAGAAACGCATGCATGCGGCCAGAAGGCGCTTCGGCCGGTAGAATGCGCAGCCGGTTCGGAGGGAGGGTCGTCGGATGATAGCCATTCAGAAGTTCTCCATGGGTGTGGGTGATCGTTTTGCCAGGCAGGGCGAAGCGCAGCTTCGAGCCATGGTTGAGGCCATGGCGGCCGGCGTTGCCGTGGTGCCGGTGTGGAACAAGTCGCACCGTGAGCACACG
>VGWI01000199.1 GCA_016873655.1 Lentisphaerota bacterium
GCCCCACTGTGCGCCGATCAAGACCGTCGTTGCCATGCGCCGTTTCCTCTCCCGGCCCGCTTCGGGCCGCAGGTCACCTCTTGACTCGTCCGGAGACGTCCCCCTTCATCAGTGCCGCTACCTCCGCATCGGAAACGGCGTTGAAATCACCGACTATCGAATGCTTCAGGCAGCTTGCCGCCACCGCGAACGCCAGCGCATCCGCCGGCGCGCGGCCGCGCGCAAGGGCGTGGATCAGGCCTCCGGCAAACGAATCCCCGCCGCCCACCCTGTCAACAATATCGCGTATCTCGTACGGGGCGTAGGAGCCGTCCGCCGCCAGCGGAGCGAAGTGCGCCTGCCCGGCGGCCGCGTCGTAAAGCATGCCGCCCCAGTTGTTATGGGTCGCCGATACGCTCTCGCGCAGCGTGATGGCGACGAGGCGTACGCCGGGGAAGCGTTGCACGATTGAACGCGCGACTTCCGTGTAGGCGGCGGCGTTGATCCGGCCGGATTCGACCGAGGTCCCCTCCGCGCCTATCCCGAGCACCTGTTCGGCGTCCTCTTCGTTGCCGATAACCACGTCAACGTGCTCCAGCAACGCCGCCATGCACTCGCGCGCGAGCGCGCCGGGCTTCGTGCCGGGCCGCCAGTTCCAGAGCTTCTTGCGGAAGTTCAGGTCGCACGACACCTGGGCGCCCGACTTGCGGGCTTGCGAAACCAGCTCCAGCGCGGCACGGAAAGCGTGCTCGCTTATCGCCGGAGTGATGCCGGTGACGTGCACGCCGCCGACCCCGTTGAGAGCCGCGCTGAAATCGTACTCATCCGGGCCTGCCATCGAAATCGCGCTGCCTTCGCGGTCGTACACCACGGTTGAGGGGCGCTGGTTCGCGCCGGTTTCGAGGAAGTAGAGGCCCAGGCGGCCGGCTTTCCGGCGCAGCACGCAACTGACGTCCACACCGTGCCTGCGCAGGTCAGAGATCGCGGCGTCGCCGGTCGCGCCGGCCGGCAGGGCGGTGAGAAACCGCGCCGGGGTTCCGAGCTGGCAGAGGGTGACCGCGACATTCGCCTCGCCGCCGCCGAAAGAAGCGTTAAGACGGCCTGGCAGCGACTGGGAAAGACGCAGCAGCCCGTCCGGTGCAAGACGCAGCATTATTTCGCCGAAAGTCAGGATCAAGGTTAGCCTCCATGGCGGCGGGCTCTCGCCGTCTGCCGCAGCGCGCAGAGTATGCGGATAGACCCCACACAGCGCCAGCCCTTTTTCGGACCGTAACCCCGCCTTTTGCGCGTTTGTCCAATGCCCCGGCGGGTATATGGGTGCCAGTATATCTTTCACAGAAATAGGTCACGAAGGTCACGGAGGTGACAGAATTAGGGACGGACCCGCTAGCTTGCCGCATTTCCGGCGGGTAGGTCTTTGCGGACACGGAGGCCCGTGTCCCTCCACGGCTGGCGGCATGGGGGATGGAGGGCCGCCGGCCCCGGCCCTCTCCCCGCCCTGACCAACCCGCCGCGTCCATCGCCATTTGAACTGAGCCGGCGCCAGCACAGCCGGATTCCGTACTGAACCGCCTTCAAACGCTTCAGATGTAGGAATTAACCTACAGCCGAGTCTCAAGAACCCGCTTGCCACTCCTCCCGCGCCTGCCTTACCGTCCCTCAACTGTCTGGATTGGGGGTTCTTCCAGGCTCCGGCCATGCCGTTACCTGTATGACTGCAATCCAGCCGTCTAGTACAGTTGTTGGCCCAGCAGAATCGGGGTCGGGGTCGCTATCGGAATCGGTATCGAAAGGGCGTGGAATGGGATTCGGACACGAGAAACTGGATGTATACCGCGCAGCAATCGAGTACGTGGGCTGGGCCTACCGATTCTGCGAAGGGCTGAAGGGGCATCGCAACGCCAAGGACCAGCTTCTGCGCGCTTCACAGGCGATCCCGCTGAATATTGCCGAAGGCAACGGCAAAGCCACCGACGGTGATCGCCGGCGCTATTTCGAGATTGCACGCGGTTCGGCGTTGGAGTGCGGAGCCGTTCAGGATGTCCTGCAAGTCTGCGGGGCGCTTTCGCCTGAGGAGGACGCGACTCGCAAAGCTTTGCCGGACCGCATCGTGGCAATGCTGACGAAACTCGGGCAACGAGGTTACGCGGTGCATGAGGACCAAGCGCAGTACGCAGTTGGGATCGATCCCGATACCGATTCCGACCCCGACACCGATGTGAACCCAGATCAGACCGATCGCCAACCATTGGCTCCAGGCGACGCTTGACAGGGTGCCTGAGCCGAACATTTCGGTCTAAAACAATGAAATCACCATTCACATTCAAGCGATACGTGATCACAGCGTCGGTCATCAGCATCGTTGCGCTGGTTGTCGGCGCGCCTCTGTTGTGGCGTTCAGGCGATCCGGTGTGGCTCGCCATACCATTTGCCATCATTCTCGGCGTGTGTCTTCCTTTGAGCGTGTGGTTCATTGGCGAGATCGTGTGGCGAGGTTCGCGGTCATCACGTTTGCATGACATCCCTCTCCGCAACACTCTCATCCGACTTGCTGCCGGCCTCACTCTGGTTCTCCTGTCACGCCACGTGCCCATGGTCATGTGGGACTTTGATGAAGACATGATCTCATCAACTCTTCGCCTAGCGGACATTATTCATGAAGCGATGCCGGAAGCCAGAGCAACGTTCTGAAGTGAGTGGCCGTGGGGCTTCTGGGGCGAGACGGTTATTGGA
>VGWI01000200.1 GCA_016873655.1 Lentisphaerota bacterium
CGGACTGCGCAAGGTCAGCGACGAGGGGGTTGAATTCAGTTCGCACGTTGACGGCAAGCGGGTCTTTCTCGGACCGCGCGAAGCGATGGACATCCAGCGCCGCCTGGGCTCCGACATAGCCATGGTTTTCGACGAATGTGCGCCCTATCCGTGTTCCCGGGAATACGCTTGTCAGTCAACGGACAAGACAATAGCATGGGCTGCCTTGTGCGCGGAGCAGGAGCGGGCTGAAGGTCAGCTCGTATTCGGCATCGTGCAGGGGGGTGTCCACGCCGACCTCAGGGCGCGCTGCGCATCCGAACTGGTGGCGATCGGATTCGACGGCTACGCGGTCGGCGGCATCAGTGTCGGCGAGCCCGGCGAGGTCCTGCTGGAGACCGTGCGCGGCACGGTTCCGCGCCTGCCGGCGGACAGGCCCCGCTACCTGATGGGTGTGGGGCGGATGTCCCAGATTGCCGAGGCGGTTGCGTGCGGCGTTGACATGTTCGACTGCGTCATGCCGACACGCTACGCGAGGAACGGGACGGCTTTCACGCGGACCGGCAGGTACCCGGTGAAGGCAGGCGAGCACAGGGCGGACAGCCGGCCTGTGGAGGAAGGGTGCACCTGCTATGCGTGCGCTAATTTCAGCCGCTCGTACGTGCGGCACCTGCTGAACGTGGGAGAGATTCTGGGCGTGCGGCTTCTCACGGTGCACAACCTGCACCGGTACATGGAGTTCATGTCCGAGATCAGGGCTGCCGTGGAAGGCGGCGTGTTTGACGAGTGGCGGCGGGAGACCGCGGCCAGGATTGACGACAGGTAAGGGCCGGCGTATCCGGCTCCTGATGCGCAAGGAGAAGGAAAGATGACAGTATTCAGCGTTCTGGCAATGGCAACACCGCCTGCGGGCGGTGCGCAGGGCGGCGGCAGCCCGCTTCAGATGTTCCTCCCGATGATCATCATCTTCGGGATATTCTACTTCATGATGATAAGGCCGCAGCAGCGGAAGGAGAAGGAACGGAAGGCGATGATAGACGCGGTGAAGACCGGTGACCGCGTACTTTTTGCCGGCGGTCTTCTCGGCACCGTGACGAACGTGAAGGACCAGATTCTCGTGGTGAAGGTGGCGGACGGTGTGAAGCTCGAGATCGTGCGCTCGTCCGTTTCCAGGGTGCTTGAGAAGGACGAGAAGGGCGGCGAGCAGGAATAGTGACCTTTGCGCCCGTTCGTGGCGCGCCGGGGGTACCTCAAACCAATGGACAAGAACGCAATCTGGAAATGGCTTCTCACGCTGGTGCTGGTCGCCGGTTCTCTTGTACTGGTGACTCCGCCCTCGAAGAAGATCAGGCTCGGGCTGGACCTCAAGGGCGGCACCAGTTTTACGGTCGCGATAGACGAGCAGCGCATACGCGACGACCTGAAGGCTGCGGGTCAGTACACGACCGACGAAGCGATCGACAAGCAGGTTCAGAAGGTGCTCGATGGCGCGTCGGACAGGGCGCTGGAAGTCCTTCGCAACCGCGTGGACAACCTCGGCATCGCGGAACCCATCATCTACAAGGCCAAGGACAACAGGATAGTCATCCAGCTTCCGGGCGTTGACGAGAAGAAGCGCAAGGAAGCCGAGGAGAGCATAAAGAGCGTCGCCTTCCTTGAGTTCCGCATGGTGCACGAGCGGAACGAGACGCTGGTGGGCGATCTGTTCACAAAAGATCTCGCTCCGCCCGGATATGTCCCTGCCGGGGGCAATGCCCGTTACTGCTACAGGCCGGATGCCGATGCCGCTGTCCCGGCCGACCCGGTTGCCGCAAAGGCGGCTTTGGCGCGCTTCCATGCGCCGCCGGGTTTTGAATTCATGCTCCAGAAGGACGACGTGGACGGGGAAACCGTTTACCGGCCGCATTTCGTGCGCAAACGCCGCGAGCTTTCCGGCGAGCGTTTGAAGGATGCGGCTGTTGACTATCGCACGCTCGGCCAGCCGGTGGTTTCGATCAACTTCGACGCCGAGGGCGCGAAGATATTCTCCGATGTCACATCCGCCTATGCGCCCGGCGGGATCAAGAACCCGGATCCGAACGGTTCCAGGCAACTCGCCATAGTTCTGGACGGCACCTTGTATTCGGCCCCGGCGATTCGCGAGGCGATCCACGGGGGGCGCGCGGAGATAAGCGGAAGCTTCACCCTTGCCGAAGCGCAGCACCTGAGCAACGTGCTCCGGTCGGGCGCGCTGCCTGCGCCGGTGGAAATAGTCGAGAAACGCTTCGTGGCGCCGAGCTTGGGGACGGACTCCATTCGCAGCGGCGTGCGCGCCGCGCTGCTTGGCGCCTGCGGGGTGCTGGTCTTCATGGCCGGCTACTACATGCTTTGCGGGCTGGTGGCCGACATCGCGATGCTGATGAACCTTGTGCTGCTGCCGCTCGGCATGGTGATAGCCGCCGGGTTCATGGGTGTCTTTGTCCGCGAATCGTCCGGTTCGGCCGGGCAGCTTCCTGTCTTGACCCTGCCCGGTATCGCCGGGCTCATCCTCTCCATCGGCATGGCTGTTGACGCCAACGTGCTGATATTTGAGCGGATGCGTGAGGAATCCGGCACGGGCAAGCGCCTCTGGAGCGCGGTGCAGGCGGGATTCGATCGCGCCTTCATCACGATCTTCGATTCGAACATCACGACCCTGCTCACGGCTGTCATACTG
>VGWI01000201.1 GCA_016873655.1 Lentisphaerota bacterium
CTCATCATCAGAGAATGCCACCTGTAGTTCTTCCTCGAGCGCCAGAATCAAGGCCATGTGCTTAAGTGAATCCCAATTCTTTATGGTATCGGGAGACGAGGTATTATTGAGTTCCGCAACGGGGACGTTCAGTACTCTCGAAATAACCGCCACGACTCTATCTCTCATAGGTGCGTCTCCAGTTACGTATCGATTTCCGACACGATTTGCTTGAAAAAGGAAGGTTCGTGGTTCGTTTCGTCACTCAGTTTGCACTCGAACACCTGCCGTTCAGACTCCGTTTCGTTCTTGGATGCTTCGAATCCGCGCTTCACGTAGAAGTCAGCTACCTGCCCGTTCTTCTGGGTGGCGCAATACTCACCACGGGCGATTTCGAAACCTCGCGCTCGGGCGAGGCTCAGAGCTTCGGCCAAGAAGGCATCCTCCACCCCTCGCCCAAGAACCCGACAGGAAAGCAGGAACGTGTCCAATGTCGCTCTTCTGTCCTCGTATTTCAAAATACATACGCCCACGATTCCGTACTCACCAAATCGATCGGACACCTTCACGTACATAACATTCGACCGGCTGCTCCCAGCCAGAGATCTGATGTCGTCTTCTGAATATCGTTTCGTGGTCAGGTTGAACTGATTCGTCTTCTGTGTGAGCTGAGCAATTCGGCCGATCGTGAATTCGTCGGCAAGACGGACTTCCAACACCATCTCCAGGGCTTTGAGATAATCCTCCATACTCGTGGCGTGCCCCTGAAGCTGCTTCCGCGCCACCTCGGCTTTGTACATCGCCCCGCGTTTTCGGTCCTCGGTGGACAGCGTCAGTGTGTCAAACAGTCCGCATGCGGCCAGGATGCTGCGGTATTCCGTCGCTCGGGCCGGCGCCAGATGGAGGACCTCCACTTCGGGCAGGACTTGGCGGATCAGGTTCACTTCAAAGTCGCTGTCGTCCAGGAAGACCAGGCTGTCCAACCCGATATTCAGGTCTTGAGCGATCTGCCGGAGGTTTGCAGCCTTGTCCCGCCAGTTGACCTGGCTCGTCGCAATATGCTCCTCTTTGAGAATCATATCGGGGTGTCTGCGAAACACCTCCCAAACATCCTCCTCATTGTTCTTGCTGCACAAGGCCAGGATGATGCCGCGATGATAGAGGCTCAGGATTTCCTGCTGGAGTTCATAATAGGCGGAGCCGGGATGCGTTTGTCCCAGCCCGATCCCGGCCAGGCCGTCTTCCCCGATGACGCCGCCCCACAGGACACCATCGCAATCCAGGGCCAGGCACTTCTTTACCTTGCCCTTGAGAGCACGCACGAACTTGAGATCTTCCCCGGCGATTTCCCGCAGCGCCTGCCGCGTGAACGGCGCACGGCCGATGTGCCAATAACGATGGTCGTAGAACTGCGCTGCACCCAGGCGCGCCAGGCACAGCGTCAAGTCGACAAAGTAAGCATTGCCCGCATTCCGCAGAGAAGATTTGAGCATCTCGTTCAGACTGCCGACGGCCGCGTTTTGCCCGTCCGGTGACTGACTGTCCATAATGCCCAGGGCCGGATAAATACACAATTCAAATCCATGCCAGAGAATGACGGCATTGGTCTGCCGGCGAATTCCGGACAACACATTGTCGACATAGTCCCTGATCCGTTCCGTCTCAGCCTGAATGCGCTCCGAATCCACAAGTGTGTAACTGCGCGCCAGAGTCGGCGACAGCGTCTCCAGCTTGGTGAACACCAGAACGTAGTCCGTGTCCGGTCCCAGCAAGTTGCCCTGTCCCCCCACGGCTTCCTGGTAGATGTTGTCGTAGTCGCCAAAAGCGACTTGCGCCTGGAAGCCCATCTGGTAGGCCAGGTAGCGGAGATATGGTTCCACGGGCTCGACCATAATATTGCGCAAAACGGCAATACGAAGACTGGGCAATTTGCTCAGGTCGGCCTGATTCAGAAAGTCTTGGATCTCAGAATAGGATAGCCCCATCGTACTCATCAACACTCTCCTGGACCTTCCCGCCCGCCAAGAACTCCCGCCATGTTCTGCTGGGTATTCCGACTGTTTTGGCCAGTGCGTTCCTCGCCTATGCGAATTCGGCACACCAGAGAGATATCGCCTTCTTCGGCACCGCGGCCCACCAAGGTCGTGCTCGCCTCTTTTCGATGGTACCCCCGGCTCACCCAGCCCCAGAGGGGATCTTCACTGCCCTGGAACAATTCCACCTGGAGAGCAGAGTCCAACTCGATCTCCACGGTTCCCGGTCCCACGTCGATACGGAAGCGGTTGCGGCCCGTCGTTGTCACCCGGCAGCGCTCTGCCAGATGGAACACTACAGCGATCTCATGTCTTTGGCGGGCCAAAATGTCATCGCGCACCACCAGCGTACGTTGGGGACCGTTCAACTCGATTGTGCGCCGATGGACGACCGGATCCTTCAGACAAGTGTAGCCGTCATGCTCGCCCACGACCCGCCCGCCGTGCTCCGAGGGCTCCCAGCACAGGCAATGGGCCCGGGCTTTGCGGCCCCACAGAAATGGGCCGAGCATCTCCGACTGGTTCTGACTGTCCACCACGACCGTATTATGCGCCGCCGTGCTCCGGAAATAGCGCCGCCATTGGGGATAACTGAAGTAATCATAGGTTCCCGGGTCCACCAGCACGTCTCGCCCAAAGGCCCGGAGCGTGAAACTC
>VGWI01000202.1 GCA_016873655.1 Lentisphaerota bacterium
CTGCATGTGCTGTATACCAGCAGGCCGTCCGCTTTCAGGCGGCGTGCCGCGGCGTCGAGCAATCGGGCCTGGAGCTCTTTGCACGCCTCCAGCGATTCCAGGGAGAAACGCCAGCGGGCGTCCGGCCTGCGCGCCAGCACACCGGTATTTGTGCAGGGCGCATCCACCAGGATCCGGTCGAACATCCGCTCCCCGCAGACACCGTCCAGTTCCATCTGCCGCAGCGCATTACAACGGCAAACACCCACTGCGTCAAGCTGCAAGCGGGTCATGTTGCTCCGCAGCAGTTTCACCCTCGGCTCCGCCGTGTCGAGCGCGATAATGCAGCCTGTGTTCTTCATCAGTTCGCCGATCAGGGCTGTCTTGCCGCCCGGAGCGGCGCAGAGATCGAGCACTGTCTCGCCGGGGCGCGGGTCGAGCAGGTGGACCGCCGCAAGGGTGGACGGGTCCTGCACGGAGAACATGCCTTCGGCATAGCCTGGAAGCTGTTCAACCCTGGCGCCGTGCGGCAGCACCAGGCAGTCGGCGGGCGCGAACGGATGCGGTTCGGCTGCTACGCCCGCTTTGCGCAGGCGGGCAAGGAACGAATCCCGCGAGGCGCGGAGCAGGTTGGGGCGGATTACTATGTCCGGGCGGCGGTTGTTGAACGAACAGAGCCTTTCCGTCTCCCGCGCGCCGAACCGGTCAAGCCAGCGGGCCACCATCGTTTCCGGGTGCGATTCCCGGATGTGCAGAGGGAGCCCGGCGATGCGGGAGAGGAGCGCTGCGCGGTCGGTGGACACTTTCCGGAGTACGGCGTTCACCATTCCCGCAAGCCTCGGTCCGGCTGCATCCCTCGCGGCGGTGACGGTTTCGTTCACCGCCGCGTGCGGGGCGACGCTGTCGAGGAACAGGAGCTGGTAGATGCCGACGTACAGGTGCGGAAGGACAATGGCCGGCGGCTTCCGCCGGGTGTGCGAGGCGATCACCCAGTCGAGCAGGCCGCGCCAGCGCGCCGTTCCATACACGACTTCCACGATGAAGCCGCGGTCCTCGGAATCGCCGCCGATCAGACGGTCCACGAAGTTGCCGGTGCGGAGCCAGCGTCCTATGATCCCGGCGGCGACGGCCCTGCTGTTGCGCGCGCCGGTCATGCGGGCCTCCCATCGACGGCGCGCGAGGCGCGGAGCTGACCGCAAGCCGCGCGAAGGCGCGATCCCTTCGATGCGCGCACGGTAACGTTCAGGCCTCTTCGTTCGAGCGCCAGCGCGAACGCGCGTATGCCTTCCGGCGGAGTGGGGCGTCCGTCGAACTCGCCCACTTCGCTGAGCGGGATAAGGTTCACGCGCGCCCCGAAGCCGGAGAGCAGGTTCGCGAGCTCTCCCGCATGCGGTTCGGAATCGTTCAGGCCCCGTATCAGCGCGTATTCGAAGGTGATTATTCTGCCGGTACGGCGGTTGTAATCGCGGCACGCCGCGATGAGTTCTCTCAGCGGGTGCAGGCGTTCGACTGGCATCAGTTTCACGCGCAGGTCGTGGTTCGGCGCGTGAAGGCTTACGGACAGCTCGACTTGGAGTTGTTCTTTCGCCAGGCGCATGATGCCCGGCACGATACCGCAGGTGCTTATCGTGATGCGTCGCGCGCCGATGGCGAATCCGTCGGGGTCGTTGAGGATGCGGACGCTTTCCAGCACTGCTTCATAGTTGTCCATCGGTTCTCCGACGCCCATGTAGACGAGATTCGAAGGGCGGCCGCCCATCAGGCTGTCCGCTTCCAGCACCTGTCCCACGATCTCGCCGGGCGATAGATTGCGTTCGAGTCCGTCCTGCCCGCTGGCGCAGAAAGCGCACCGGTACCGGCATCCGACCTGGCTCGACACGCACAGGGTCCATCCCTTGCCGGACGGAATGATCACCGACTCGATTCTGGCCTCGTCCCTCAACCTGAGAAGCAGCTTGCGCGTTCCGCCCGGTTCCCCCTCTGCCGCCTCGAACCCGGCAGGGGCGATCGCGAAACGTTCGCCCAGTTTTGACAGCAGATCGCGGGGCAGGTTACGCATGGCTTCCCAGTCGCGCGCCTTGCTGACGTACAGCCATTTCCAGAGCTGGTCTGCCCGGTATGAAGGCTCTCCAAGCGCGGAACATTCAGCGACGAGGCGGGCCCGCGTGAGGTCGTGGATCAGGGCGGCGGGCGCTGTGGACATGACGGCAAGTGCCTCCCCGGCCCCGTGAAACGGCGCCGTCCGATCCCCGGAAAAATCAGGGCGCCGCGGTTGAACCGGGCTTCATCGGGAAGGCGGTGCTGAGATCCGAGTACTCCACGGCCTGCAGCGCCAGGAGCACCATGAAGCATACGCACGCGATGATCGCACACACGGCAGCCCAGGTGAACGATTCGCGCCGCACTGTGACGCCCGGCGGCGGAAGCAGAGTTGAGGGCGCCGGCGGCGCCTCTTCCCCTCCCTCGGGGGTGAGCTTCGTCGGACTCTTCAGAACGATCTTTTTCCTGGTGATTTGCGTTTGCATCGTACTCGTCCAATCTGTGGGCGAATCCTAGCTCCGTGACGTTCTCTGACGCAAGAACCGTTTTGCCGGTGGGGGCAGGACGCGGCGTGA
>VGWI01000203.1 GCA_016873655.1 Lentisphaerota bacterium
CCGTATGTTCCGTTTCGCGACGCCGCGCCGGTAGAAGTCGAGCGCATACACGATGTCGCCGATCCTTGAGGCCATGGCCAGCGCCCTGTCGACCGGCATCCTGTCGATTGCGCGGAGCACGGCGTGAAAAACCGCGAACTCGGTGCGGTGCCGCAGTGTAAGCAGTGGCGAGTTCATGCCGGAGAGGCCGCGAACGGCCGCTTCCGGCGCGCATGCAGTCTATGGCGCAGTGGGTTCAATGCGCGGCGTGCCCGGCTGGGTCAGACCCTGGCCTGGAGGAAATCCAGGAGGTGTCCGACGGTGCGGACCTTGACGATTTCCTCAGCCGCGAACTTGATCTTGAACTCGCGCTGGATCTCGTAGATCAGGTCCAGGATGGACAGGGAATCGAAGCCGAGCGACCCGATTTCCGTGGCTTCCGTTACTGAATCCCAGTCAACGTCTTCAGTGGATGAGTCGCTCATGGCCTTGCGAAGGCGGTCTATCATTTCCTCTCTGGTCACTGGATTGTCCTCCATGGCAACGAACCGTAAGAAGCTGTGGAATGTCCCTGCGCGGCGGATTCTGCCGGAACCTGCCTGCGCCCGCAAGGAAGAAGACGGGTCGCGGACGGCTGTCCGGGGTACGGGCTTGAAACGCGGCGTTCGGGCGGGTATGGTCCCGTGCCTGGCCGCGCCGGGTTGCGCGTTGATGCTCAGGCCAGCCGGTCGGTCGGGTACCCAGGAGATCGCGGGGATGAGAGTACTTTCGGGGATACAACCTTCAGGGAAGCTGCATCTCGGCAACTACTTCGGGATGATGAAGCCGGCCCTCGAGCTGCAGAAGGACGGCGAGGCATTCCTCTTCATCGCGAACTACCATGCGTTGACGACGGTTGACGATGCAGGGGCGCTCAGGGCGGCAACGCATGACGTTGCGCTCGATTTCCTTGCGTGCGGGCTGGACACCGACCGCACGGTGTTCTTCCGGCAGAGCGACGTGCCTGCGGTAACCGAGCTTACGTGGCTGCTGTCTACCGTCACGCCGATGGGGTTGCTGGAGCGGTGTCACTCCTACAAGGACAAACTGGCCAAAGGCATAGCGCCGTCGCACGCCCTCTTTGCCTACCCTGTGCTGATGGCCGCCGACATACTCGCGTACCAGTCGAACGTGGTTCCCGTGGGGCGCGACCAGAAGCAGCACGTCGAGGTGACCCGCGACATAGCGATCAAGTTCAACATGAAAGCCGGGCGTGACGTGTTCACCATACCCGAGCCGTGCATAAGGGATTCCGTGGCGGTGGTGCCGGGCATAGACGGCCAGAAGATGTCGAAGAGCTACAACAACCACATAGAGCTTTTCGGCGGGGAGAAGGATATCCGGGCGAGGATAATGCGTGTTGTCACCGACAGCACTCCCCTGGAAGACCCGAAGGACCCCGAGAAGTGCAGCGTCTTCGCGCTCTACAGGCTTGTCGCGTCCGAGAACCAGGTCCGCGAGATGCGCGGCAAGTACCTTGCGGGCGGGTACGGTTACGGATCGGCCAAGAAGGAACTTTTCGAGGCGGTCTGGAGTTATTTCGAGCCGTTCCGGAAACGGCGCGAAGAGCTCAGCCGGGATCCGGGCCATGTGGAATCCGTTCTCGAACGCGGCGCGCAGCGTGCGCGCGAGGAAGCAGGGCGCACTCTCAAGTCCGCCCGCAGCGCGCTGGGGCTGGAATAGGCCGGCGTGCCGGCTGGAATGGCGGTGCAGGTGCAACCCGACTACAAGGTTCAGCTCGATGTGTTCGAGGGGCCGCTTGATCTTCTTCTCTACCTGATCAAGCGCGACGAACTGGACATCCACAACATCCCGATCAGCTCCATCACGGCGCAGTACATGGAATACCTGAGCCTGATGAAGATGCTGGACCTGAACATAGCCGGCGAGTTTCTCGTGATGGCCGCGACGCTGATGATGATCAAGAGCCGGCTGCTTCTCCCCGACGACCAGCTCGAAGAGATGGACGACGAAGACGAGGGCGACCCGCGATGGGATCTCGTGCGCCAGCTTGTCGAGTACAAGAAGTTCAAGGACGCCGCCCAGCATCTCGAAGACCTGGAAATGCGGCAGGAGGAGATATTCCGCAGCGGGAGCGAAGAGATCGTCATCGAAGAGGACGGCCGGGCGGTGGAGGATGTGAGCCTCTTCGACCTGATAGCCGCTTTCAACGAGGCGTTGAAGCGCGCCAGGCCCGAGGTGCTCGGCGAGATAATCGAGGATCACTACACCGTTGCGGACAAGATTGAGCTTGTCCTTTCCCGGGTGCAGAAGGGGGAGGACGTGAGGTTCACCGACCTCTTCCCCGCGCAGGCGTACAGAACCGAGATAGTATGCACGTTCCTTGCCCTGCTGGAGCTGATACGACTGAGGCAGGTTGATGTGCGGCAGTCGGTTGTGTTCGGTGAGATTTGGGTAATTGGCATCGCGGGGACTGCGCCTGCGTTGACGGGCGGCGCGATTGCGATGGCGGAGGCCGGAATATGACC
>VGWI01000204.1 GCA_016873655.1 Lentisphaerota bacterium
CTCCGAGCCGAACGCTCACGGTGACGATTCGTTCGGAGGCGCGCTCGGCGCGCCTTCGAACGATATCTGTCCATCGTGTTGTTGGACCGCCTCCGCTTTCTTGGGAAGGAAGATGACCGCCGATCCTCTTGGTTCCCAAGTGATGCCCGCGACCGCGCACACAACACTCATGGCGTCGTACAGCGAGATGTTGCGTGCGTTAAACGTGATGAGAGCGATTGGCTCTGGCTCTTTGTTCGGTTCAGCAAACGGATCGACTGATGCAGTTGTTTCCTGAGGTGGCGATGCACACGGACCAAGGACGGAGATGCCTTTCGGTTTGGGGCCAGTGTCGAACTCGACACTGGCATCCAGGAGAAAGGCGAGCACGTCATTTATGTTGACTTGGTGGAAAGCAATCTCAGGAATGATGATCCGTTTCATCTTCCGTACAACCGCGTGTTGGTCCTCTGCTACCGAGGGGATAAAGACCGTGTAGTCCACACCGCCGACACTGAGCTTGCCGGCGTGGACGATGTGGTAAGGACCTGTCTTCCCTCCCGATGGATCGATCAGAAAGAAGTCACCTCGGTTGCTCTGCCTGTGGGCACATCCCGTAAGGAGGCTGACACTGGCCACGGTTATGAGTATCCGCTTCATTCTTATGGTCCAACGCCAGCACGCACCCTCCGAAGGCCCCGCAGGGGCCGGAGGTAGCGGTGCCGTGCTTTGTTCGGCCTTTCTAGTGCCAGTTCGTGCACAGTTTGACGACCAATCCAGTTGCAGATAGATCCCAGACTTCGACATGGAGCCAGTCTCCGACAGGAGAATCACAACTCAGCATTTCACGGGGGATGGCAAAACCGCCCCACGTCGGCTTGAACCCGCAGTACTCTGGATTTCCTGGGCAAGCAGTCGATGATCCTGTGGGCCAGACATTCCATCCCCCGATGCACGGGTCGCCAGCACCCGTCTTTGCTGGGCCATTGCGCGACCTGATCCGGAGTTGCGACAGGAACGGTCTAAGGTCTTCATGACTCATCTCGAACAGAGTGACAGCCCCGCGGTCGAGGAACCCATGCCATGCGTCACCCTTACACTGAATGTTGCGAGCCGACTGGGGCAAGCTGATGCCGTGGTCATACTCTGCCCGAAAACGGGAGTTGCCGCAGCCAAGGACGAGGAACCGAGCAACGACCGCGCACACTGCCACAGCGAACACCGCCCCAATGATGATGACTCGTCTCTTCATGTCTGTTTTGTCGCGCCGAACGGCGCCACTCTGGCGCGCGGGGAACGCGTCGCCAGCAGTGGTTTGTTCGGCCGGCTTACGCTGCTATGGCTATCTCGGCCACCGTTTGGCAAGGCACGGGAACTCCGGGAACGCGGCATGGGGTTCTTCCTGGTACCAGTAGGCCACGGAGGCAATATCGTCCGCCAAAGGCTGGTACTTACCATTCGGCCACCACCCCAGGGCCTGTATAGTCACACGCAGGTCCTTGTCAAAACAGATTGGATCCATGATGTGCCACCGGTACAGACTCCACTTCGGCGGACCGTCTTGACCGGCATGCTTCAGCACGTTGCCGACATACGCGGTGCTGTAGGTCTCCGGGAATCCGTAACTCCCGCACAGGTAGTCCTCGGTTCCGGTTCCACAGATGGTCGGGAACGACGTATCCCCGTCAATGTAGAACTTGATCTCGCCCTCCCCGAACCAGCCGTCAGACAACTGCGCCCACGCTAGAAATGTTCCAACATATTTGCCTTTGCCCTTGATGGCGTCGACGATGACATAGTCGGGGTTCGCTCGGTCGGTTGTGGCTCGCCGCCACTGCGCGTGGAAGTACCCGGCATTCTCGGGCACTTGCGTTTCAGCGTACGTGATCTGGTAGGTCAGCAGGCCCAACTCGTCTTTGTCCTCGTTCGTGAAGGTGATCTTCACATGCTTGCGAAACGGCATCGACCAGTAGCAGTTCAGCGCGGACGCCGGGTTAACGATGACGGCCAGCGAATTGACAGGTGCAAACTTGTTATGTCCCACGGCAAAGAAGTCCGTTACGGGGCACTCTATCGACGGCGTTTCCTCGCCATCCCAGTAGAATCGGATGATGTGTGATCGACCCTTTTTCGGGTCAGCGACAAGCCAGATGTGTTGGATCACACCAGGCCCGTCCACGTCCATTATGGTCAGCGTTTCGCCCGGCTTCACCTTGCAGAACGGGTTGACTTTCCACCCACGTCCCAGGTCGCTCGCCGCCGCGCTGAACGGGAACTTGACCGGATCGGGCGCGGCCATCCCGCCTTTCCCCTTCTCCCCGGTCGGGTTCTCCGGACACACAGACCGGGTACGTGCGCCGCCGAGAAGCGGCAACCCGCCCAGCCCCATTCCAAGTCGTTCGAAATCGATCATTGCTTTCGACCTCCCTTTATCTCTATTGCCGAACGTCGAGGCTGACATTCGGCGAAGCCGTAATGTCCGGCCTCTGGTTCGGACTTCTCTTTCTGATTGTGGAGGACAAGAA
>VGWI01000205.1 GCA_016873655.1 Lentisphaerota bacterium
AACAGGACCACGGCCTTGATCCGGTCGGCCAAGTGTCGGTCCTTGCAGCGGCGATGCAAGGACCGCAACGAACGGGCCTCTTCGCTTGTCAGTCGGAATCCATCCATCATCACGTATTTCGGCTACCGTCTCATAAACACTTGAACAAACCGCCGAAATGTGATTCCTGATGGGTATAACAGAATTCCCGCTTACTGTAAACGAGATACGGCCTGAATCATACGGTACGCCTGCCTTCTGTCGGCAGGAGTGGCCTTGTGCGCCGCCGTTGGCGATGGTACGATGTGCACGATCATCCCTCCGTCAGGTTGTGTCTTTCGCAGGCATGAAACGACTATTCGATCTCGTGGTTGGGGTTGCCCAGGACCTTCACAGGAACGTCGGGGCCTTGCTGCGGTACCATGCGGCCTCGACGCTGTTGACGTTCTGCCTGCTAACCCCGCTGCTGTCGTGGGCCATTTCGTTCATGGCCGCTTCCAACGGCCGGTTGTCCGTCAATAACGGGGAGGTGCTCTCATTTCTCCTTTCTCTGCGGGGCAGCTTCTTCATCCTGCTGGTCGGCGGGTTGGCGGTGGTCACTCTCTACCTCCAACACGCCGGGATCATGCTGGTTGATGGCGGGCTACCTGGCGGCCTCGTTCCTCGGAGAGTTCGTGACCGTGACCGCCGCCAGCCTGACAATCACCCGTCTTTACGCCGGCTTACGCCGGTTCCAGGGCCTTGGGCCAGACGACACGGGACCGTTTGGCGCACCAGGCAGTCCACCGGAGAGGCGCGTGCCAGGGAAGGGAGGTCCCCTTGCCGTGGGGGTCATGGGGCTGCCGCAGGAGAATCCGGCATGTCCGCCGCACGGGGGCCGGATTGCCGCGTTTCTGGTCCTGGCCGCCGTCGCATCGCTGGCCACCGCGGCCACCATTCTCAGCGGCTTCGATCTGCAGGACAATGTCCAAGTCACCGCTCATCGCGGCAGTTCGTCCGGCGCTCCGGAGAATACCCTTGCCGCAGTTCGCCGGGCCGTCGAGGAAGGCGCCGACTATGCCGAGATCGACGTGCGTCTGACCGCCGACGGCTGCGCCGTGCTGCTGCACGAGAGGGACCTGTTCCGGGTGGCCGGCCTCAAACGAAAGGTAGCCGACCTCACTTACGACCAGATCCGCACGCTCGACGTGGGGGGCTGGTTTGCCCCCCGGTTTCGGGGCGAACCGATTCCGCTGCTATCCGAGATTGTCACCTTCGCCCAAGGCAGGATCAAACTCAACCTCGACCTGAAAGTCGACACAGACCCGCACGCATGCGCCGAGCGCGTCGTATCGATTCTTCAGCAACATGACGCCCTACAGGACTGTGTCGTCAGCTCGGCAAATATCCAGGCCCTCGCGCATATTCGGAGGCTCGATCCGAGCATCCGCACCGGCTATATCATATCCCAATCGCTCGGCAAGGTGACAGCGCTCGACGTCGATTTCCTCAGCGTTTCCTCGCGGATAGCCACGCCCGGTCTGATCGCCACCGCCCGCGCGGCGGGAAGAGAGGTTCACGTCTGGACCGTCAATCACCCGCGGGAGATGGCGCGGTTCATCGATCTGGGGGTGGACAACCTCATCACCGCTCGACCTCTGGTCGCCATAGCCCTGCTCGAAAAGAGGGTCGCGATGAGCCAAGGAGAACTGCTCGTCGCCAAAGTCCAAAGCTGGTTCCTCCGATGACCGAAGGGTCAGCCGCAAATAGAGACAAGGATCCACTCGAAGGCTGAAGCCTCTGCCGAATGCCATCGTCAAGGGCAGAGCCCTTGGCGATGCCACCCGGTCTTGGCATACCCGGTCTCAACTCTGGTGCGCGTCATTGAACAGAAAAGGCATACGGCGCAGGGCCGCATGCCTGGTGGTGTCATCCGCCGGTCGAAACCGGCGCCGGGGTTACCGTTGCCGCTACCAGCGATACTGCAGCGCGGCGCTGAGCACATGGACCGTCTCATCGCCGCTGAGGCGCGTGTCGTAGTCCACGTACGCGCGAAGCTGGCGGCTCAGGTCCGCCGAGAATCCGGCGCCGAGAACGGCGCTGTCGCGCGAGAGCGCGGCATCCTGGATCGTGAAGACGGCCGTCGGATCGGTGGCGAACGCGGTGTCCACCGTGGAGCGGGTGTCGCCGAACTCATGGACCCAGCGCCCGCGCAACTGCCCGCGGGCCCCCCGGCCGTTGACCGGCTCGACAAAGTCGCGCGTCAGCCGGGCGCCCAGCGCGCCCTTCGCCGAATCATAGGTCTGCCTCTCGAAAGTCAAGGCGCTGACGCCGCCGGTCTCGGTGTAAGCATCCAGGCGCAGATGCGTGTACTGGAAGGACGCCAGGGGTTGCAGCACGAGGTTCGCGGCCAGATCGCAATTGAATCCGGTCTCGACATACGCCGCCACCGCATAGCCGTCCTGATCGCCCGTAAGCCGCTCGCCGAGCAGATCGACAAACCGCTCGGTGTCAAAC
>VGWI01000206.1 GCA_016873655.1 Lentisphaerota bacterium
GCCCGCACCCTGGCGGAAGCCGTCCAATCGCTCTGGCTGGCGCATATCCTGACCTGCGGCGAGGACGGGATCAACGCCAACTCCCTGGGGCGGCTCGACCAGATTCTGCACCCGTACTATGCGGCCGATGTCGCGGCCGGGCGGCTCGACCGGGCCGGCGCCGTGGAGTGGATGGAAGAACTCGGCTGCCGGCTGTATCTCGACTACGACGTGCAGGCCATCACGCTGGGCGGCGTGACCCGCGCCGGAGAAGATGCGGTCAATGACCTGAGCTATATCATTCTCGATGCCACGCGCAATCTGGGGGTCATTCGCGATCTTTCGATTCGACTGCACGACAAGACGCCGAAGCCGTTTGTGCAACGGGCCGCCGAACTGATCGCCCAGGGCGGCGGCATTCCATTCGTCTTCAACGACGAGTGTTTCATTCCGGCGCTGACCGAACGCGGCATCGCGCCGGAAGACGCCCGCGACTACGCTCCCATCGGGTGCATTGAATTAACCATTCCCGGGCGGGCCAATCCGCACGCCGTGTCGGGGTGGTTCAACTCAACCAAGTGCCTGGAGCTGGCGCTGTTCAACGGCAAGGACCCCGCCTCAGACGAGCAGGTGGGGCCGCCGACCGGGGCGTTGGAGGACTTCGCCACATTCGGGGACTTCTTCGCCGCCTACGAGCGACAGGTGGAGACATTGTCCCGGAACATGGTGTACCACTGCAACCGTGGCGAACTCGCGCAACGCGACGGCGGCCCTTTGCCCTGCTGGTCGGTGCTGACCGATGACTGCATCCAGCGCGGCCGCGACATTACCGACGGCGGGCCGGTCTATAACTACCACTCGATCTGCTTGCTGGGCGCCGCCAACACGGCTGACTCCCTGATTGCTCTGAAGCAGTTTATTTTCGACGAACCGCGCATCGCGCGCAGCGAACTGCTCGCGGCGCTGCGCAGCAATTTTCAAGGGCGGGAAGATCTGCGCCAGATGTTGCTGATGCGCGCCCCCAAGTACGGAAACGACAATCCGAAAGTGGATGACATGGCCCGGCGGGTCTGCGAACACTTCATCGCCTTGATGGATCGCATGGAAAGCCCGCCAAACGGTCGCTATTTCGTTCATCTCTTTTCGTTCCTGTGCAACATCCCGTTCGGCAAGAGCGTCGGCGCAACACCCGACGGCCGCAGGGCAGGGGAGCCGCTTGCCTATTCCCTGTCGGCAAACCAGGGTCGGGATACGAATGGCGTGACGGCGATGCTTAACTCCCTGGCGCGGCTGCCGCATAACCGGGCAGCCGGCGCGTCCGCCGCGATCGTCGAGATTGACCCGGTCATGGTGGCAGGCGAGGCAGGCGTCCGCACCCTGGCGCAGCTCACCGAGGCGGCCATGCGGATGGGCATCGGCCAGCTTCAGTGGAACGTGACCACCGTTGAGCGGCTGCGTCAGGCGCAGGAAGATCCGGAGCGCTACGGCAACATCGCGGTGCGCGTGGCCGGATTCTCGCAGATGTTCAAGCTCATCAATCCGGAACTTCAGGAACACATCATTGCAAGAACCAAGCATCGGAACTAATGCTACGGGGTTTATCTTCGATATTCAGCGCTCCTCGTTGCATGACGGGCCGGGTATCCGCACAACCGTGTTCATGAAAGGATGTCCGCTCCGGTGCGCCTGGTGCCACAATCCCGAAGGACTGACATCCTCTCCGCTCCTGTCTTTCCTGCCTGAGAAGTGCATCGGGTGCGGCCACTGCCTCGCCGTCTGCCGCCCTCAGGGACACCGCATCACCGACGGCCGACACGTTCTCGAACGATCGCGGTGTGTATCCTGCGGGCTATGCGCACGGGAGTGTTACGCCGGGGCGCTGGAGATGATCGGGCGCGACGTGACGGTTGCGGAAGTGATGGAGGTTGTGCTGAGGGATCGGCCTTTCTACGAATCATCGGGGGGCGGGCTCACGCTTTCGGGCGGCGAGCCGCTGCTGCAGGCGGATTTCTGCAAGGCTTTGTTGCAGCAGGCGAAGCAGTCGGGGCTGCATACCTGCGTCGAGACCTGCGGCCAGTATTCCTATGACCGTCTGGAAGCGGTCGCGCCGTATGTCGATCTGTTTCTGTACGACTGGAAGGAGAGCGATGCGGCGCGGCATCTGGCCTCCTGCGGCGCGGGCAATGAACGGATCCTGGCTAATCTTCGCGCGCTGGACGGCGCCGGAAACAGGATTCGCCTGCGCTGTCCGATCATTCCGGGGTTCAACGACAGGCCGGATCATTTTGAAGGGATCGCCGAACTCGCCCGATCGTTGCACAATCTGGAGGGGGTGGAACTTCTGCCGTACCACCCGCTCGGGGTGAGCAAGATGCGCCGATTCGGGCTCGATCATGAGCCCCTGCCGCAGGTGCGGACCGAGGCCCCGGATTCGTTGAGCCGATGGGTTGAGTTTCTGAGACAGAGAAATCTGGTTGTGT
>VGWI01000207.1 GCA_016873655.1 Lentisphaerota bacterium
GGACTCGATCCACTCCAGTAGTTGCGGGGGTGAGAACTGGGGGAAGTCGCTCCGGATGGCCTCCTGGCACTGCCGTGTGCCCATGATCTGGCCATCCGAGCCCTGTAGTTGCCGAAACCGCTGCTTTTCGTCTTGCGACATGCGAGCAAAGAAGTTGCCTAGGCATTTGGCGTAAGGATCGAGTCGTGCCACCAGATCATCGTTGTCCAAAGTCCTAAGGTCCCCGTACCCAATATGCTCCATAACGGTGCGAAGCACGTTGAGGCATATGGTGACGCCGTTGTTCATGGCGAGCCCCCCGCCCTCAGCGGCACCAATGCTCCACCAATCTGCCGCCGCTCCGGCGATTGCCGCGAACCACGCCTTGACTGCGTGGATCGACCTCTTAAGAGCCAGTGTCGGGTCGGGTCTCCAGAATGGTCCATAGTCCGTGATGTCCTTCTTCCTAGTCACCACGAAGAACCCTTGGCGCGACAGTGCTGCGGAGATGGCCGTGAGGGAGATGCATCGTTGTTCGGTACGTTTTACATCGGAAAGAAGGATCCTATTCCTGAGTGGCGAGTCCAGGTCCGAATCGACGGCGAGGCCGACTTTTGAGATGATCGCTTGGATGCGATCATCCTCCTCCGCAGCACTCCACTTGAGATCAGCGTCAAGCTCAACCAGAAGGCTCCGTTTGACCTTTCGTTGTTCGCTGTTGATGTCCACGAACATCTGCGCCTGTTCCCCAGACGAGAGTGCCTCATACGCGAGGACGTTCAGATGTGCCTTCTCGGCGCGGTCATGACCAGAATAGGCGAACAAACGGTGCTGCCCATCAATGATCCACGCGCAACCATATGCCGGACGAAGAATCAGCCAACCAAAGAGAGCGCCTTCCTCGTCTCCCTTCTGTTCGCCTCTCTGGAACTCGGCGTATCGCTTCTCTCGGATGTTGATTACAATGTTCGTCGGAAACGATCCCCCTTCGGAAATGTACTCCGCTATATTGCGGAGTCTTCCCTTGGAGATCATCCGCTGATACATGTCAACGTCGATGGCTTTGCCTTTTGCTCGGTGGGCGACATAACCGATCTTCAAAAGGTATTCTGGCCGAATCGAGAACGTATAGCATGTGTTCTTGCCCATTTTGGTACGAAGGGCGGGGACCCGGACTTCAAGGCCGTGGATTGGCTTTCCACGGAAGATGTCACACAGAAACTGATAACGGGCAGCGACGCCAAGATGGTTAACGAGAGCTTCGAAATACTCTAGATCCGAGTGGTCAAAGAGCGTGACTCCATGTTCTTCCGCTCTCGCAGTATCGTTGTCCGTCAGGATGATATCCCACGTGAACACGATCATTCCCACATGCCGCTTGCCGTCTGCGGCAACTACCGTTCTCACCCCGTCCGCAAAGCGTTTGCGCATGGCGGCAAAGCGCGAGATCCAATCGGGGAGTGATGTGTCTTTCTTCGGGTTCTCGACTGACTTACACTCAACCGCAAGTGCCACTTCAGAATCAGCCGCCACAACATCAAGCTGGTCCTCCGGGCCACCCGTGCCGTCGCCTGACAACGCCAGAGTACAGCCATTCTTGCCGCTGAGGTGCTGGAAACCCATCTTGTAGAACAGCATCCACACCCTGGACTCAAGCAAGTCCGATTTGCGCTTGTCTTTGGCAACCCGCAATGACTTCTTGCCCTTACGAGTGACGCGCCACCCGTCTTCCGCTGCCTCGGTCTCCTGCGCGGGAGTGATGCGTTTGGTCTCGTATTCCTTCGAGTGCTTTCGCGAAAGACCGATCACTTCGGCGCGGGACAGAAGGTTCTTGAGCATGAGGATTCCTTTCGTCAGTACGATGCAATGATAAGTTCAACAACGCGGTGTTTGTGTCGCGAACTCGTGATCCACCTTGGGCGCGTGATCTCCACGATATTCCAGCCCGCATACAGGGACCGGATCAACGGGGTGTCCGCGTTCGTCACAAGGACGGCGCAACCGCGGTCCCGCAGCGAGTTAGCAGTGTGGGCCACTTCTACTTGGTCTTCGTTGCCGAACCGTTCTTTCGTGTAGTGAGTGAAATAGGAAGTTCCATTCAGAGGCGGATATGGAGGGTCCAGGTACACAACATCACGCGCTGCCGCCTTCTCCAGTACGCGTTTGAAATCCGCAAGAGCAATAGTAGCGTTCTGCAAGAGGCGTGCTGCGGATTCCAGCTCCGTCTTCGTCGGAATTCGCGGTTGCTCCTTGAAACCGTAAGGCACGTTGTATTGCCCGCGTGTGTTCACGCGGTAGATGCCGTTAAATGAAGTCTGATTCAGGTATATGAAACGGGCGGCCTGTACACAGGGTGTCCCGCCCATGTTGAATCGATCACGGATGCGGTAGTATTCATCCTCGGAATTCCTGGAGCGGAAAGCATGGAGTTGTTTGAGTACCTCCGCCGGGTGATTACGGA
>VGWI01000208.1 GCA_016873655.1 Lentisphaerota bacterium
TTCCCGTCAGCATAGGTCTTCGAGGCCGGCCAGCCGCGCTTTGCGTCATAGCCCCAGGTTGTCACATCCGGAATTCCGTTCGATCCATTCCGGTACGTGGCGAGCGAGGCCATCCGGCCCTGGGTTGTGTAGGAATACGATGCGGGGTATATCCCGTCACCTTCGCGCGAAACGAGCAACCCACGCAGGTCATACCTGAACCTCTGCTCCATGCCGCCGGGGAGGACGAGACGTATCAATCGGCCCATGCTGTCATAGTGCCGTGAAGTCACCCGTGTTTCCCCGCCCGCTTCCACGGTCTCGTTCGTCACGCGGCCGGCGGCGTCGTAGGAGAACGAAGTGACGACCTCGCTTCCGCTCGGGCCAGGTGCGCGGCTTGCCACGACACGGCCGAAAGCGTCGTAGAAGAACCCGGCCGAGGTGACGCGTGACCCGTCCGCCGCCAATACCGTCTCGGCCACAAGCATTCCGTTGGTGTGGCAGCGGACCGTCTTTACTCCATCCGCCGCGGTCATGGTTTCGGTTCGCGAAGCGCGGGCGCGGTTGATGACTACCTCGGTTCTGTTCGTCCTGCCGAACGAAACGTTCATCGCCGACCGCCCGTCAAGCGCTGCAAACGATTCGGCGACAGTCCGGCGTTCATCGGAGCCTTCGTCGGGGAAATCGTAGCTGCGCGTGACCCGCATCGGTACGCCGTTGACCGTGCGGTACTCTGTCTCGCCTTCGACTATCCGGTCAGGGCCGGCGGTGTCCACCTGAAGGTTGCCGTTCATGTCGGTTACCGTACGGCGCAGAACCGATGCCGGCCCGTACTCGTAGAGGATGGCAGCCGGCCCGCCGGTCCGGGCCGATGCGCGGCCAAGGTTGTCATGCAGGGTCTCTTCGGTGTGACCGTCCGCGAAGACGGTCCTTACAGTGCGCCCGGCCATGTCCGTCTCTTCGCGAACCCACTCGGAAACGCTGGTGTCGGCGCCGCGGTATTCTGTCACATACTCCCCGCCGTCCCACACGCCTCTTGCATAGCAGACAGGCGGGACGGCAGTGCCCGAAAGCGAGACGAGCGACCCGTCGCGGGCGGTGGTCCTGACCGCGGTTGACCCGTCGGGGTGGGTCGTCACGACGCATTCACCGCCAGCGGCGTTCTTGCTGTATGAGAAGAGCGTCGGGTACCCGAGCGGATCAACCCTGACGCTGGGCCGGCCCGAGGGGTCGGCCGTCTGCCGCTCCTCCGACATGCCGCCATACGGGCCGTGGGCAATGAGGTGCATCACATTCCCAAAGATGTCGTACGAACGGAGCGTTGTGAGCCCCAGTCTGCGTCCGGTTGTCACCTGCCCGAGCGCGTTGTACTCGTACTCCGTTGTCACGCCGTCGGCGCCGACAACTTTTTCCGGCCCGCAGCATCCGTAGGTCCGCTCCTCCGCCGCGCCGGTGACGGTGTTTGTTGTGAACACGACCCGGCCCTGCCTGTCCAACGAGTTCCTCTGTTCGGAGAGGACGAGGCCTGACTCGATGTCTTGGGTCTTCGTCAGCACCACGCGGCCCGCCGCGTTCTGGACCGTCACGTTGCGTGTTCCATTCGTGACGAATACGTCGTGGGCCGCGCCGGTGCGCACATCAACCGTGAGCGAGTTATCCGCCGGGTTGAGGGTGTAGTAGTAGAGCGTGATGGTCCCGTCCGGATGCACGACATAGTCCGGCCGTCCGGCGAAGTCACCGTTCTGGCGGTAGTATGTGGTCGTGACCAGCGCGTTGCCGGTGTCATAACGCGCGTCCGGTTCCAGGCAGACTTTTTCCACGGTCTTGTTGGGCAGATAGGCGTGCCAGGTGCGTGACACCTCCCTGCCCAGCGCGCGGGTGGTGGTGAGACGCGGCCGCGCGTCGTGCGGCACGGGCCTGTCCATCGGGTCGAACCCGAGCGCGGCGAGGGCGGGGTCCCCGGCGTAATAGAAGCGTGTTACGCGGCATTCGGCCAGCGGGGCGCCGTTTGTGCTGTTGCCGAACGGCTCGGCAAGGATGCTCGTCCGGTTCCACCGGTTCATTGTGTGCCGCGTCCAGTGCCCATCGCTCGAATGCGTCATTTTCACGATGGCCGGAAGCCCGTTCGAGTCGGTGGCGCGATGGTACTCCGTGAACGTGAACGGCACGTACTCGTCCGTACCGCCTTCGACGCGGAGCGTCTCCTCGTAGCCCCATGGCGTGCCGGTGCGCTGTGAGATCGTGATCCCGCGGCTTGTGGGAATGGACGAAGCCAGGGTCTCGTTTGTTACAACGACGGTTATCTTGTTTAACACGGGATCGTAGCAGGTGAAGCGCATTTCCCTCGTGCCGCTGAACCCGTTGCTCTCCATCTTCCCGCGCCAGACCTCGGTTCGCTGTGGACTTGTCCTGATATAGGTCTCGCGCTTCACGGCGCC
>VGWI01000209.1 GCA_016873655.1 Lentisphaerota bacterium
TCGGACTCGCGGGGTCATCGTTCACCGCCAAGGCAATCCCTTCGTCCTGCCAGTGAATCAGATCCGGGGACGAATACGCATGAACCCCGTGCCAGGCCAGTCGCCCCTCCACGCCCGCAATTTTGTCCTCACCAAACCAGTAATACCGCCCGCCATGCGCCAGAATGCCCCCGCCATGCGCGTTGATGTGAACGCCGTTGTTATCCGGCCACAAATCGCCATTTTTCACGATTCCTTCTCCATGTGTCGGGTTACGGGCTTGTTCGCCGCGGGACATCCAAGTCCGCTCTCCGGCGCCAGAAGGCTGCGCCGGTGTGGTGAGCGGCGTCGTCCCATTCCCGGGCGGTCCGCACCAGCCGCTGTCGCAGACTGGACAATGCCGGCTGCGACTCTGCCCGTTCCGCCAGGTTCCGCGTTTCGAAGGGGTCGGCAACCAGATCGAATAACTGTGTTGCGCCGCAGGCATACTCGATGACTTTCTGCCGGCCGTCGGTCAGGCCGCGGATACTGTTGTCGTAGGCCAGGTAGAGGTCTTTTCTAAGTACGGCTGCCGGGTCCTCTATGCACGGGAGCAGGCTGACGCCCTCCACGGAAGCGGGAACCGGCGTGCCGGTCAGACCGCAAAGCGTCGGAAAGATGTCCAGCAGGTACGCCAGCGCGTTGCTCTGCCGCCCCTTCGGGATCCCTGGTCCGGCAAAGATCAACGGGACCCGGACGCTGTGATCGTAGACGTTCTGCTTTCCCATCAACCCGTGCTGGCCGACGGCCAGCCCATTGTCTCCGGAAAACACGATGATCGTGTCATCCATGGCGCCCCTCTTGCGCAGCGCGTCGAGGACACGGCCCAGGGCGGCATCCAAGTGGGAGATCATGGCATAGTAGTCCGCGATGTGCCGCCGGATCTCCTGCGGCACGCGCGGGATGGCGGCCAGCACCTCGTCGCGGATGCGCAGCGCGCCCGTATCGATGGAATGCTCAGGTACGAAATTGGGCGGCAGTTCGATCTTGTCGGGATCGTACAGCTTCAGGAACTCCTCCGGCATGCTGCGGGGATCGTGGGGCGCCATGAGCGAGGTGTACATGAAGAACGGCCTCGTGCCGTCCCATTTCTCGATGAAGCGGATGGAGGCGTCGGCGAAAATATCGGTGGAATGCTGGCCGGCGTGAAAATGGTCGCCCCGGCGCTGCTCCACCGTGTTCGTCCGCCAGGGATTGCGTATGCAAGGCGCATAGCGCTCGTACCGGCCTGTAGGATCGAATTGGCAGAGAGGGACCATCCAGTGATCCTCCATGCCGCCGAAGAAGATCTCGGCGCCGCATTCGAACCCGCGCGCATAGGACGCGGTTCCATTGTGCCATTTGCCGGTGCCGAAGGTGAGATACCCGGCCTGGCGCAGGCATTCGGCCAGGGTGACGTGGTTCGGCGGAATCTCCTCACCTTGGCCCTGAATGTGGTACAGCGTGCGCCCGGTGTGGAGCATGGCGCGGCTGGGCAGGCACACCGCGCCACAGCTCCCGCCAGGAATGTGCGCGTGCGTGAATACCGTGCCTGCGGCGGCCAGCGCATCCAGGTTCGGCGTGTGGATGGCGCTGTTTCCCAGCGCGCGGATGGTGTCGAACCGCTGGTCGTCGGTGAAAAAGAAAAGGATGTTCGGTCTGCTGTTCATAGCCAGTCTCCCGTGATTTCCTGAAACGTGTTGATGGGCGTGTAGGGCGTCGGGTAATCGGCACCGTGGTGGCTCCGCCGGCAGGATGCCATGAAGTCGCCGACCTGCTGCCGCATCCGGGCGGCAATGGCCGGATAGTCCCGGATCTTGTTGTCCGTCTCGGCCATGTCGGCCTCCAGATCAAACAGCATATCCTCCGCGCCATCCGTCGAAAGATTGGTCAGGAACTTCCACTGATGATCAATCAGGCCGATGGTGGGCGCACCGGACATGCGGTTCTTCTCGTCCAGAAACCGGTACGGAATGGCCTTATGCCGCGTTTGTGAATCGCCCCGGATGAGAGGCAGCAGGCTGATTCCATCCAGCGGACGGCTGTCCGGCAGGGTGTAGCCGAGAAGTTCCGCGACGGTCGGGAAGTAGTCCAGCGTGCTGCACGGCACAGTCCAGTCTGTCCCCGGCTTCACATGTCCAGGCCACTTCAGCAGGGCCGGCACGCCGATCCCGCCGTTGAACAGGCTGCGTTTGCGGCCGCGAAGGCCCCCGGTTACGCCGCGGTTGCGATCGTTCTTGGACAGATCCTCGCCGCCTTCCGGCCCGTTGTCGGAGCAGAACCAGACCATCGTGTTGTTCTCGATTCCCAGCTCCCGGAGTTCGCGATTCAGGCGGCCGACCTGCTCGTCCATGGCGGTCACGCAACCGTAGTAGTGCTGCTCATCCTCGGAGAACGTCGAATACATCGCGCGATACG
>VGWI01000210.1 GCA_016873655.1 Lentisphaerota bacterium
CCGCGCTGCGGTCAACCTTCGACGGGTCCTTGCCGGAAAAAGCGCCGCCGCCGTGCCGGCCCATGCCGCCGTAGGTGTCCACGATGATCTTCCTGCCCGTCAGCCCCGTGTCGCCGTGGGGACCTCCGATGACGAAGCGGCCCGTCGGGTTCACCAGGTACTTCGTCCCTCGCCCGAGCAGACGCGCCGGGATCACCGGCTTCACCACTTCCTCGACGATCGCATCGCGCAGTTTCTTGTGGGAGATCTCGGGACTGTGCTGTGTGGAAATGACGACCGTGTCAACGCTCACCGGCTTGCCGTTTTCGTAGACAACCGACACCTGCGATTTCCCGTCGGGCCTGATAAACGGCAGGCAGCCGTTCCTGCGCACCTTCGCGAGCTGCCGGGTAAGCCTGTGGGCGAACATGATCGGCATGGGCATCAGCTCGCGCGTCTCATTGCACGCATACCCGAACATCATGCCCTGGTCGCCGGCGCCCTGTTCCTTGTACATGCTTGAGGCCGCCGTGACGCCCATCGAAATGTCGCCGGACTGCCTGCCGACGGTCACCACGACCGCGCAGCTGTCGGCGGAAAAGCCGAGATCGGCGTCAGTATAGCCGATCCGCCTGATCTTCTCCCGCGCCGTCTTGGCGTAGTCGACAACACCCTTGCTCGTTATCTCGCCCGCCACCACGACCAGCCCGGTTGTAACAAGCACCTCGCACGCCACGCGAGACCGCGGATCGAGCTTGAGATGGGCGTCGAGCACGGAATCCGAAATCCCGTCCGCAACCTTGTCCGGATGCCCCTCGGTCACCGACTCGGAGGTGAAAAGCGTGCGTCCTGTTGCCATCTGGATGTCTCCTGCTGTTTGTACGTCACCCCGCGCCCGCGGGAAGGTGGGGATTATCGTCGAAAACGTCAGACCAGTTCAAGGATTTCCGGAGCCACACGGCGCATGAGTTCACGGGCTCTGCGCACCACTTCGCCCGCGGAACTGCATTCGACCGCCTCGTCGGCGAATGCGCGCGCTTCCTCGAACTTGAGACGCCGTATCACGGCCTTGACCAGCGGAGCGGCCGGCGGCGACACGCTGAGCTCGTCCAGATCAAGCCCGATGAGAAGGGGAGTCAGCACGGGGTCGGCGGCCATCTCGCCGCAGAGCCCAACCCATATGCCGTTCCGCTTGCCGGCCCTGATGGTTTCACGTATGAGATTCAGAACAGCCGGGTGAGTCGGCTGGTACAGGTACGCCACGCGCTCGTTCACCCTGTCAACCGCAAGCGTGTACTGGACAAGATCGTTCGTGCCGATGCTCAGGAAGTCCACGTGCTCGGCGATTGTGTCCGCCGTGAGGGCTGCCGACGGGATCTCCACCATCGCGCCGATGTCGATGTTCCGGTCAAACTCCTCGCCAGCCCGGTCAAGGTCGTCCATGGCCTCGCCCAAAATCGCATTGGCCTGCTCAACCTCCTCCACGCCGCTGATCATCGGATACATGAGCTTCACGTTCTTGTACCGGCTGGCCCTGAGAATTGCCCTGAGCTGGGCCTTGAAATAGTCCGGATGCAGGAAGGACAGGCGTATTGATCTGCACCCGAGAAACGGGTTGGGCTCGGGCAGGAACGGCGCCCCGGTCATCAGTTTGTCGCCGCCTATGTCGAGCGTGCGGATAATCACCGGCTGCGGCGAGAGACGGCGCGCGACCTCACAGTAAACGCGGTTCTGGTCCTCCTCCGTCACCGGCGCCGAACTGAGAAGGTGCAGGTATTCGGACCTGAACAGCCCGACGCCTTCGGCGCCGTGCGCGGTTACCGAGTCCACCTCGTCCACGCCTTCTATGTTCGCCGAAAGCGTGATCCTGTGGCCGTCCACGGTCTCGGCAGGCAGCTCTCTGAGCGCTGGCAGCTCTTTCGCGATGCTCCGCCTGGTCTCGGCAAGGCGGCCGTACTCCTCAAGCTGCCGGGGAGTTGGCCGGACGATGAGGACCCCGCGATTGCCGTCAATTAACACCTCGTCGCCCTGCTTCACCTGCTCGGAAACGTCCCGCATAGCCACCACGGCGGGAATGTCCATGGCCCGCGCCATGACAGCCGTGTGCGAAGTCGGGCTGCCCATGTCGATGGCAAGGCCGACGGCCAGATCCTTTCGCAGGGCGGCGGTCTCGGACGGGGCAAGGTCGCGGGCGATCACGATGTGCTCGTGCCCGACTTCCTCCGAGACGGGCTGCTGGCCGGACAGGTTCCGCAACAGCCTGCGCCCCACGTCGCGTATGTCGGCAACGCGTTCCCTGATGTATTCGTCTTCTATGGCGGACAGCGCTTCGGCATGCCGATCGCAGACCGACTTGACCACGGCTTCGGCGTTCTGAAGCCCATCGTGAATGC
>VGWI01000211.1 GCA_016873655.1 Lentisphaerota bacterium
CGAGGGCACATGATACGCCACCTCAGCGACTTACCTTGATGACCGACTTTGACGTGTGTCAACACGCCGCCATCCGGCCCTCTTCGGCAAGCCGTTGATCTGACGCACCCTGCGCCCTCTCGCGACGAAGAACATGAATGATGTGCGCCAGAATGCAGTACGCCGCGTTGCTGACAATGCGCGATCACTGCCTGGGCAGCGCTTGAAGGCAACTTCATGCCGCTGGATGGACTCAACACTGCCGGGCGCGAGAAGGGCAGAGTGCCTTGACTCATCATGGGTAGTATGGAATACTACCACTATGAGTACGAGGCTTCAGGTGGTTCTCGACGAAGAGGAAATGCGCGAACTCCGTTCCGTCGCGCAAGCCCATCATCTCACTGTGGCGGAATGGGTGCGGCAGGCTTTGCGCCGCGCCAGGCGAGAGCAACCGGTGATGGATGGGGAGAGAAAGATCCAATGTGTTCGTGAATCGGCCGCCTATGCCTATCCGACCGGAGACATTGAAGATTTGCTTGAGGATATCGAACGTGGCCGTCTCGAGTCGGGTGATGCGTGATCCTCATTGATTCCAACATCCCGATGTACTTGATCGGCGCGGACCATCCGCGCAAGCGGGATTCGCAGCGGCTTATCGAAAAGGCCATATCCCGTGGTGAGCGGTTGGTCACGAATGCGGAAGTGCTGCAGGAGATTCTTCACCGCTATGCGGCAATTCATCGGCCGGATGCGATTCAACCCGCCTTCAACGCGATTCTGGGCGTTGTTGATGAAGTGTTCGCCATCGAAGAGCAGGACGTCCGACAGGCCAAGGACATCTTGTTGGGAACGCCGAGGCTTACTTCCCGTGATGCGCTGCATGCCGCTGTGATGCGCCGCCATGAAGTTCGGGAGATCATGTCATTCGACCGGGGCTTCGATGGGTTGCCTGGCGTAGTTCGGCTGTCGTAGCGCCGGCAACCCGCTGTGTCTTGACGTGCCGCAATAGCTCGGACCGGTGCCTGGGCGGGCGAAATGCTCTGCCTCGCCTCGCAGGCAACGCCGTGAATAGCCGTCTTCTCGTGGATTGAACCTTGGCGTTGTCAAACCCGGCGACTTCGAACTTCGCACGCGCGGCGGATACCGTTTGACCGGTGAAGCCATGGGAAGACTGGCCGAGACATTCGAAAAGGAGTTAGCCGCCAGTGCCGCCGCCGGTGTTGCGTTGAAGGACATTATTGAGGCGCGAGTTCGCGCGTTGTTGCCCAATGGGCGGCGGGGACTGGCGAACTGAGGTTCTTCACGCAGCCATAAGCTGGGGGATTCGACGGTCAGAACAGCGGCGGAAGACTTCGCCAGACCGGCTTCAGCCCGTTGACGGCGGGAAGCGTGTGCCGTATCTTCGTGCCCGCATCCACGGCGGCGCGGCATTGAGTGCCGTTGTATCCCCGCCCCGGTAGCTCAGTTGGACAGAGCATCGGATTTCTAATCCGACGGTCGCAGGTTCGAGCCCTGCCCGGGGCGCCAGACGTTCACGAATGCGGATGACGGCAGGGCGAGAAGTTTATCCGCCGAAGCTCCGAGAGAGCGAAGAGCCGGATCAGGCCTTGTGAGAGACCCCTGTTATGACGAAGCCGCCCGACTTCGTGTCGCGTTCCAGTGTCAGGATGCCGTTCGATTCCGCTTCCTCGAGCAGTTGGCTGAACGAGCGGAATCCGTAGCGCGACTCGCTGAAACCGGGGTTGCGGCGTTTCAGGGTCTGCTTGATCATTGAGCCCCAGATTTTCTCTTCCTCGCCGCGTTCGTCCAGGAGCGCCTCGAAGGTCTCCACTATCATTTCCCACGCCTCGCGTTTTTCGGCATCGCCCGGCGCCGCCTTTGCCGAGGAGGTTCTGGCGGCAGGCCGCGCCTGGCGGCTCCTCTCGCGCTTTAGCTGGCCGCCCGCCAGGTCGTCGTAGTGGATGAACTCGTCGCAGTTGGCGATCAGCAGGTCCGAGGTCGAGTTGCGGACGCCGACGCCGATAACGAGCTTGTTGTTCTCGCGCAGCTTGCTGACCAGCGGCGAGAAATCCGAGTCGCCACTGATTATGACGAAAGTATCGACGTGTTCCTTCGTGTAGCAGAGGTCCAGCGCGTCAACGACCATCCTGATGTCGGCTGAGTTTTTCCCTGACTGGCGAAGGTGTGGAATCTCGATGAGTTCGAATGACGCCTCGTGCATGGATGCCTTGAAGTCGCGGTAGCGGGCCCAGTCGCAATAGGCCTTCTTGACCACGATGTTGCCCTTGAGCAGGAGGCGTTCGAGAACCTTGCGGACGTCGAACTTCGCCTCGTTGGCGTCGCGCACACCGAGAGCAACGTT
>VGWI01000212.1 GCA_016873655.1 Lentisphaerota bacterium
CATCGGCAGACTCCCCCTCTCCAACCTTCACGTCTTCCCGTTCAGCCCGCGTCCAGGCACCGCCGCGGCCGAGATGGAGAATGCCCCGCCCGAATCCGTTCGCACCGAACGCGCAGCGCATCTTTCGTTGCTCGGAGGGAGAAAGAGGGAGGAATTCGCGCGCTCCCGGCTCGGACAAGCCGTGACGGTGCTTGTCGAACGCACCTCACACGGAACCGCTTCCGGCTGGAGCGGTGAATATCTCGAAACACAAGTGAACGACCCTTCACTCCACGTGAACGATATAACGGAAGCAATTGTAACCGAGGTGAGAGGCGATGCTCTCCATGCAGCCGGTCCCCGGACAGTCCTGCGTTCCATGAGCGCCTGAACACGCCGCGCGACGATATCGCAGCCGACAGCGCGCCGCCCCGTTGCAGCCCGGGTTTTTCCTTGCATAACCTTGTGGCATAGTGTGGAATACGCCGGATTCGGGAGGGGCGTTTTCAGCCCGCGTCAACGGGGGAGTCAGTCCGCATGATCATTGTTCTCAGGCCGCATCCTTCCATCGAAGACATCGCCAAGGTTGAGGAGGATGTGCGCCAGATGGGGTATGTCCCCCACACCATCCGCGGCGTGGTGCGCACTGTCGTCGCGGCGGTGGGTGACGAAACATCCAAAGACAGCCTCGAGGTGCTGGAAAGCCTGCCTTGCGTGGAAAGGGTCATACCGATCCAGCGCCGTTACAAGCTCGTGAGCCGGCAAGCCCAGCCCGAGCCAACCGTCGTCCACGTCGGGAACATCACCATTGGCGGCGGTGTTTTCCACATCATCGCCGGCCCGTGTTCGGTCGAGTCCTACGAACAGACCGTATCCACGGCGCGCTGTGTGGCTGGCGCGGGAGCAACACTGCTCCGCGGCGGCGCCTTCAAGCCGCGGACCTCACCTTACGACTTTCAGGGCCTCGGCGTTGAGGGATTGAGGATACTGCAGCAGGCAAAGAAGGAAACGGGACTCCCCGTCGTATCGGAGGTCGTCCGCGAAATGGACCTCGGCCTTCTCGTGGGCGCGGTTGACGTCATACAGATCGGCGCGCGCAACGCGATGAACTACTCGCTTCTCGAGGCCGTTGCCCGGTCGGGCAAACCAGTGCTCCTGAAACGCGGCATGGCCGCGACCGTCGAGGAATGGCTCCTCGCAGCCGAATACATCGCCAAAAACGGCAACCACAATGTAATCCTCTGCGAGCGAGGAATCAGGACTTTCGAAAACTCCACGCGCAACACGCTGGACATCAGCGCCGTGGCGCTGGCCAAGCAGGAAACGAACCTGCCGGTGTTTGTCGATCCCAGCCACGCAGCCGGCCGGCGCGACATAATCCCGGCCCTTGCCCGTGCGGCCGTTGCAGCCGGCGCCGACGGGCTGATGGTTGAAGTGCACACCGACCCCGAACTCGCCCATTGCGATGCGGCCCAGCAGCTCTCGGTGGAGGACTTCCACAAGCTGGTGGCCGACGTGGAACCTTTTGTGGTGGCCGCCGGGAAGATGCCGGGATGGCGCACTGGAAAGACGGAATAGGGAAATAGCCAAGCCGGAAGGAGACAGCAATGACAAAGCGTGATCTGGTGATGCGCATCGCGAAAGAAACCGGAGTCGTTCAGGAAGACGTGCACGTCGTCCTGCAGAAGACGCTCGATTACATAACTGAAGCCCTGACAAACGGCGACCACATCGAGTTCCGCGATTTCGGCGTATTTGAGGTATGCACGCGAAAAGCCCGTATCGGCCGCAATCCGAACCGGCCCGAGAACGTCGTCCAGATTCCCGAACGCAAGGTCGTGAAGTTCAAGCCAGGCAAGAAGATGAAGGCCGTTGTTCTTGGCGGGGTTCAGCAGCCTCAGGCGCCTGCGCCGCAGATGCCCCAGATGTAATACACTGTCCGCGGCCTGACGGAAGATACGTCTCGACGCGAAGCATTCTTGCCATGCAGGACCCTTCAGACTCATCGCAGCCGCTCTCCCCGCCGCGGGGAATGCGCGATTTCTATCCCGAGGAAATGGCGCTGCGCACTTTCATCTTCGATGCATGGCGCAATGCCACCCGCGCACACGGTTTCGCAATGTACGATTCATGCGTTGTGGAATCCCTGGACCTGCTCAAACGCAAGTCGGGAGAGGAGATCGTCAACCAGATCTACGCATTCGCCGACAAGTCCGGCCGGGAACTCGCTCTGCGGCCCGAGATGACCCCAACCCTGGCACGCATGGTTGCCGCCCGTCAGGGCAGCCTCCCCTTCCCGCTCAAGTGGGCGGCAATCGGGCAGTGC
>VGWI01000213.1 GCA_016873655.1 Lentisphaerota bacterium
TCCCCTCCTTGGAGGGGTGGCCCGGCGTCAGCCGGGCCGGGGTGGGTTTGACGCCCGCCCCCTCGCATTCTTCCAAGAACATACGCCGCGGTCCCTCTCCAGCCCTCATAGCGCAGCAGGCGGCGCAGTTGCTCAAGCCGCGTGCGTTTCGCCTGGACGCGCTCCGTATCGAAAACCACCCCTGCCACCCGCACCCCCGGCAGCCGGCACAGTCCCTCCAGCACCGGCAGCAGCAGCGGACTGCCGCTGGTCAACACCACTACGTCCAACCGACGGTCATTCATGTCAGCCATGCGCGCAACGGACAGAGAGATCTGAACAAGAGGCAACAAAGGCAGCCAAGATGGACGGATGGGCAGGGTCGATACCGGGGCTCCGCAACAAACGGTCTGTTGCGGGAATCGCAAAGGCGATTCCCGCAACGCTGCTGAATTGAGCGATCGCTCCCCGTGGACGCCGTTGCGTGGAAAACTCGCGCCGCTCCGGCGCGACGTTTTCCACGCAACCAACCGCTAACGGCAGCCCTTGCCTTCACCCTACTCTACCGCCTCTCCTTCGTTCCCTTCGTTTCCTTCTGTTCAGATTCCCAATCCCCCCCCTGGCCCGGCAAACCCCCGCATGCGGGGCGAAGACGCCTCTGCGTCCTACCGTGGTGGGATTCCTTCTCACATCCCCGCCAACTGCAGATCCACGCCATCCACGCCGTGCCGCAGGTACTCCCTGTGCATCGCGAACAAATCCGTCTCCGCCGTGTTCAGTCCCGGATCCATCGTGAACCCTGCCGCATAGCCCGCCCGCCGCGCCGCCGCCGCAACACGGGCGTCGTAGCGCGCGTTGGGGTATGCCAGCATGACCTCCCGTTCCTGCGTCCTGGCGCGAATTGCTTCAAGCGACTCGCCCAGCTCGCGGTCCAGAGATTCGTCGTCGAGAAGCCGCAGGTTGGGATGCGAGACTGTGTGTGAGCCGATCTCGACCAGCCCGTTCGCTCGCAAAGCGCCAAGATGCCCCCATGCCATCATCTCCTCGGTATCCTCTCCGAGTCCGGTCACGGCCCTGCCATACCGCTGCTCCAGAGCATCGAGGCATTCATGTACCCGGCTGATGGGATACTGCTTCAGCGAATCCGCTATCGAATCCATGGCCTGCGCCCTGTCGTCAGTGCGGTGCTTCTTTCCGTCCCACGGAGTCACGATCTCCGGAACATCAACGGCATTGACCAGAAGGTGGATGCGCTGAAACCAAAGCTTGCGGCCGTCCATCGCGTCGCTGGAAACGAATACTGTCGCCGGGACGCGGAACTCGGTCAGCACAGGGAGGGCGTTCGTCAGATTGTCCATGTACCCGTCGTCGAACGTCAGCGCCACGAGCAAGCGGCGGGAACGCTCGCCGTGAAGCCGCCGCACATAGTCCCGGAGCGAGACGACGCGGTAACCGCTCGTGATCCGCTCCAGCAGACGCCTGAACTCCGAGACCGTCGGATCGCCCATCCGCCGGCGGTAGTCGTCTGCCGGCAGGTCGTCCGGCAGCACGCGATGGAAGTTGAGCACGCGCAGCCCGCGACTGCGGACCACTGTCCGCAGGATGCGGCTGCCCATCCCACTGCAGACAATTCGTCTGGCAAGTGTTTTCAACGTCCTCCGTCGCGCGCCCCTGGGCGAGAGTCGGACTCCAGAAGAAAAGGGACTATCTTCAACTCAGGAAATCGAGAAGGGAGATTGAATCTGGAACTCAGGAAACCAGGAAGGGAGAGCAGAAGCCCTGGAGAGTTTCCTTTCCTGCCTTCCTGAGTTCCAGATAGCATCCCTTCGTATTCGCGGTTTTCCATCCACGGTCAAACGTTCCTTCCGAAAGGCCACGATCGGTTTGCGGCGGAATCCCCCGCGCCACACCGGGGCCAGCCCGAACCGTCCGCACAGGCGTTCGAGGCCCGCGACGCTCAACGCGGTTTCCCGGAACCAGCGGTGCGACGGTTGCCGGCCCGTGAGCGCAAACAAAACACCCGCAACCAGCGGGCGCCCGTAGTAGGCCAGCTCCGCCGGACTCCTGCGCCGCGCCAGCAGGTTCGACCAGTAGTAGCGGAAGGCATGAACCTGAATCAGGGCAACGCCGCCGGTTTTCAGAACCCTCGCCATCTCCCGGACCGCCGCGGCCATCCGCACGTAGGGCAGCAGCAGGCGCGCGATTACAAGGTCCGCTGTTCCCGTCTCGATCGGCAGCGCCTCGGTGCGGGCCTCCACGAAACCGACATCAAGCCCGCGCGCCCAGGCCTCGGCCATTTCGCGCCCG
>VGWI01000214.1 GCA_016873655.1 Lentisphaerota bacterium
TTCGTGGCAAGAACCAACGCACAGGAAACCAGCATGAATGTGGCCGTAGCCCAATTGGCCGCCTGTTCCCGGCGGTCTTCAGCGCGCATCTGCGCTCCTGCAACAGCCAGTACCGGCAAGAGCCAGGACATGTTCATCAACCCGAGAATGAACTGCCTGATTCGTCCGGCGTCTGCTTCTTCAGAAACACACCTGAAGTAGTCATGAAGAACGGTCGCAGGAGTCATGCCGCTGACGGCACAGATCAGCATGGAGGTGACAGCCGCTACACCCAATGCATACCAAGCGTGGACTCCCGTTCTGCCGTCCCGCCGGGTAACCGCTGCGGCGACAAGAGCCGTGATGCCGAGTAATGCGTAGTTGATCTTGGCAAAGAGAAGCACGGCCGCCAGCATGCCGGCAATGCCCGTCTCTATGACGCGATCAGTGCGCGTTGCCCGCTCGCAGCGCGGCACAAACAGGACCGCATATAGAAGGCCCAGAATCGCCTCTCCGTGCCGGTTGTACAGCACGGCAAACGAAACATCACGGTACCAGTTACCTATGGGCCTTGGCGCTACTACCATCACCGACCACAAAAGGATGCACAGGGCTGCCATCCATGGCGGTGCGCGTCGGCGCAAGACATACGACGCCACAACGGCCACAAGAACCATCAGAACAACGTTGCCGACTACGACTCCCGAAGCGGACGGTCCAGCAATACGCATTCCCAACGCGGCCACATACCAGGTCAGTGCCCCGGTAGGCAGCAAGAAATCAGCGTGAGGGATCTGCCCGTTCAGGATACGCCATGCACCGTCGTAGAACATGGGCACATCCCACGGGCAATATGTAAGAACAGGCGATCCGATCCACAGCAGACATGCGGCAACCACGCTGATCACCGCCCATGCAAGCGCAATCATCGGACCGCGCTGGTCCAGCAGTTTCCTGATGCTGTCAATTGTCATCTGCGGTAGTGAGGTCCCCTGCCTGTTGAACATTCGGATCGCCAATGTTCCTCTAATCTGGCGCGACTCCGATCCATCAGACTCAGTTGCGCCAGGATTCCCGTCCACCGGCATCGGCTTGCGGCCGCCAAAATACACCTCGCCCGGCGGCGGAACAAGGTGGTTATCCTTTTTGCGGCCCTCCCTCGGTCTTCCGGCAAACTGCGGCAATGACTCCGGCTGCCGCCGCCGGCGCCCGGTGTCGCCCACTCGTTGACACTGCAACAAGCTGTGTGCTATGCACTGCCCGCGGAGGCGGGAAGAGTGCAGGGAGACTATCACAAGATGTTTCGCGGAACCTATACAGCACTGGTAACCCCGTTCGATGACCGCGGGGAAGTTGACTACGCAGCCTTGCGCCGGCTCATTGAGGCTCAGGCGTCGGCCGGAATAGACGGCATAGTCCCGGTCGGCACAACAGGTGAATCCCCTTCCCTCAACGTTGAAGAACACATCAAGGTCATCGAGGAGACCATTGATGCCTGCGCGGGCAAGATGAAGGTCATAGCCGGAACCGGAGCCAACTCCACGTCGGAGGCCATGGAGCTCACGAGAAAGGCGATGGAAGCCGGCGCGGACGCCACTCTGCAGGTGACGCCTTATTACAACAAACCCAGCCAGGAGGGCCTCTACCGGCACTTCTCCGCGGTGGCGGAACTGGGCCTGCCGGTGATCCTCTACAACGTTCCCGGCAGAACCAGCCGCGAAATCGCAGTCGAAACGATCGCCCGTCTCTCCGGCAACCGGAACATAGTCGCAGTGAAGGAAGCGGGCGGCAGCGTGGACCGGGTTTCGGCCATCCTGGCGTCATGCGATATCTGCGTTCTTTCCGGCGACGACGCTCTGACTCTGCCCATGATGTCGGTGGGCGCGCAGGGCGTGATCAGCGTTGCGTCGAACGTGGCGCCCGAAGGGGTCGTTCGCATGGTTCGCATGGCAATGGATGGCCGGTGGGCCGACGCGCTGGAACTTCACCGCAAGTACTACGCGCTCTTCTGCGACCTGTTCATAGACACGAACCCGGTCCCAGTGAAAACCGCCATGGCAATGATGGGACTCATCAACGAGTCGCTCCGCCTGCCGCTGTGCTCGATGTCGGACCCGATGAAACAGAAACTGGCCGGAACTCTCCGGAAACTGGGGTTGGCGGAGTGAGGAACAGGAAGAAGGAATCCGCACAGATAAGCGTCGCCATAGTGGGCGCCGCCGGCCGCATAGGCCGCGCGCTGGTCAGGTGTTCGCAGTCGTTTCCACGGCTGCGCATTGCCGCCGCCATCGAGCGGGCCGGCCACCC
>VGWI01000215.1 GCA_016873655.1 Lentisphaerota bacterium
TAATCGGCACCGTGGTGGCTCCGCCGGCAGGATGCCATGAAGTCGCCGACCTGCTGCCGCATCCGGGCGGCAATGGCCGGATAGTCCCGGATCTTGTTGGCCGTCTCGGCCATGTCGGCATCCAGATCGAACAGCATGTCTTCGGCGCCATCCGTCGAGAGGTTGGTCAGAAACTTCCACTGATGGTCAATCAGGCCGATAGTAGGCGCACCAGACATGCGGTTCTTTTCGTCCAGAAACCGGTACGGAATGGCCTTGGGCCGCGCTTGTGAATCGTCACGAATGAGAGGCAGCAGGCTGATTCCATCCATAGGGCGGTTATCCGGCAGGGTGTAGCCAAGAAGTTCCGCGACGGTTGGGAAGTAATCCAGCGTGCTGCACGGCATCGTCCAGTCTGTCCCCGGCTTCACGTGCTCCGGCCATTTCAGCAGGGCCGGCACGCCGATCCCCCCGTTGAACAGGCTGCGTTTGCGTCCGCGAAGCCCCCCGGTCACGCCGCGGTTGCGATCGTTCCGGGACAGATCCTCGCCGCCTTCCGGCCCGTTGTCCGAGCAGAACCAGACCATCGTGTCGTTCTCGATTCCCAGCTCCCGAAGTTCGCGATTCAGGCGGCCGACCTGCTCGTCCATGGCGGTCACGCAACCGTAGTAGTGCTGCTCATCCTCGGAGAACGTCGAATACATCGCGCGATACGCTGGTCCGGCAACAACCGGTGTATGCGGCGTGTGGAACCAGATCGTCGTGAAAAAGGGTGTGCCACGACCCGCGCAGTCCCTGATAAACGGAACGGCGCGGTCCATGATCACCCGCGAATCGTCACCTTCAAGATTGTCGCGGATAATCTCGCCCCGCTCGTTCCAGTAGTGCGCCCCGAAAAAGGTTCCCGGCTCGCCATAGACAAAGCGCCCGTCCGGACGTTTCTGGTCGGGCGTCACCATGGGATCCCACGTCGGCACGCGCGCTTCGGCGGAGAAACAGACATCGAAGCCGTGCTGCCACGGCGGGGAGAATTCCTCCGCGTGGTCTGGGCCGCCGCGGTTGCTGTCGCGGATGGCGGTGGTCAATGTGCCCAGATGCCACTTGCCGAAATGCCCGGTCCGGTAGCCGCGCTCCTTGCACAGGCGGGCCAAGGTGATCTCCTCGGTCGGCAACCGGCCCACGTTGGCGTGCGTGATGCCGTAGCGGGAGTAGTGGCGACCGGTCAGGCACGTTCCGCGCGTGGGCGAGCAGACCGGCCCGCCGGCGAAGAAGCGGGTGAATCGAGCGCCCTCTCCCCTCATCGCGTCAAGACATGGCGTGCGAATGATCTCGTTGCCGTTGAATCCGGTGTCCCCGTAGCCGAGATCGTCGCACATGACCAGAATGATGTTGGGCCGAGTTGTCCTTGGCGTGTGATTCATTTATGACATTCCCTTCGTGCTCTTCGTGGTGACCCCCCGCGCGCCCCCCGGGTGCCCTAGCGAGCATACACGTTGAAGTTACGGATTCGTGATACGCGGCAGGGCATGACACGCAACCCGATGCGTCCCTCGGAGAGCGGGGGGAACTTCGAGGTATCCCACTCGAAGCGCTCATCCCTTCCGTCACCGCACACGTTGAAGGTCATGACGTTGCCCACGCTGACGACCGTGAGCCGATACGGCACGTCGAGCTTGAACAGGCCGGTGCCCCAATGGGTTCCCTCGACTTCCGTCACCTTCTGGAACGGCACGCCGACCGGCGCCGGATAGCGCCGGGCGCGGATGTATTCACCTTCCACGTCGGGCAACCCGACCGAGTAGCTGATGTGCAGGGCGTTCATGTAGTTGAAGTACAACGGCATCCGCGCCCGGTTGCGGAGGTTCGCCCAGACGGCGATATCCTTGTCGTATGGCGGCGTCCCGATGCCCGTGGCTTTGAGGTAGATGATGTTCACGCCCTCGACGGCGCGGTCGTGGCGCGTGAACTCATACTCGATCTTCACATCCCCGACAAAGCTGTCGCGGGTCCAGAGCACCATGCTGTCGCCGTTGTCCTTGATGTCCGGCCCGGCGCGCAGAATCATCCCCTGCGGTGTGTTCTCGACCGTGGCCGTGTCGCCGTCCAGGAACCACTTCGCCCGCCAGTCGCCGCTGCCGTCATCGGCAAAAACCAACCGCCAGTCGCCATCGTGCCGGTTCTCATGTTGGCTGTCAGTCATATTGGCACCCCTTTTGTGCCTGCTCACTCGTCAACCGTTGCCGCATAGTGGCCTCGCCACGGATCCACCC
>VGWI01000216.1 GCA_016873655.1 Lentisphaerota bacterium
ATGCCCGACGTGAAGGTGCTCGCCCCGAAGAGCCTACGGGATCGGATCGCGGAGAAACTGCGGGATGGACTCCAAAGGCAGAAACAGTGAAAGGATGGCTTCCCCACGTGTTACTCCGAGCAGAGCCGATCGCTGAAGCCCCCACGGCATGCTCTGCTCGTTGGGTACGGCGGGACACCGGTCTCAGTCCAACGTACTCCACCTGACTTCCTCGAGGTGGTACAAACGCCGACCGAACGGCGGAAACCCCACATACATGAGGGTATGTGAAGTCGGGTTTTGCGATGTCCAGTAGCGGAAGTCACCATACATCACTGTGTACTTTGCGCGCGGAACCGATGTGAGGTACTCAGGCACGAGGTCCTGCAACTGTTCGGGGTATTGAGCTTGGTTTGAACGTTCCCCTCGGTATCCCAGCTCAGGAAAGAAAACGCCGGCACGCCGGGCGTCGCAGTCAAACGCAATTCCGCAGCTTCCATAGCACCTCCGTTCATTAGCACGGCACACATTACTAGCATCAGGTATTGCTTGGTAGTCATAACACACCCTTTCTGTCGATTGAATCGATCAAGTCGCTCCCTTGATAGCCGCAATTAGTTTGGCGGTGACAACGGCAACTCCAGCCAGGCCAGTCCGAGATCGCGTCCCATATGACTGGTGCTGTCGCCACCGGGGGCGTCATAGAAAACGGCCAGACGTTTGCCGACGACGACTACCGACGGCAATCCGATGCACTTCTTCGACCACGTGCAATTTCTTCCATCCAGCACCACGGCTTTATCAGATTCATCCCATCGGTTCAGATCCTTGGACCAATACACCCAGATCGCATCGGTGTATTCGCCGTTTTGATGATCCACGCCGATGTGATTGGTGAACAGGAACCACGTCCGGTTGGACGGCTCGAAGTACAGCGATGAATTCTCGATCTGCTCCTCCGGCGAAACAATGGGCTGCGGATCAACCGCCCACGGGCCATCGAGGTCCCGCGTGCGCGCGATGCCGAGCGTACGCTTCATCGAGGCGCTGAAGAACATCAGGTATTCATCGCCCTGTTTGACAATGTGCCCCGAACTCGCTGTCTCGGCGTAGTAGGTTCCCGGCTTTGTCCGGAAAGGAATGACTTCCGGCTGTTTGACCCACGGTCCGGCGAGCCGCTTGCTCCGCGCCTTCATCGTCAAATACGGGAAGGCGGGGATCAAGTCGGGAGCGGGCGTGCTGTTGGGCGTGGCGACATAGAACATGTGCCAGTTCTGACCGTCGAAATACACCCACGGGGAAATTGCCGAGGCGGAATCCGATTCGCCGGGTTTCCCGAAGTCCAGAACGGGACCCCTCTTCTCCCAGGTCTTCAGATCCCGGCTGACGGCCTGACAGGCCAGCCAGCCTCTTGGGCCGGCGCCGTCATAGAAGAGGTGATAGACGCCGTTCTCTTCAAAGATCAGCGCTTCACGCGCGCCGAGCATGTCGCACCGGTCCGGCCCGTCGCCGTGCCGCAGAACCACGCCTTGGTCGCGCGCGTCCATCCTGAGTTTCGCGGACGGTCGCCCGTCCGGGTAGGTCGTCTCTTGCTCTGTCATGGCCATCGTCTACTCCTTCCCGGGATGAACACCAGCTTCCAAGTGGCCGCTTCGACTCTGCCGTCTTTGCCCTGGAACGCCAGTTCCACCTTCCGCGGTTCGGGCGAAGGGCCAACCGGAATGCGCCATGCCTGCCACGTGGCGTGCCAGAAGGCCCGCTCACTCCATACCTGCACACTCGACACCGGATTGGCATCAAGGATCGCATCCAGTTTGCCCGACATAAACGCCGGCGCCACCGCCACCAGTGTACCGCCCTTTGCCGCCGGGGGAAGGAGGCCGCTGATCACGCGAACCGGCACGGAAGGAACGGGTATCGGCGGCTGGGCCACCGTCACCGACAACCGGAACCGCCCGATGCTGTGCTCCCTGGGTCCCTGAGTCAGGGTAAACGTCAGAATCGTGCCGTCCGCGAAGCCAACCGGCTTCCCCGTCTCGAATATCGCCACATGGGGTGCGCCCTCGGCCGGATCGATCCCCCAGCCGGTTTTGGGGTTCTCGTCAATGGCGGCCTTCACCGGCCACCCGCCATACTTTTCCGAGAAGAAGTCCGCTTTCGCATTCTGCAATGGAACCCGGACTGTTTCCGCGGCCTTCCCAAGCGGTGCTGCACCCACGGTAAACTCGATCAGGGCGAAGTTGCCGTTCACCGCCCGGCCGG
>VGWI01000217.1 GCA_016873655.1 Lentisphaerota bacterium
GTCGTCCACCGGCGGCACGGCATGTGCCGCGATGGCGAGAAGAGAAGCCAGCGCAGGGGAAACAATTCGGCAGAATAGCACCTTCATCACGTGGTCTCCGTCTTGCATGTTCGCCGGCGCGCCGGTTCAGAACCGGGCGGCCTTCTCCAATGCACGGTCAATATCCTGGTCCGTGAACCTGTCCACCAGTTTGTCCGAAAGACGGCCGCTGCGGCCGTAAAACCAGAACTGCGGGGCCGAGGTGATTCCGTACTCAACGGCTATCGGGGTAATCCACCCGGTCACTTCGACGCGTATGACGTTGACCCTGTCGCGCGATTTCGCCGCCACTTCCTGAAGATAGTTGCCCTGTCGCACGCTGGATACGACATCAGCCTTGTGGAAGTGAATAATGTTCACGGCGCCGAGTTTGAAACTGGATTCGAGCGGCTCTGAGCCCGGATCGGCCGCAGCGGCGGAAGGGGCAGGTTGTTCGGGATCCAGCATACGGACCGATTCCCAGACCTGGATCGAGGCGACTCGAGTCTCGGGCACGGTGAAAGGACGGCCGTTCTGGTCGAACGTGAACGTTCCGGAGGAATACGACTTGAACCGCAGGCCGGTCGGGGAGTCCTTCCCGCCTTTCAGTTCCACGCTCACCGACGGCGGCGGATCGAGTTCGAGGCTGGTGACCGAGGTGCGCATCTGGCGCAGCAGCTTGTCGTCCCGGGTCTTGAAGATGAAACGGCTCGAATCATACTGCTGGAAGAGTCCCTCGTGACGCACCTTTCCCATCACCTCAATCACGTCAACCGCCGCTTCCGCGGCCGCTGCGGCCAGGAAGATTGCGGCAAGGAGCGAGGTCGGAAGGACGCGTGCGGGTCGGGGCGTGATCTGATAAGCCGGCATGGCCAGACCGGGCGGCTAGAACCGCAGGTGCAGTCCCGCCGTGTAGCCGATGTCCTCGCCGAAGGAAAGCACTCCGGCAGTTAGAGTGGCATTCAAGGAGCAGAACACCTCCATGCCGGCGGTCACTCCGAAGTTCCTGTCCGTTTCCACGTCGCCGCCCAGGAACGCGGAATAGACGGGTCCGACGAACAGAGAGATGCTCATCGGCGCGAAGAACTTGTTGCCCGCGCAGTCATTGACGACCGCGAGCGTAAGGGACGCGTAGACTTCCTGCCATTTGAGCTCGCTCAGTTCGCCGTTTTCCGGATCGTATTCGGTGGATCCGTAGGTTCCCTGCACGCAGCCGTTGATGCGTATCCGGTCATCAAAAACCGTCGGATCGAGTATTTCGTGGTCGAACAGATTGAAATTCAGTCCGGCGCCGTACTCTGCTTCCCCGTCGGCCGCGCCCTGGTCGTCTATGTCGGAGATTCCCATGCCGCCGGTCACGTAGAACGTGACGCCCGGGAGGATGTCATAGCCTGCGTACGCCATGACGCGGGAATGTTCCATGTCGAGATCCGCTCCACCGACATCGACTTCTCTTGTCCAGCTCTCGCCGTAGATTCCGAACGCCCAGTTGTGCAGGGACTGGCCTGAAATCATGTAGTCGATCTCAGAATTGCTGTTGCCGACCGGGACTGCATGGAGTGAACAGCAGAAACACGTGGCGATCACGGCGGCAACGGCGGAAAGAAGTCTTGTATTCATACGGCGCATCGTAGTGATTGATCTGAATGGAAGGCAAGCGTATTATTGCCGCTCAAACGCCCGTTCCGCATCATGCGGCGAGGCGGCATACAGGGGTAAAATGAGCCTTTTCCCGGGCCGGTCGACGGCATCATTCGTATTCGCGGCTTTTGCGCTGCTGTTTTCCGGCTGCATGCCCGGGGAGGCGCCTGACCGTCTCGAGAAGGCAACGAGCGTGGAAGAAGCGCTGAAGATCCCGGAAGCGGTCGAGTGGCTGCACCTGCACGACGCGGGGTTGACGGCGTGGCCGGCCGGAGTTGCCGGGCTTCCGAACTTGCGCAGGCTGACCCTGCGCGGGAATGCGCTGGGCAGTGTGCCGGCGGAAGTGGGGTCTCTAAAGAGCCTCTCGCATCTTGACCTGGGAGAAACGGGAATAGAGATTGTGCCGGGGGCCGTCGCGCAATTGACGGAACTGCGCCAGCTTTATCTCGACGGCAACAAGCTCGCGGTTCTGCCGGACGCAATGTCGGGCATGGATGGGCTTCGCTACCTCAATCTTGACCGGAACAGGCTTGCGGCATGGCCCGCTGCGCTGAGCGGCACGACG
>VGWI01000218.1 GCA_016873655.1 Lentisphaerota bacterium
GTTGACGCCAACGTGCTTATATTCGAGCGGATGCGTGAGGAATCCGGCACGGGCAAGCGCCTCTGGAGCGCGGTGCAGGCGGGATTCGATCGCGCCTTCATCACGATCTTCGATTCGAACATCACGACCCTGCTCACGGCTGTCATACTGTTCATCTTCGGCTCCGGCCCCGTGCGGGGGTTTGCCGTGACCCTTTCCGCCGGCATCATCGTGAGCATGTACACCGCGCTGGTTGTCTCCAAGCTGGTGTTCGGTCTGTTCGCCCGGCATTCGCAGGCGAAGGAGTTCCGGATGCTGCAGATCGTGAAGCAGCCGCACTTCGATTTTCTCAGGCACTGGAAGGGCGCCACGGCCCTCTCCGCCGCCATAATAGTCGTCTCATGGGCGTACCTGGGGTACTGGGCGAACGCGAAGCCGGGGCGGATTTTCGGCGTGGATTTCACCGGCGGTTCCTCGGTGACGTTCACGTTCGAGGAAGGCAGGCGGGTGCCTGTTGACCAGGTCCGCAAGGTGCTTGATGCGGCACAGTTGAAAGAAGCGCACATCCAGTATCAGAAAGAGGTGGAGAAGGGCGAAGACAAGTATCTGCACGTGAAGACGGGCGGCGACCCGGTGGGCGGCGAGCACCCGATCTCCGCGGTGCGCGGCGCGCTGACGAACGGGTTCCCCGAAGCCAATTTCAGCGTTGTTTCCGAAGACGAGGTGGGCGCGCAGGTCGGTTCAGAGCTCAAGTCCAGGGCTGCGTGGTCCATCATCCTCGCGCTCATCGGGATAATCGTCTACATATCCTGGCGGTTCGAGTTCGGCTTTGCGCTGGGCGCGATCGCGGCCCTTGCGCACGACGTTCTGGTCACTGCCGGCGTATTCGTTCTGTGCGGCAGGCAGATGAGCCTTACGACGGTCGCGGCCCTGCTCACGATCGTCGGCTACTCCGTGAACGACACCATCGTGCTGTTTGACCGGATACGCGAAAACGTCAAATTGAAGAAACAGGGCACATTCACCGAGATCTGCAACCTGAGCGTCAACCAGACCCTGAGCCGGACGGTGCTGACCACGCTGACCACGCTGATCACGGTTGTGATGCTGCTGGTGTTCGGCGGCGGGGCAATCAACGACTTCGCGCTGGCGCTGTTCATAGGCCTGATAGCCGGCACGTATTCGACCATCTACATCGCCACCCCCGTGGCGCTGCTGTGGCACCGGGGAAAGACGCCCGAATTCTCGTCGAAGTAAAATGCCGTCGGCGCGGAACAGCGGACCGTCCGGCGTGACCCCCGATACCGTGTGGGTCGACGCCGGGTCGGATCCGGCTGCTGCCGCAAGGCTGTCATCGGAGCTTGGAATCTCGATGCCGGTCGCCGGCATCCTTTCGGGCCGCGGCATCACCGATCCCGCTGAAGCTGCCGCATTTCTGAATCCCAGGCTTGCCTGCATGGGCGACCCGTGCCTGCTGCACGGCGCGCGTGAGGCGGCCGGACTCCTTATGGATGCTGTTGTGAAGCGGAGTCGCATATGCGTGTTTGGCGACTACGATGCCGACGGCCTGACCGCAACCGCTCTTATGGCGCAGGTTCTGCGCGCCCTGGGCGGGGACGTGGGCACATTTCTGCCGGTGCGGCATGCTGACGGCTACGGGCTTACCACGGGTGCGCTGGAAAGGTGTCTCGCCGAGTGCAGCCCGGATCTGCTCGTTACGGTTGACTGCGGCATTTCCGCAGTCGATGTGGTGGGGCAGGCGGTTGCGTGCGGCGTGACCGTGGTAGTGACTGACCATCATCAGCCCGGCGGTTGCCTGCCGCCGGCCGCGGCGTGCGTGAATCCGAAGCTTGGCGCGCCGGAACCGATGGCGGAGCTGGCGGGCGTCGGTGTGGCATTCAAGGTCTGTCACGCGCTCCTGAAGATGTGGAAAGAGTCGGGCATGCCGGACGGCTGTCTGCCGGACCTGCGGGACCATCTCGACCTTGTTGCAGTCGGAACGATAGCCGACGTGGCGCCGCTCACGGGAGAGAACCGGATAATGGTGCGTCACGGTCTGGCCCGGCTCAACCGCGGGCCTCGTGCGGCGTGGG
>VGWI01000219.1 GCA_016873655.1 Lentisphaerota bacterium
GTCGAATGCTGCGATTTCGTCCCGGCGGCGCTCTGCGGAATAACCGATCCCTCAAGAGTGCTGCGGAGCGTCTGCGCGGCGGGCCACAAGGCAATGTATTCCGACTCGTGGGGCGGGCTTCCGGACGCCGGGTTCCTGTCGAAGCTTGACCCAGCCCTGGCCGGACTGCGCGACCGCCTGTACACAAAGGCCGTCTCGTCGGACATGCCGGCAGGCACTCTATGCAGAGAGTGGGCGACGAGGCTCGGGCTTCGCGAAGGCATCACGGTCGCCGTCGGCGCGTTCGACGCGCACATGGGCGCCGTGGGCGCCGGCATCGCCGAAGGCCGCCTGGTCAAGATCCTGGGGACCAGCAGTTGCGACATGATAGTCGTGAACGCCGACCGCACACTGGCGGACATTCCGGGCGTCTGCGGGATAGTCAAGGGTTCCATTCTCCCCGGACAGTGGGCGATCGAAGCGGGCCAGTCGGCCGTGGGCGACATCTTCCTCTGGCTGGTGGAGCATCTCACTCCCGAACGCTACGGAAAGACGAAGGACGAGAAGTTCGCTGCGCTCCAGCGGGAAGCCGCCGGGCTGGCGCCGGGCGAACACGGGCTGCTTGCGCTGGACTGGAACAACGGGAACCGCACGGTTCTCGTGGACCCGCTCCTGACCGGACTGATCATGGGCCAGACGCTCCACACAACCGCCGCAGAGATATTCAAGGCGCTGATCGAGGCCACCGCCTTCGGCGCACTCACGATCATCCGCCGTATCGGGGAATACGACGTGCCTGTCCATGAAGTCACCGTCTGCGGCGGGCTCGCGTCAAAGAGCCCTATGCTGCTTCAGGTCTATGCCGACGTGCTGAACATGCCCCTCACCGTTTCGCGCAGCGATCAGACATGCGCGCTCGGCGCGGCCATCTTCGGCGCCGTGGCCGCCGGCAGGGATGCCGGGGGATACGCGTCCGCCGAGGAAGCGCAGAAGATCCTGTGCGGAAGACGCGGCGAAACATTCACGCCGGACAGTGATCGGGCCGCCGTGTACTCGCAGATATACGCCCTGTACTCCGAACTGCACGACACGTTCGGCACTGCAAGGGAAAGCGGATCTCTGCGACATGTTATGAAGAAGTTGCTGGAACTGCGAAGCAGAACGCGGGCATAGTCAGACGCCGGAGGGAATTAACATGGAAGCTGATCTCGTTCACTTGAGAGAGTCTGTATACGAAGCCAACATGATGCTGAAACGCTCGGGATTGACTGTGCTGACATGGGGAAACGTCAGCGGCATTGACCGTGATTCCGGCCTCATCGGCATCAAGCCGAGCGGCATCCCGTACGAACAGATGCGCCCCGAAGACATCGTGCTCGTGGACCTCGATTGCCACGTGAAGCACGGGTTGCTCCGGCCTTCATCCGACACCCCCATCCACGCAGCGCTTTACCGCCAGTTTGGCGCTATCGGGGGGATCGCGCATACGCACAGCCGCTACGCCACATCCTTCGCGCAGGCATGTCTCGAAATACCGTGCCTGGGAACGACACACGCAGATGTCTTCCAGGGACCCGTGCCCGTCACCCGCGCGCTCAGGGCCGCCGAAGTACAGGCTGATTACGAACAGGCAACCGGCACCGCCATCGTGGAACGTATGAGCATGCTCGATCCGTCAACATGCCCCGGCATCCTGGTCCGCCAGCACGGCCCGTTCACATGGGGCCCGTCGGCTGGCGCGGCGGTGGCAAACAGCATCGCTCTGGAGGAAATAGCCGCCATGGCAGCCACGGCCCTCGCACTGAAAGCGGATACTCCGCTGTTGTCGCAACACGTTGCGGCGAAGCATTTCAGCCGCCGCCACGGCTCGACCGCGTACTACGGCCAGCCCGGGCGCCAGTAACAGGCTTCTTCCTGCTTCGGGCGCCGGCAGGCCGCGGCCCTGTTCCGCGGCCTGCGTAGCCGTCCATGCCGGTCCCGTTGCGCAGCTCTGCGATCTGGTCCCTGAGATGGGCCGCTCTCTCGTATTCGAGCGCGTCGGCCGCCTCGATCATCTCCCGCTCCATCTCGGATATCACAAGCGCG
>VGWI01000220.1 GCA_016873655.1 Lentisphaerota bacterium
CGCCACCAGCACGTCGATCCCGCCGCCGGTTGCTTCCCATATCTCGGGCCCGGTCGTGCTTTCGTGAATTGCCGGGTTTGCCGGGTTCTTGAACTGCTGTGGAATGAAGTACCGTTCCGGGTCCTCCTGCGCCAGACGTTCGGCCATTTCGATCGCCCCGCGCATGCCCTTTGCGCCCTCGGTGAGAACGATGTTGGCGCCGAGCGCCTTCAGGACCTTGCGTCGTTCAAGGCTCATGGTCTCCGGCATCGTCAGTGTCACCTTGTATCCGCGCGACGCGCCGACGAATGCGAGCGCGATACCGGTGTTTCCGCTGGTTGGCTCGATTATCTCCATGCCGGTTTTCAGCGCACCGCGTTTTTCAGCGTCCCAGATCATCGCGGCGCCGATGCGGCATTTCACCGAGTATGCCGGGTTCCGGCCTTCGATTTTTCCGAGTACCAGCGCGTCTGTTCCCGCGACGCGCCTGATCTTCACCAGCGGCGTGTTTCCAATCGAGAGCGAGTTGTCCTCAAACCATTTGCTCATACCGATGTCTCCTCTTGTGCTCGGCATTTCATGCGGCGTTTGTTGTCCTCAAACCATTTGCTCATTCCGTCAGCCTGACGCTACCAGCGCGTCTCCACTCCTGCCTCCAGGTATCTTCCGGGCGTCGGAACGCCCGGTATCTCCTCGTACTGTTCGTTCAGCAGATTCCGTCCGCCCGCGAAGACCGTGAAGCGTCCGATGCGCTGCGCGGCGCGCGCGGACACAAGACAGTAGCCGTCGGCATCCGGCGCTTCGCGCCAGCGGGCCGAAATGCCGGCCTCGAACCCCGCCGTGTGCGTGTAGACCGCCGAGGCGCCGATATCGTCGCGCGGCGCGTTCAGGGCGTACTTCGATTCCAGTCCGTAGTCCTCGGCGTCTATCTCGGTGCGGCGATAGTCCGCGCGCAGGCGCAGCGGGCCGGCGTCGCCTTCGATCCCGAGCTCCGCGCCGGTGACGGATGACTCGCCGATGTTGCGGGCTTCCCAGGGGTCCGCCGGCGCGGCGCGCACCCAGTCTATCAGATCCGTCTGCTGCCGTCCGAACACGGCGAGACTCGCGCGAAGCCGGGACAGGGGATTGATATCAACCGCCGCTTCACCGCCCCACGCGTTTTCGGGGTCGAGATCGGGGTTCCCGATGTTGCGCGGGTCGGTGTAGTACAGTTCGGTGAAGCCGGGCGGGCGGAACCCGCGCGCCACCGAGGCCCGGAAGGCGAGAGGAGCGTCCGGCCGCCATGATACGCCGGCCGAAGGTGACAGCACGGCTCCCCAGCGCGTGTGATCGTCCGACCGCAGTCCCGCCTCGACCGTCCACCGGGTGTTGGGCTCCATCCGGTGGTGGATGAAGAGGGAGGTGGTTGCCGAGTCGCGATTCCCCATGTTTGAGCTTTCGAGCGAGGAATTGACGCTTTCGACGCCGATGGCGGCTGTTCCGAACCGTGTGGACGGCGAGGAAAGAACCACACGTCCGAGCAGCGATTCCGACGTATGGTCGTTGCGGTAGAAATCGGGGTCGTCCTCGATCAGGACAAACGTGTCGTCGTGACCGCGGAACCGGGCCAGCGCCTTCAGCGACCATTCGCCGATCCTGATTTCCGGTGCCGCGTCAATCACCGTTGTCGCCGTCCTCTCGCGGGATGGATAGGCTGCGTAGAAATCCTGCGCTCCGAAATCCTTGTCCACGTGCCCGGCCGAGAGGCGGAGCCGGAGTCCATCTGCGTCGGCCAGCGAAGAAATCCAGAACCCCCAGAGCGAGTAGTCGGCACCTTCCATGAAACCGTCCGAGTCTGCGCCCCAGGCCGAAACAGAGACCGCCGCATTGGCGGTGCCAGCGTCGCAGGCGAGCTCCGACCTCACCGTGCCGAAATCGCCGCCGGCCAGGCTGAAATACCCGCTGCCCGGAGCCGGCTTGCGCGTGGAGAGATCAACAACCCCGCCGAGGGCGATGGGGCCGAAGAGGGCGGACCCGGGCCCCGGGAGAACGGTTATTCCGTCGAGCGCGCCCGGCGGAAG
>VGWI01000221.1 GCA_016873655.1 Lentisphaerota bacterium
CCACTGAAGCTTTTTGGGATTCCTTTTCTCCTTTCAGGCGGCGAAGTGGAGATCATCAGAACGGAAAGCGGTTCTGACACCCTTCGCCCGGTCTCCGGCAACGATCATTCTTGGGCTTCCTTCTACAACTGGCAGTACTAGGAGATCAATATGCGATTCCGTGTTTCACTCCCATTCCTGGCGGTCAGCGTGCTGTTCTGTTCATGCATGGAATTGCGACACGATGTGACAGACCAGAGGTTGCCAAGATACAGATTGATTCAGGATGCTGATATTAGGGTCAAGACACCCCTCTTTGTCATCGTGGACAAAGGTTTGCGTGCGCGGTACCTGTACTACCCTGGTGACCGTCAAGTGACACCGCTTCGAACAGATGACTTCCTCGGCAGGCCAATCCGCTGTTATGGATTCGGCAGACGAGCGAACATAGAGGGTGTCATTCCAAAGGGTACAAGGCTCAGAGTTGAGCGCATCATTGAGGGACACAACCGAGAGGCGGGTCTTTTTGACGAGATTCTGGCACGGCGACAAGACGCCACTAACGAACATCTGTACCACATAGAGTTTCTTCTGACACCATCCAAGGAGTCTGACGTGTTTTCACGGCAGACTCTTGTCCCTAAACAAGAATACCTGGATATCGACCAGTGATGCTTCCCTGTCCCGAATTCGGTTTTGTGGGGAACGTGAACAGCGGAGGCGACCGGGTTCCTGACCTCTCCCCGCGAAACTGGTTCTACAACGAGATACAGATTCCGGACAGCGAGGTGCCGGGGCATCCACACGCTCATTACCGGCAGTACTTCCAACGCGTCGGACTACCTGATGGCTTCGTCGTCTCACCAGATTGGGCAGAATGTGAGTAGGAGGGTGTCTGGATGAGACACTGTTATCAGGCGACAAGCAACATGGGGAAAGTTGTCTGCTGCGTGGCAACCCTGCTAGTGGTGGCCGGCTGCATAGTTACGAAGGACGTGACCGAAGAGCCGGAATTGCGTGGCGGCCATGCGAAGGACGTTTCATACATCCTATTGTCTGACGTGGCTGTGACGGAGTTTGGCGTTCTCAGCACTGCGGCGGGCACAATCAAAGTTGCCCGCAGTGTAACAACCGCATCGGAGGGCCTTGTTCCTTCCGGTACGGTGATGCGGTTGGAGCGTGTGGTTTATCGTCAACACCCCGAAGATGGCGCTAGTCTGCTTCCAATGGCTATGATTCAGTCCGGCCAGTGGCAAGGGCGCGAGGTGGATCTCAGGCATCTCTCCCGCAATGTGCGCGAGGCGGGCCGGAATCCTTACACGTTCTACATCCTGGAGCCCGATCCGAAGTACCTGAAGTTGGTCACCTCGCCGACTTCCGAGCCAGAGCGCAACATCACGGGCACAGAACAACTCGCACCGTAGCCTTGTGCACTTGACTCAACACACGACCCGTTACGACCACATGGGCCGCCGGTTCTCGAAAGTCACGATGGACCAGGCACAAAGCACCACGACCAAAGGCATATGGGGTCACAAAGCATGCCTGGCGGCATATGGGGTCACATCTGGACATACGACAATTGCCTTGATCGAGTTGTGTGCGAGCATGTTCGACTGGGTCAAGTACCGTCAGGCGAAGGGCGCATTGAAGTTCCATCTTCTTCTTGATCATGACGGATGCCCGCCGGTTTGTCGTATGTCCAGACGTGACCCCCACTCGGCACCTACGACCAACCGGCTCGCGGACGGCAGCGCGTGGCTGTACGGGTACGACGATATGGGACAACTGACCAGCGCCAGAAAGCGGTTCTCTGACGGGATCCCTGTCGGCGGTGCCCAGTTCCAGTACTCGTACGACACGATCGGCAACCGCGTCAGCGCGCTGAACTTCGCGGGTCAGCGCACACAGGTGGAAGCATACGAGTCGAACGGCTTGAACCAGTATCTCTCGCGCACCGTTCCCGGCCAGGTATGGGTTTCCGGTTCGGCCTCGCCATCCGCGGCCGTCTCTGTGCGGATCGGGACGAACAGCCCCGCGCTG
>VGWI01000222.1 GCA_016873655.1 Lentisphaerota bacterium
CTCGAATGCAGGCTGAAGCGCGTCGACATCCACGACCTGAAGGAAGGCACATTCTTTGCCAACCTCGTGCTGGAACATGACGGGGCGGAGATGACCATCGACGCGCGCCCGAGCGACGGCATCGCCCTGGCGCTTCGATCTTCGGCGCCGATCTTCGTCTCCGAGAATGTGATGGATCAGGCCGGCCAGATGCTGCCCGACTCCGCCCGCGGCGCCGATCAGCGCGGTGACGCTCAGAACCGGGATGACAAGCCGAACACGACGCCAACCGAGCTTCTCAAGCGTGCACTGCAGAAGGCCATAGAGACGGAGAACTTCGAGGAAGCCGCCCGTATCAGGGACGAACTCAAGCGCCTGGACCATCCGAGCAAGGGCAACTGACCGGCCTCGTTCCCCGCCCGTTCCGGCTTCCAGCAGTCGTACTTCTTCTGGCCGCGAACCGACAATCCGTTATCACGAATCAACGATTACATGCCCCAACCGGCAAATACGACAATCCGTTACGATTCAACGCTTGCATGCGCCTGTCGGGGTGGGTATTCTTTGCGCGTTTTTTTCGTACCCGGGTCAAACCGGGGCAGGTAAGCAAGCAACAGGAGCCGCATATGTCTGAACAGAAGCCGAGCACCCAAGCCAAAGTCATCCCACCCCCCGCCGATTTCGCGGCGCGCGCGCACATCCCGTCGATGGACGCGTATCGGAAAATGTACGACCGTTCCATCAAGGACCCGGACGGTTTCTGGGGCGAGATCGCCGAGCAGTTCGTGTGGAAACAGAAGTGGACGAAGGTAAGGGACTGGACGTTCCTGCCGCCCGTCTCGATCAAGTGGTTCGTCGGAGGCAAGACGAATATCACCGTCAACTGCCTCGACCGTCACCTTGAGAAGCGCGGCAACCAGACAGCCATCATCTGGGAAGGCAACGAGCCCGGCACCCAGAGCACCCTCACCTACAAGCAGCTTCACGAGGAAGTGTGCAAGTTCGCCAACGTCCTCAAGGGCCTCGGCGTGAAGAAGGGCGACAGGGTCTGCATCTACCTGCAGATGATCCCGCAGGCCGCGGTTGCGTGCCTTGCCAGCGCGCGCATTGGCGCGATCCACTCGGTCGTGTTCGGCGCCTTCAGCCCTGACTCCCTGCGCGACCGCATCCAGGACTCGACCTGCAAGGTTCTCATCACGCAGGACACCGCCCTCCGCGGTCCGAAGAACGACATTCCGATGAAGACGAACGCCGACAAGGCGGTCGCCCAGTGCCCGAGCATCGAGAAGGTCGTCGTCGTCAAGCGGACCGGCCGTGAAGTCCCGATGACCGCCGGGCGCGATCTCTGGTACGAGGAAGCCATGGCCAAGGCTTCGCCCGTGTGCGAGCCGGAATGGATGGATGCCGAAGACCCGCTGTTCATCCTCTACACGTCAGGCTCCACCGGCAAGCCGAAGGGCGTGCTCCACACGACGGGCGGCTACATGGTCTACGCCGCAACCACGTTCAAGCATATTTTCGACTACCACGAGGGCGACGTCTGGTGGTGCACGGCCGATATCGGCTGGGTCACCGGCCACACCTACATCCTCTACGGACCTCTCGCGAACGGCGCCAAGACGATCATGTTCGAAGGCGTCCCGGTTTACCCGGATGCGGGCCGGTTCTGGGATGTCGTCGACAAGTACAAGGTCACCCAGTTCTACACCGCCCCCACCGCCATTCGCGCTCTCATGCGCGAGGGCGAGGAGCACATCACAAAGCGCAATCTTTCCAGCTTGAAGCTCCTCGGCAGCGTGGGCGAGCCGATCAACCCGGAAGTCTGGCTGTGGTACCGCAATCACGTCGGCCACGGAAAGACCCCGGTGGTGGACACGTGGTGGCAGACCGAAACCGGCGGCATCCTCATCACCCCCCTGCCCGGCGCTCACAACCTGAAGCCCGGCAGCGCGTCGCGCCCGTTCTTCGGCGTGCAGCCGGTGGTACTGGACGACAACGGCA
>VGWI01000223.1 GCA_016873655.1 Lentisphaerota bacterium
TGCGCTGGCGCGGATGAGAGAGGCTTTGGATGAAGGCGAATGACAGAGGCCGGGAAGACGGTGTAGCGCCCGTGTGCTCACGCTCGAACGAAGCGGCGGAGTTCTGTCTTGGGGAAATGACGGATGAACGCGCAGGGGCTTACTCCGCTCACATGCGCGAATGCGCCGAATGCCGCGAAGCGGCGGGATCGTACCGGCGGATTGCGGGAGAGTTGCGCACGGTGGCGGGGCCGGAGTGCCGTCCGGGTTTCGCCGCCCGGGTGATGGCCGGCATCGAGCGTGAGAGGCGGCGCCCGGTTATGCTGCGAATGCCGTTTGCTGTTCGCATAGGTGCGTGTGCGGCGGGGCTCGCGATCGGGGTGGGGCTGGCCCTGTTCGCGTTGCGGAGGGATACGGCGGGGCCCCGGCCGGCCGGAGCTGTTGCATGCGGAATTCCTGCCGACAGAGTCCGTTGTGTTTCCGACTGGCTTTGCGCGGCTCAGAGGGATGATGGGAGCTGGCCGGCCGGAAGCGTGGTCTATGACGTGGGCGTGACAGCGGCGGCGATGCTGTCGCTCCTGACTGCCGACGATACGGCGGAAGCGGCCGGCAAGAGGGCCACGGTCACGCGGGCGGCTGACTACCTGGTCTCGCGCCAGGATGCTGACGGCCTGTTTGGCCCGTCATTTGCCGGCGGCACATACAACCACGGCCTGGCCTCGCTGGCGATGGTTGAGGCGGCGGCGGCCTGCACGAACGCGGTGTGGCGGGCCTCGGCCATGCGGGGGATCGCCTACATAGCCGGGTCACAGAACGCGGCGGGCGGATGGGCCTACATCGGCTCCGGCAGCGGAGTGAACGTGTCTGCGACCATCTGGCCGCTGCTGGCCCTGCTCCGGGCGCGCGAGACAGGAATGGCCGACAACGCTCGGCAGATATATCGCGGGCTTTCGGTTCTGCACGGGTCTGTAGGCGGGCAGGGACTCCTGTCTTACGACGATCCCGAGACCGGCAGTGTGGCCAGCGCCGCCCTGACGGCGGCGGGGCTTGTTTGCATGTTGAAAGGGCGCTTCGACCCTTCGGATCCCGTCTTGCGGGAGATGAAGGTGTCGGTGCGCAAGAATGCTGTCGGCGGTGCAGGCTCTTCCGATTTCTACCTTGGCTATTTCGCCGTCGAGGCGCTCGCGCTTGCCGGCGATGACAAGTCCGATTCGGCCCGGCGCAGTCTGAGGGACGGCCTCCTGGCGCGTGTGCAGCCGGACGGTCCGGACCGTGGGAGGTGGGCGGGGAAGGGGCCATGGGACCTGCCCGGCGGGCCCGTATGCGCCACCGCGTTTGCCGCGATGTCACTCCGCTGACGCGACTCTACCGCCCCATCACGTCCGCGCTTCGAGTTCCATCTTCACGAGACTCTTGATCTTTGTGTGTAATGAGTAGTAGACATTGCATCAAATAGGTTCAGGGTCGGCGCCAGACCCGAAAGTTGAAGGGGGCCAGGATGAAGAAGCTTCTGTCAGGTATGATCGTTGCGATCCAGATGCTGGCCGCGGCCGGGCATTGCAGCGCCGGGGGATTGCCCGGCGATGCAGAGGCCGCCACCCACGGCGACGAGGCGGCCACTCTGCAGGCGGTCGCCGAGACCGGGCAGAAGACGGCGGACTACGTTTTCCGCCAGTACAACCTGGCCGTGCTTTCGCACTACTCTTACCTCGTGGCCAGCGGCGGGGAGGCGATGATCGTTGATCCCGCACGCGACGTCAGCCGCTACCTGAAGGATGCACAGGAACTCGGAGTGAAGATAACCCGGGTTTACCTTACCCATTCTCATGCCGATTTCGTGTCCGGCCACATGGAACTGGCGAAGGCGACCGGCGCCGAAATCATCATGAACGAGGCCACGGCGGCGGGATTCCCGCACAAACCGGTCAAGGACGGCGACTCATTCGAGTTCGGCGCCGTGCGGGCCG
>VGWI01000224.1 GCA_016873655.1 Lentisphaerota bacterium
CGCGCTGCGGGCCTGACCGTCATTCAGGTCTGACTGCCGCCACTTTCAGCGCGAGGCATCCAGCGCCGCTATGAAGGCGTCAGCTTCCCTGATCGAGGCCTCCATATCCTTCACAAGGTCGTCAACGCGCATCTGGATCGAAGCGACTTCCTCGGTGAGCGCCCCTATCGCCTTCGCGTTCAGGTTGTGCTTCAGAAACAGAACCTGGTCACGCATCGGCCTTAGAACCGGATCGAGCCGCGATTCCGCCTGCCGCATGGCCGCCATCAGCGCGTCGTAACGCGAACGGGCCTCGTCAAGCCGGAGCCTGCTGCTGCGCTTCAGTTCCGGATTGGTGTACTGCCTCAGCTCCGCGCTCCACTCCCTGAAGAGCGCCCTGGATACGGACTCGACCGAGTCTATCCTCTCCCGCACATCGGCGGCGCGCGATTCGCTCCTGTTCAGCGCGGAGTTCAGCTTGTCGTACTGCGTCTCCAGATCGCCGCCGCGCAAGCTGACAACGCTTCGGAACTCCTGGAGCGCGTCGGCAAACTCCTTCTTCGCCGCCTGCTGGGAATCGCGCGCACCTTTTACCCTGGAAACGAGTATCTCGCGTTTCGGAACACCGACCTTCTCCATCGCCCCGTAGTAAAGGCAGGAACACCCGACGCCACACGACATGACCAGCGCAAGCGACGCTAGATACCGCAACCTTTTCATTCGCCCCTCCTGAATGCGTTCGGTTCGCCGCGGCAAACCGGCCATCCCTCAGCCGCCCGCGGGCTTGTCCCCGAAACCCGCGCTGCGCCGCACGAAGTAGAGCGGGCGCGCCTTCACCTCGAGGAATATCTTCGCAAGATACAGCCCAATGATCCCCATGAAAACAAGCTGCACACCGAACGTGAGCAGCAGTATCACGACAATCGATGCCCAGCCCGGCATCGCCTTGAGGACGCCCGTGGCGATCAGCACGGCGCTGACCGCGCCGTAGGCCGTTACCACCGCAAGCACGAGCAGCCCGAGAAAGAACGGCGCCTTCAGCGCGAGCGTCGAGAACGAGAACAACCCGCTGCTCGCAAGCTTGAGCGATTTCCGCCACGTGTACCTGCGTTCGCCCGCGAAACGGCGCGGGCAGTCGAACTCGATCACCGTCTGCCTGAACCCGATGTAGTCCACCAGCCCGCGGTAGAACCTGAAGTACTCGCGCATGGAAAGAAGGGCTTCCACGCAACGGCGGTCAAGCAATCTGAAGTCTGAGCTGTTCGGCGTGAGCTTCACATCGGACACGCTGTTGAAGACACGGTAGAACAGCCGCGACGCCGCGCCTTTCAGGAGACCGACATCCGCGTCCCTGCGCCGTACGGTATTGACGACTTCAAAACCTTCCCGCCAGAGCCGCAGCATTTCCGGCAGAAGCTCCGGCGGATGCTGCAGGTCGCCGTCCATCGTCACCACCGCCGCGCCGCGGCTTGATTCCAGCCCGCATGCCAGCGCCGCCTGGTGCCCCATGTTCCGCGAGAAGCCGATGCACCTGATCCTGGAATCGACCCGCGCGGCGGCGGCAATGATCTCAAACGTCGCGTCCGTGCTGGCGTCGTCCACGAAAATCACCTCGCTCGCGCAACCGGTCCCGTCAAGGACGGCGGAAAGCCGCCGGATCATTTCGGGGCAGCATTCGGCCTCGTTGTGCACCGGCACGACGACCGACAAGACGGGTCGATCCGCCTGCTCGTTCATGGAGTTCCCCCGTTTTCCTTCCCGCGCTTCAATATGCATGTGTACCGCCTCTTCGACGGCGTCAGGTTCCGCGGCAACTGTTCAAAACCAAATCCGCGCGACCGCGCCGCGCGTTCCAGTTCGGCCGGCGCAATCCGCAGCAGAACCATTCCGTCAGGCATCCGCGCGGCATTGAACAGGTGCCTCAACATCGGCCGCGCCAGCCCGCGCCGC
>VGWI01000225.1 GCA_016873655.1 Lentisphaerota bacterium
CTTTCTCGACAACTTCGCCCCGCCTTACTTTGACCTGTATCACGGTTTCGGATCACGCTCCCTTCCAAGAACCTAGCGGCCCGGCCCTGCCGGAAACGCCCTCTGTCTTGCCCAAAGGCGGCAGAAACGTAGAACAGCCGCCTTCCCCCTGTCAATTGCCGATTCCCCACCATCAACGCATTGCTCGAACGGCGATGGCCTGCATCACTGCCGGCCGAGCCGGGAGAAGTTGAAGACAGGTGCGTAAAGACCGCAGGAGCAACTGGTTGCGCAGGGGGGATGATAGAGGGTCGAGAGATGGGTTGGTTCAGGCGGAAAAAACGCCGTCATGTCTCGATTCCGGCTCGGATCCCGATGGGGGCCTCGATTTCGGATGAACGCGGGCAGTGGTGAGGCTGCCATCTGGCGGGAGACGGGCGAGGCGGATGATGAGGCGCATGGCTGGAAGGTACGGTCCTTTCCGGTTGCAGGCGTCGCCGGGTACTCGCCGGAAACGCCCATGCAGGACGCAGAACGAACCCAATGGGAATGCGTCAAGGTCCCCCGCCTTTCTCCCGGCCCGGCTGTGTTCAGTCCCTGCGGCCCGGTTGTGAAGCAATGGAGAGAACAGCGGAAAGGACATCTGCCAGGAGTTGGTAGACTATGAAGGTGAGATACGCCAGGAACGGAAGAGCAAGTCCGATGCATACCGAGTACAGGGCGGCGACCGCCAGCGCCTCGCTGCCGGTGTCTAGCAGCGAGACGGTGCCGGCGACCAGTCCCACGGTCCCGAACGGGACGAGGACCCCCATGGCGATCGGGGTGACGGCCACGAGCGTTCGCGCCAGGAAGGAAAGGATTCCGATCGCCTCCTCGCCCGCCTTCATGCCTTCGGCGATCCGGGCACCGGCGATGGCCGGACAAAGCGCTATCCAGGCGAGTGCGGCAAGGATGATGAGCAGTCCCAGTCCTGCCCAGAGTGGTCCCCACTGACGAGCTTCCGAAGCGGAATAGATCGAACCGAGGAAGACGAGAATGCCCGAGATCGCGCTTAGGAGCGCAAGCGAATCGGTGAAAGCTGCCGACCCAAGGCGGGCTTGTGACGCGTGCAGAAGGCTGCGGCCCGCGCCGAGGAAACGGTTTGCGGTGTACTGAAGCACGGTGATCAGCAGGACGATGCCGGCGCCCTGGGCAACATGAACCGCGTCTGAGGCCTTCGCGGCCAGCACGATCCCGAAAAGCACGGCCAGCGCCTGCGCCGCAAGCGCCGAAACGTGCGCGGCGCGCGTCGCGATACCCGCCGTTTCCTCGTAGGCCGGCGGCGGCAGGATATCGCGCAGGCGCTGTAGCCCTTTGTCGATCAATCCGCTGCAGCCGCGGTAGTGCGCGCTCCACGAAACGAACCTCGCCAGCCATTCGCCGGCCATGGCCGCGAGCTCGCGCCTGGCCTTTAAGGATGCCGGGTCGCCGGGCGGCGGTTTCTCGGACGCGGTGTAGACAACGGGTTCGGCTTCGGGCGGTGTTGCGGACGGATCGGTCATGGCTTTGTCCTCCGTTCGCCAAGGAGTTTCATGCGCCCGACCTCCGGTGGCAAGCACATTGGTCTGTGCCCGTGTTCGGACGCAGGCGTGCGGCGGCGCAAGAAAGACCGGCTTCAGGCTTGAGTTGGCCCGCGGCGGAGCGATACCGTACCCGAAAACCGTGCGGCGGGACGGCCGGGCTCGTTTCTTCAGGCCGTATTGCCGGCGGGTTCATCTCGATGAAGATGAAGAGCATATCTCTCTGGCGGGTGGCCGGTATCTCGGCCATGCTCTTCGCTTTCTGGTTCGGCGCCGTCGGCGCCTGGCATTGCGTCGGCGTGCATCCATCCCTGACCAGTCCGTGCAATGCCGCGATAATCGGCGGGGGCGCAGCCATTCTTCTTTCGCTTGCCGCGGCATACCTT
>VGWI01000226.1 GCA_016873655.1 Lentisphaerota bacterium
AAGCGTCTTGCCTTCCGCGGCAACATCGCCTTCCCCGGGCTTCACACCCTCGCCCTGTTCTTCCTTCTTCTCCTCTTCCGCGGCAACCTTTTTGGACTGGCCGCAGCCTTTCAGGCAGAGGTAGTAGGGGATTCTTATGACGGTGTACTGTTCGGCAGGGTATGTCGTCATCACGCGGAATCCCCGGAACCGGTCCGTGAAATGCGGTTCGACATACTGCCTTGCGGAGAGCGGCTGCGGATCGAACATCCATGAGCCGCCGTACGAAGCGCGGTCGTTTCCGTTCGTCGAGCCCGGGTCGCTCAACCATTCGGTCACGCTTCCGCTGATATCGTAGATTCCGTACTGGTTGGCGTTGGTTCTTGTCTGGTACTTGCCGCCGTGGTCGCTGCCGTTGAAGAAGCCGACGGGCAGCGTATCGTTGAACGATCGCGACTCGTCATCGAGGTAGTTTGCGTCGCCCGGTTCCACTGTTACCCGGCCGAAGCCGTACAATGAGTTGGTTGAGCCTGTCCATGCCGCCGCTTTGAGAAACTCGTTGAACGGGTTTGGAGCGCTCTTCCTTCCGTAGCAGTTATCCATCGGCAGACGGTACCCCTTCTTCCTTATCCAGAGCTCGCGCTCCGCCATGGAAAATGATCCGTTTGCCCAGTTGGTGCGGGATGATGTGACCGGCGCCCAATCCAGACGGTTTGTGCCCTCGTAGTAGCAGCGTTCGTCCTCGCCGCGTCCGGCGTCGATCGTAAGCCAGTTGCAGTACTTGACGGCGCCATACCATGAGATGCCCGATGCCGGATGGTTCGAGTAGCTGCCGCCGAACGGGGGGACGGTCGGCGTGACGAAGTATCGCGCCCCGGCAGGATAGTCCGGCTCATACATGAGACGGCTGTTGGCGATGGTGAACAACTCGTCGGCCTCGCGCTTCATGGCCGGGTTGAACCATGCGTTGCCGGAATTGTCGAACCACATGTGGGCCCCGCGTGTGTTGTTCGTGTTTGCCTGCGCATCGTTCAGGAAACGAACGAAGTCGGCGGCCGTTATTTCGAATTTCCCCATGTAGAAATCGTATTCCGGCCCGTGCGGCTGTCCGCCGGCGGGAACAAGGCGCAGTTCCGGGCCCGGCCTGTAGCTGGGTGGCATCGAGCCGGTGATTGCGTCCGTGCGGCCGCCGCCGAACCGTGTCTGCACGGCATTGGATGCCGGGATATTGGTTGAACCAGTGACACCGCAGACGTGGACCCGACGCATGGCGTCGACGGTGACGGCGTGCAGGAAATCGTTCTCATTTCCGCCGACGTAGGAGCTGAACGAGAGCGAAACGCCGCCGGCGTCCAATTGAGATATGAAGCCGTCCCATCTTCCCGCGGTCTTGTCGCTTTGCGGGTTCTGGACAGGCAGGTTAGTGGAAGAAGTTGCGCCCACGAAAGTGGCGTTGCCGGAAGGGTCGGGCGATATGCCCATGCACCTGTCATCGCCTGCGCCGCCGAAATAGGACGCGTAGACCGCCTTTCCTGATGGCGTGAACTTCGCGACGAATCCGTCCCAGTTGCCGCCGGCGTGGAGTTTCTGGATCGCATTGGTGACATTCAGGTCGCGTGATGCGGTTTCGCCGGCGATGTACGCGTTGCCTGCGGGGTCAACACCGAGGGAGAGCGCCCGGTCGTCGTTGGCGCCTCCGAGGTAGGTTGAGTAGTGGATTCCCTTGCCGTCCGCGGCAATGCGGGCGGCGAAAGCGTCGAAGCCGCCCGAGAAGGTATCCTGCCATGCCTGGTAGACCGGCATATCCGGGGATGTTGTTGTGCCGGAGACGAGCACCGTGTTGTCCGGCCCGACGCCCAGTCCAAATATGGTGTCGTCTCCGCTGCCGCCCATGCAGACTGCGTAGTGCAGGAAAGTGCCGGACGGGTCGAGTTTG
>VGWI01000227.1 GCA_016873655.1 Lentisphaerota bacterium
AGCTGACGGTCACTCACCGGCTTCTGCCCTGCTTCGCGCTGCTCGCGCACGGACTGAACAAACCCCTCGTCACTGACGGTGCGGCGCCCGCGCTTCTGCGGCGCCGCCCACTCCGTCACACCGGCAAGGGCCAGGAGCAGTTTGTCCACCGATCCCGTGTCGGCGTCCGGCCCGCGCGCGGCTTCAACCCACTCACAGAATTGCTTGTAGAAGGCGGCCAGCATGCCCGTCCACTGCACCTCGCCCTTCTCAATGCGGTCCAGGTCCTGTTCCATCTCCGCGGTGAACCCCACCTCGACCAGCTTGGGCAGGTTCGCGACAAGGAATGCGTTCACGCCCTCGCCCAGGTCGGTCGGCAGCAGGCTCCGCTTCTCCCTCGCAACGTAGCGCCTTTGCTGCAGCGTTGAGAGAATCTGCGCGTACGTGCTGGGCCGCCCTATGCCGTTTCGCTCGAGCTCCCTGATCAGCGACGCCTCGCTGTACCGGCCCGGCGGCTTCGTTTCCTTCCGCTCGGACAGCCATTCGAGACATTCAAGATCCTCGCCCTCTGCAAGCGGAGGCAACCTTTCGACTTCATCCGTGTTCTCGTTCCCGGCGCTCTCCGGCCTGGACTCTTCCCACACCTTCATGTAACCGGGAAACGCGATATCCGTCGCGCTGGCGCGGAAATCATACGCGTGCGGTATCGCCGACTTCGGAACGGCCGCGACTTCGACGGTGCGCACGTCAAGCTGAGCCGGGGCCATCTGGCTCGAAACAAACCGGTTCCATATCAGCGCGTAGATCCTGAGAGCGGCCGCATCCAGCACCCCGGAAAGGCTCTCTGGCGTCCGCGCAACGTCCGTCGGCCTTATCGCCTCGTGCGCTTCCTGCGCCGATGCGCGCGACGCATACACGTTCGGTTTGTCGGGCCTGTAATCCGCGCCGTACCGCCGCTCGACAAAACGCAGACATGCCTCGGCCGCGGACCTGGCCACGGAAACCGAGTCGGTACGCATGTATGTGATCAACCCGACCGGCCCCTCGCCCATGTCGACGCCTTCATACAACGACTGCGCTATCCTCATCGTCCTCGACGGCTGGACCCCGTACCTGCTCGATGCAGCCTGCTGCAGCGTGCTGGTTATGAAGGGCGGAGGCGGACGCTTCTGCACCCGCTTCACAGAAACCGACTTCACGCGCAAGCCGCATCCCGCAAGGTCGGAGGCAACCGACGCCGCCTGCTCATCCGAGGTTATCCTTGCCTTTTCCCCGTCGATCGAGGCCAGCGCCAGGCGGAACTGATCACGCGGATCAACGAGCTTCCTCGCAATTGCGCCCGCCACCCAGTAGGCCTCGGGCACGAAGCTCCTGATCTCGCTCTCCCGCTCGCAGACAAGCCGCAGGGCGACTGACTGCACCCGCCCGGCGCTCAACCCCCTCTTGAGCCTGCGCCACAGAAGAGGACTCACCCTGTAGCCCACGATCCGGTCTAGAAGCCGGCGCGCCTGCTGCGCGTCAACGCGGTTCTGGTCAATCTCGCCCGGATTGGCGAACGCATTTCTCACCGCCTCCGCGGTTATCTCGTTGTATTGAACCCGCCGGAACACCGCCTTCGGATTCGCCGCCCGCAGGGTCTCGTAGAGATGCCAGGCAATTGACTCCCCCTCCCGGTCAGGGTCAGGGGCAAGGAATATCTCCACGCTCTTCTTCGCTGCGCGCTTGAGCTCGCCGACGATCTTCTCCCTGGACTTCACGAGCACGTACTTGGGGGCGAAGTCGTTGTCGACATCCACTCCCAGCGTCTTCTCAGGGAGATCCCTTATGTGCCCCATGGATGACATCACGGTGAACTCGCCGCCGAGCATCTTGTTTATCGTCTTGGCCTTCGCCGGCGATTCAACGATTACGAGCTTGTCTGCC
>VGWI01000228.1 GCA_016873655.1 Lentisphaerota bacterium
TTCTTCAACAACTTCACTCCCGGCAACGTCGGCGGCGATGTTGTCCGCGGCGCGATGCTGGGGCGGGGCACCGGCAACTCCGCAGACGCTTTCGGCTCGGTTTTCCTCGAGAGGTATACCGGGTTCATAGGGCTGTGCATATCGGTCCTGCTGGGGCTGGCCGCCAATCCCGGGTTGCCCATACCTGCGCGCGTTGTGTTTGTTGCCGCTGGCATGTCATGCGGCCTTCTGGCCGCCGGTTCCCTGATACTCTTCCCGCCTGCGGAAAGGATGATGCTGGCAATTGCGCGGGCTGTTCTCAAGGGAGGGGCGGCGGGGAAGGCGGAGCGTTTCATCGGGACCGTGTTCTCTTTCCGGACGAGGTGGCGCGTTCTTGCCAAGGCCGTCTTCTGGTCGCTGGTTTACAACCTTCTTGCGATTTTCAACACGCATGCCGCGTGTCTCGCGCTTGGGGCTGACGTGCAGTTCGGGCATTTGGCGGTGCTTGTTCCGATGGTGTTGATGGTGTCCGCTGTGCCGCTCACTTTAAACGCGGTGGGGATAATGGAGGGCGCTTTCGTCTACTTCCTCGGTCTCGCCGGCGCCGGCGGGGATGCGGCTCTGTCGGTTGCGCTCGTCTTGCGCGCGAAGAACCTGATTGTGGGGCTGATGGGGGGTGTTGTAGCCGCATGGTGGCGGAGACGCGGCGTCGGGGCGGAGCAGGGGGAATGAAACTTTGTGCTTTCTTCAGCATGGCAACGGCCATCTGTGCCGCGCTGCTGGTGTCTGGTTGCGGGCGAGGTGGAGACGCGGAGCCGACGGTTGCGGATGTTGAGTTCGACCTCGACGGGCTTGTTCTGAGGGGCGATTTCTACAGGCCTGCGAAGTATGCCGAAGGAACTCCTCTTGTTCTTCTTCTGCACGGGAGTTGCCGGCAGGCCGGTCAGTTGCTTCTTTACAGGGAGATGGGGCGCCGTTTGAGCGGCCGCGGCTGCGGGGTGATAGTGCCTGACCAGCGCGGCCACGGGCGCTCTGACAGGCCTGCGAGAATCGAGACGGCGGCGGACCTGGATTTTGTCGGCGACGTGCGGGTTCTGAGTCGAGAGGCCCGGCGTGCGGCCGGGGTGGATGAGGGGGCCGCCTTGTTCGTTGCGGGCCATTCCTTCGGCGGCGGGGTTGCCGCTGCCGCTATGGGGGCTCAGGGCGTGGATGGCGTCATTTCCGTCAGCCCCGGGAGGCGGCTGCGGGAGTTGTTCCTCGATCCGGGCAGGGAGCACGCGCTGCACTACGTGCAGAAAAGGAAGGCGTCGGACATGGGGCTGGACAGACCGTTGCCGGCCGGGCCGGTGGCGGCCGCGCTTGCTTCGTACGACATAGACCAATGGCGCGGCAGGACGCTGCCGGTTCCGCTGTTGCTCATCGAGGGAGCGAAGGAGCCGGCGGATGATCTCCGGTTCAGCATGGAACTGGCCGGGACGATGCGCGGAAATGTCAGGCGCGTGGTCATGGACGGAGCCGGTCACTACTTCGGCACCGGGCTTGTGCCCGGCAGCGACGGCAGGGAATGGCGTGTCGAAAGCGAGATTGTGCTGGAGAGCCTGGCTGATACTATCATGGCCTGGATCGGGGAGCGTTGTGCGGAGAAGGCCGGCAGCGGCGCACGAAGGTGACACGCGTGAATGACGTTGACAAGTTGACTGCTTTCCGGGACCTGGCGTCAGGCGGCGGATCCTCCGCGTCCAAGTATGTGGAGGCGGTTGTCGGCCGCGCATCCTTCCTCGATCTGGCAAGGTACGAGGCGGCCACTTCACTGTTTCGTTTCATGCCCGGGGCGATCGGCATCGCCATGCGGCGGGTGTTTTACCGGCACTTGTTCGCCCGCGTCGGACGCAGTCTCGTCATCGGATGC
>VGWI01000229.1 GCA_016873655.1 Lentisphaerota bacterium
CGACACAAAAAACATTCGTCCTCGTAGAGGAAATGTTCCTTGCAGTACAGGCGCTTCTTGTCCTCCAGTTCCGGATGACACAGCCAGCACCGATCCTCGTACCGGGTGTGTTCCTTGCACCATAGGCGGCCCTTTTCACGCAGGTCTTCCCGGCACAGGTAGCACAGGTTTTCAGGCGCGCCGTGGGGGGCGCACTTCTCCTTTGCCGATTCGGCCTGCGGCGCAGATTTGCCTTCGTGCTGGTGATCGCAATTATGTCCCGCGTGTTCGTCCTGGCGTTTCGCATCGCCGCCGAGGACAACGAACAAAGTGACGGCTACCACAGCCAGTAACGTGAGGCCGCCGAAAACGAGTACCTTTTTCATGACTATCGCTCCTTTCTTTCCTGGTCTTGCAGGGAAACCAACTTTGTCCCGACGAGACTCTCCACGACGGCCACCGAGCGGTGGTATCGTGCCTGCGCATCGAGGAGCCTGCTTCTCGCCTCGAACAGCGTCCTCTGGGCATCGAGGACGTCGAGGTAGGTAAACTTGCCCTCCCGGTAACCCCCTTGGGCCGCGTCGAGGGCCTTGGTCGCCCCGGGCATGACTTGGTCTTTCAGACCGATTACCTCGGCGCGCGCGGCAACCAGCGTCTCGTAGGACTCGGAAAGAGCCGTGGCCACACGCACCTCCGCGTTCTTTCGCGCGTGGCCGACCTGTGCCAGCCGATGATGCGCCTCGAGCACTCCGCCCTCGTTGCGGTCGAAGAGCGGGAGCGGCAGGCTCAGGCCGAATGTCAGGGCGTGGTCGTTCGTCTCCTCGAACCGCTGCACGCCAATGCCGACGGTCAGGTCTGGCACGCGCCTGGCCCGCTCCAATGCCAACGCGGCAAGACGCTGTTCCATCTCCTGGGCCCAGCGGGCGATATCGGGATTTTGTCCGAGGAGCGCCTGCACGCTCTCGTATGCAGGGATATCCGCGACGCTGTCCATTGTGCCTGCGACCTTCGTGAATCGCGGGGCGATGCTTCCCCATACCGACGCCAGCCGCTTTCTGGCCGACCGCAGTTCGCTCTCCGCCTTCCGCAGCTCAATACGGCCGTCGGCCACTTCCACCTCCGCCTTGGTCTTCTCCAAGGGCGAGACTTTTCCCGCGTCTACTCGTTCGCTTACCGCCGCAAGAGTTCTTTCGGACACACCCACGAGATCCCCGACCAAACGGAGCCGTTCCTGGGCGGCGAGGACATCGATGAACCCAAGCGTAGCATCCGTGAGAACCGTCAGGCGCTCGGCCTCGTAGTCCCACCCGGCAAGCCGACGTTCCATCCCGGCGACCCTCGTCCGGGCGGAACGCTTTCCGCCGAGCTCAATGATCTGGCTCAGCCGTATCGACATCTCGGACGCCTCAAATCCCCGACGACCGCCCGAACCCGCGACTTCCTCGGCTTCAAATTCGATCTCCGGGTTCGGCAGGAGACGGGCCTGCAGTGTCCGCGCCTCGCCAATGCGAACGTCCCAGGATGACGACGCCAGCTTCGGGTTATGCATCAACGCCAGGGCCAGGGCGTCCCCCAGAACCAACTCGCCCTCCGGCTCGACGAGGGCGGGCGACGAGGCTCCGCGTGCGTCGGACGGCGCCTCGTAGACCGCAATCTCCCTCCCCAGCGGCCGCCGTTCAGGCCAGGTCGCATCGTGACGAGGAACGGTGCAGCCTGTCGCGGCGATGACCGCCAAGAAGCAGAGAAGAAGTGGAGTATGTCTCATTATGATCCTCCGAACCGATTGTTGCCGCCCATGCTCTCCGGCACGGGATACCGGAACACGGGGCGCAAAAGCCCCGTAGCATGGACGCATTGACTAACC
>VGWI01000230.1 GCA_016873655.1 Lentisphaerota bacterium
TCCCTCCGTTTGTGGGCTCTGGGGAAAGCCGACGGTCATCAACAACGTCGAGACGTTCGCCAACGTGCCGGTGGTGATACTGGATGGGCCGGACTGGTTTGCCAGTGTTGGGACGCAGACGAGCAAGGGGACGAAGGTGTTTGCCCTTGCCGGCGACGTCCAGAACACCGGCCTGATAGAAGTACCGATGGGAACAACGCTGCGGCAGGTCGTCTACGGAGTTGGCGGCGGCATCAAGGACGGGCGGCAGTTCAAGGCGGTGCAGACGGGTGGCCCCGCCGGCGGATGTCTGCCGGCGTCCGCGCTGGACACGCCGATTGACTACGAAACTCTTGCCCGTGCCGGCAGCATCATGGGCAGCGGCGGCATGATAGTGATGGACGAACGCTCCTGCATGGTGGACGTGGCTCGCTTCTTCCTGGAGTTCACGCAGGACGAGTCGTGCGGGAAGTGCACGCCATGCCGCGAAGGCACGAAGCGGATGCTGGAGATCCTCACGCGCATTACCGGGGGGGACGGCAAGGAAGGCGATGTCGAGAAGCTCCTGCGTCTTGCCGAAACGGTCAAGCTGACATCGCTCTGCGGCCTGGGTCAGGCTGCGCCGAACCCGGTCATAAGCACGATCACGCATTTCAGGGCGGAATACGACGCGCACATACGCGAGCGTCGCTGTCCGAGCGGGGCGTGCCGGAAGTTGATCCGCTACGAAATCATCGAGGCAAAATGCGTCGGCTGTGGCGCGTGCAAGCGGAACTGCCCTGTCCAGTGCATCTCTGGCCAGGCGAAGAAGCCGCACGTGATAGAGCAGGACAGGTGTGTCAGGTGCGGGAAATGTTTCGAGGTCTGCCGGTTTGATGCGGTGAAGAGGAATTGATCCAATGAGCGCCAAGCAATTGAAGCTGGTTATTGACGACATCGAGGTCGCCGCGAAAGAGGGCGACACGATAATGCAGGCAGCCGACTCGGTCGGCGTGAGAATCCCCAGGCTGTGCTATCACCCTCAGCTCAGCATACTCGGCGCGTGCCGGATATGCGTGGTCGAGGTGCAGGGGCAGCGGAACCCGGTGGCGGCCTGCACGTTCCCGGTTGCCGACGGCATGAAGGTGAAGACTTCATCGCCGCTGCTGCGCAAACTCCGGCGCGACATAGTGGAGCTGCTGCTGGACAACCACCCGCAGGACTGTCAGACATGCGATCGCGACGGCAACTGCGAACTCCAGAACCTCGCGTTCAGTCTTGGCGTCCGCGAAAGGCTGTACGAGGGCGAGCGCAAGCGCTTCGCGCGCGACGAGTCCTCGCCGGCGGTGATACGCGATCCGGAGAAATGCATTCTATGCGGGCGTTGCATACGCGTTTGCGAGGAGGTGCAGGGGGTTGCCAACCTCTGCCAGCAGCACCGTGGATTCCTGAATGTTGCGGCTCCGGGGCATGACGACCCGATGATGGATTCGGTTTGCATCCAGTGCGGGCAGTGCATCAACGTCTGCCCGACGGCGGCGTTCGTCGAGAACAACAGCACCGAGGAAGTGCTCGAGGCCCTCGCGAACCCGGACATGCACGTTGTTGTGCAGACTGCGCCGTCGATCCGCGCGGCAGTCGGCGAGGGGTTCGGCTACGCGCCCGGAACGCCTGTTACGGGCAAGATGGTTACCGCGTGCCGGCACATGGGCTTCGACCGCGTTTTCGACACGAACTTCGCCGCCGATCTCACGATCATCGAGGAGTCCGCGGAGTTCTTGAAGCGGCTGCAGACCGGTGAACGCCTGCCGCTGATTACCTCGTGTTCCCCGGGCTGGGTCAACTTCATGGAGCGGTTCTACCCCGA
>VGWI01000231.1 GCA_016873655.1 Lentisphaerota bacterium
TACGCCCGCGCCTGGGACAAGATCCTGATCAAGTGGCGCGACCGCTCCGCCATCAAGCAGGCTCTGGCTGAAGGCATGCCCCTGGAACAGTGGCGCCTGACGCTCAACGAAATGTACAACCTGAACCTGAGCAGACTTTCGCCGCAGTACGATCGGTTGCGCGCGCGCTGAGGACGTTTTGCGGGCGGCCGGCCCGATGGCTTCGCGGTACGGTGTCACCCTGAGCTCCGGCGAAGGGATGGCTTCAATGCTGAGTGCCACGCGGCCGGCCCGCCTCTTTTCCCGTCATGAACGGGAACTACCGCTAGAGGCACTTTGTCGATCCCGCTGATGTGGGATACGGCTCAGTATATTTGCATGCGGAGTGGCGATACCGGTCGCACGTCACGACCCGGCCGCCCGCCGTCCAAAACCTCGCGCACAACCCATTCCTGATCGGCGCGCAAAACCCGCCTCACGGCCGGGACCCCACCGGTCTGCCCTCTACACAATCCGTCATTTTACTGTTGCACAAAAGAAGGCACTCAGCATTTGCTGGTTCGGTCTGTCATTTTCTCCTGTATTCGACCCGTCCGTTCTCCACACGCAGGAGGTGAGTCTCTGGGGCCAATGACGAGTACCGGACGGCCATGTTCCAGTGCTTCACGAAATCGTCACGTTGTTCCCATCCACTCAAACACGATTGGTGCACAACCGAATCGTCGAGATGCTCATAGGCCTGTGGGAGTGTGCCGAGACACGTGAAGGCAAGGAAGTCCGACTTGTCCATGACGGGCTTTCCGCAAACCGCGCACGGCGTTACTCCTGGATCCCACATTGCCATTTCAATTCATCTCCGGTGACCGAACGGCGCCGTTCAGCCTGAGCCGGGCTTCCCGGCGATAGGCTGGGACGGCTGGTTGGCTCCGTCTTTCTCTTCTTCTGAACCGTTCCTTTGGCCCGTGAGTTGAACCCCGCGGATCACAAGGACAAGACAACACACGGCCAAGACACCGACAAGGGCCAGTGCCTGCCAGCCCGTGATCTCCGGGAAGCAGCCTCTGGACCTGATGCGTCCCGTCAGGACGTCCACAACTGCAGCCGCCCCCCAGAACGCGGCGACCAGAAAATGTCCCCATGATGTCGTGCCACGCCGAAAGACAACAGCGGTCACCGCAAGCGTCGCCAGCACTGATGCGAGGAATGTTATCATTTCATTCCGGTCTCTGGAGCCAACGTTCAGGGTGTGGGTTGAGCCGACCGCGCAGCGGGCGGCGAATACCCACCACTCTGTGGTTCGCTGCCCGTTTCCTTGTTGCCGATTGGGGTTGGCGCGTTCGTGAGCCGCCTCAAGTCGGCCATGAGTGCCGAGAGTTGTTCCGGTTCCTGCGCGACCTGGGGAAACCGACGAGTGAACTCCGCGAGTCGAAGGCTGGCGGTCTGGTGTTGTCCTGTCTCGATGAGGCGTCCAACATCCTTCGTGAATTCGGTCAGGAATGGCGATTGGAGGGCGAGAGCGACACGCGAGCGATCATACTGCATGTTCGGCAGGGCGATTCCGAGAGCGAGCAAGAGGACGACAATGGCCACGGCTCTGACCCACAGCCTCTTTCCGGCGACGAGGCAGAGGATGATCGACCCCGGAATCATCAATGCTATGATCAGTTTGTCCATCTTCCCTCTTCAGCGAACGGCGCCGCCGCATCAGCGGCGGAGACCGGAGCGAGCTTGCTCGCGCAGGGCTCCGTCCGCTGCATGCGGTTGTTGGCCGGCGCGAAGCGCCGGACAGCAACCGCATGGTAATGCGGCGGCCCGTTGGCGC
>VGWI01000232.1 GCA_016873655.1 Lentisphaerota bacterium
CCGCCTTTGGGCAAGACAGAGGGCGTTTCCGGCAGGCCGGGCCGCTAGGTTCTTGGAAGGGAGCGTGATCCGAAACCGTGATACAGGTCAAAGTAAGGCGTGGCGAAGTTGTCGAGAAAGCGTTGCGCCGTCTCAAGAAGATCATGGACAAGGAAGGCATGATGAAGCAGCTTCGTGCCAACCGGTATTTCGAGAAGCCGTGCGAGAAGAGGCGCAAGAAGTCAGCCAGAGCGCGCTCGCGTGCAGCTTCGCGGTAGCAGACCGGTTCCGACCGGTTCTGAATAAGACGAAGCTCCCTGCCCACGTCCGGAACGAGGCAGGGAGCTTTCTTTTCGGCCGGACAAACCGCGGCTCGTCGCCCCGCTGAGGACGCCGGCCGCAGTTTTGGACGGCGGACGCGCCGGCATTCGGAGAACCATGCCTTGAACATCTCCGTCTCAACGCACTGGAACGCTTACCGGCACCTGTCGGGACACGCGCTGATAGCCGAAATCGCAGGACTCGGCTTCAACTGCGTTGAGCTCGGCTACGACACCAGCCCGGCAATTGTGCCCGACATCATGGCCGCCTGCCGATCTGAAGGTGTCGCCATCGCAAGCGTTCATGCTTACTGCCCGATACCCACCGGCGCGCCGCATGGGCATCCGGAACTGTTCCTGCTCGCCGACCCGGACGAGCGGGGACGGACTTCGGCAGTCAAACATATGCTGGACACGGTCCGCTTTGCCGCCGAGGCAGGCGCCTCCCGCGTTGTGGTCCATGCTGGCCGACTGGACATGCCGCACATCACACCCGAACTCATTGACCTGGCGGCGGCCGGCCGCCTGTTCAGCGACTCGTTCGACAAGCTCAAGATGAAGCTGATCGTGCGCCGCGAGAAGAATGTCGCCCGCTATCTCGAGGCCCTTGAGCGCTCGATCGCGGAACTGCTTCCGACACTGGACGAGACCGGCGTGAGTCTCGGCCTTGAAAACCTGCCGTCATGGGAAACGCTTCCGTCCGAGGCCGAGCTGGAGGGGCTGTTCGTCAAGTTCGCCTCGCCCAGACTGGGCTACTGGCACGACACGGGCCACGCGGCCATCCGCCAGAAACTAGGGTTCATCAGCCAGCGCCGCTGGCTGGAACGCCTCGCCCCGCGACTGCTCGGAATGCATGTGCATTCGCTCGACCCGGCATCGTGGACCGATCACGTGATGCCGCCGCGCGGGGAATTCGATGCCGCAATGCTCGCCCCGTTCGCGCTCCAGGCCGGCCTGGCCGTCCTGGAACCGGCGCCGGGCACGCCGCCGGATGAACTGCGCGCCGCCCGCGACTTCCTCGCCTCGCAATGGCGAGGGGAGATTCCGGCATGAAACGCAAACTGGTCCCCGCCATTCAGTTGACCGTCGGCATGGGATTGATCCTGTTCATCCTGCATCGCCTCCATGCGCGCGGCGACATGGCCGAGATGACACGGGCGGTGCGCGCCGCGGCGGGGAACTGGCACTGGATGGCAGCCGGATTCCTCACCTTCGGCGGAGCCCTCCTTGTGTGTTCGGGCCGGTGGAAGCTGATACTCCGGAGCCAGGACTTGCCGATGCCTTTCTCCCGCGCTCTCACTCTCTACTTCGTGGGCCACTTCTTCAACGCATTCCTGCTGGGCTCAACCGGAGGGGACGTGGTGAAAGCCTGGTACGCGGCAATGGAAACAAAACACAAGCGCACCGAGACGGCGGCAACAGTTTT
>VGWI01000233.1 GCA_016873655.1 Lentisphaerota bacterium
GGGCGCTGCCGGAAAACGCGGATGACGCCGTTTTCCGTGTCGAGCAGGTAGACGCGGCTTCCGTCGGCCGAAACGTCAACCGTTACGCGCACGCAGGAGTTGATGTCCGGCGCTTCGCCGACATGATCCGCGAATTTGCCGTCGGCCGTGAACCGTTTGATCCGGCAATTCGCCGACTCGGCCGTGTAGATGCTGCCGTCGGCGCCGACGCAGACGTTCTTCGGTTCGCAGCATCCTTCGAAGGCGTAGCCCGTGGAGCCGTCGCGTGTTCCGAAAGCGGCGGTTTCCCTGCCTTCCCGGTCATACCTGGTGACCTCGAACTTGCAGTTGGCGGCGACATAGACCGAGCCGCCGGCCGGCATCATGTCCATCTGACCGCAGCACCCGCGCAGTTTTTCGACGATGAGCTTCTCGCCGGCGAGCGACTTGTCCATGCGGTAGAGCGAATAGCCGCGGGCCGCGCTCACGCACGCATAGACCTCGCCGCCGCTCATACCGACCGAGGTGACCGAAGGCGCTCCGCGTCTTGCCATTGCCTCGCCGGGAAGCGTGCGCGATGCGACCACTTTGCCTTCGGTGTCCAGGAGCGCGACTTGTCCCTCGCCGCCGACCACGGTGAGGCCGTTCTCGCCTTTCCTGACCGCTTGCGGGGCGAACGGAAGGGCCCACGTGGTGACAAGCTTGTCGTCCGGCGACACCACGCGCACCGCGCGGGCCGACTCGTCGCACGCCAGTATGTTTCCGTCGGCGTTAAGACAGAAGCAACTGAGCGAGGCGGCCTTGGTTTCCCTGCTTTCGCAGAGCCGGCCGACCTGCATATGGGTGGGACGCGGCCGTGTTCCCGCAATTGCGCCGGCGGCAACCAGAACGACGCACGATGTTACGATCAACGAGCGGACCTTCATGCCGAACCCTCCCCCGCTGCGCCGGACATGGCGGCGGCTTTTCTGAGTCTTGCGACAACGCGTTCCCGCCCCAGCGTCTCGAGCATCTCGAAAAGCCCCGGCCCGGCCGAGACACCGGAAACTGCAACACGAGCCGGGTGTATGAGGTCGCCAGCGGATATTTCTTTCTCGGCCGCGAGCGCGACGAGCGCCGCTTCAATCTCCGCCGCGGTCCACCCGGTCAATCCCTCGAACCGTTCGGCCAGGAGCAGCAGCCGTCCGGCCGCGCCCGGTTTCCTGATCCGCTTCGACACGGCCTTATCGTCATACGGGTAGTCGTCGGTGAAGAAATAAACGGCCGAGTCGGCGATATCGGCGAACGTCTTGATGCGTTCGCCCATCACGCCGACGACGCGAAGGAAATACTCCTCCCGGCCTTCCGGCCAGAGCCCGCGGCCGCGGAGCACGCCCCGCAGCGCGTCGTGGTATTCCTCGCGCGGCATCGCCGCCATGTGCGAAGCGTTGAGCCACTGGAGTTTGTGCAGGTCCACCTTGGCCGGCGAAGCCTTCACCTTCGAGAGATCGAATTTCCGCACCGTCTCCGCGCGTGTCAGCACCTCGTTCTCCTCGCCGCCGGGCGACCACCCGAGCAGCGCGAGGTAGTTGAACAGCGCCTCGCCGAGGTAGCCTTTTTCGCGGAAATCGCCCACGAACGCGTCGCCGTCGCGCTTGGAATAGGGTTTGCCCTGGTCGTTCACGATCATCGGCAGGTGCGCGTAGGCGGGTGGTTCCGCCCCGAGCGCGCGGAACATCATCACGTGCCTGAACGTG
>VGWI01000234.1 GCA_016873655.1 Lentisphaerota bacterium
TGGAGCGTGCAGTGGGTTCCGACCGGCGACACCTGCCTGGCCGTTCTGGCCGGGCTGCGGGCGGGCGACGCGGACCTGTGGTGGCCTTATCTCCGCACCGCCGTGACCTCGGCGTTCCGCAGCGACACGCCCGGCATCCGGATGGGGATTTCCAACCACGCCGCCGGCGGCGGGGACATCGAGGACATCGACTCGGTTGACCCGTATCTCCACGCCGCTGCGCGCGGGCTGTTCGGCATCGAACCCGCACTCCATGAAGGAAGACTGGAGATCTGCCCCGCGTTTCCTGCCGACTGGCACGAGGCGAGCATTCGCACGCCGGATATCAGCTACCAGTGGCGGCGCGAGGGTGACCGGGCCACGTTCCGCATCCGCACGCCGAAGCCGGTTGTTAAACAGGTTCGAGCCAATCGCTCCGGCAAGCCCGTCGCCACGCCCGCGGAAACGGAATCGGTGGTGACGGTTGTCATGGGAGAACCCCCGCCGTCGGTCAAGGCCGCGGCGCAACCGACCATGCTGCTCCAGCCTGCGGCCGAGAAGGGCGGCCCGCAGCCGCCGGGAACCGTAGCAGCCCCGTCACCGCCGCCTGCGACCGCGGTGCCGGCCGAACGGCAGGTGCTCTTCGATCTTTCCGCGGCGTTCAACACGACCCAGGAGGGCATGGTCGCGACCGTGTTCATGAGCGATTACGGTGCCAAGGTGACCATCGGCAAGTGGTGGCACAATCGCACGTTGGAACTGACGCCGATGCCGAGGGTCGTCGAGGAAATGAAGGGTGGCCTGCGTTTCCTCACTGCGGGCCGTCCGTTATCCGTCGCGGGCGCGCCGCCGAAGAGTCTGCTGGCGCTTTCGAGCTGGCCGCCGTATCCGTTCCCGGCGGCGGCGGTCATCCCGGTGGGGCGGCGGTGCGAAAAGCTCTGCCTGTTGCTGCAGAGCTATGTGCATTCGATCAAGAACTACATCCCCAACGGCGAGGTCGTCCTGCACTACGCCGGCGGAGGGCGGCATATCGAATCGCTCGTCCCGCCCTACAACCTCGATTGCTACTACCAGCATTTCAGCTTGAAGGGGCGGGCGGTGCCGCTGGGCAAACTTGGCCGGTCGCCGCCGCCGTGGAGTCAGAGCCCACCCGGTCTTGAGGGCGCGCACGCCGATGTGCTGGAGGTTGTCTGCGACCCCGGCAAGACACTCGAATCGGTTGAGATCCGCGCCACCTGCAGCGAAGGCGTGCTAGGCGTGGCCGGACTGACAGTTCTGGAGGCATCAAGACAGTGAAAGGAACGATCATAAAACCCACCCTCACACTCCTCACCACTCTGCTGCTGGCGTCGGGGCACGCTGCCGAGTTCTACGTGGCCGCCACCGGCGACGACGCCAATCCCGGCACGCGGACGAAACCGTTTGCGACGCTGGAGCGGGCACGCGATGCCGCCCGTCAGTCGAAAGGCTCGACCGTCTTTGTGCGCGGCGGTTTTTATGAACTGACGAAGACACTCAAGCTTGACGCAAAAGACTCCGGCGTGATCTGGCGCGCGTACCGGGACGAGAAGCCGATTCTGGTCGGCGGCGTGAAGATCACCGGGTTCGTGCCGCACGACGGACAAATCGTGAAAGCAAACGTCGGCACCAACCTGTTCCGTCAGCTTTTCTTCGACGGCCAGCGTCAGGAGTTGGCGCGGTACCCGAACCTCGACCCGGCAAA
>VGWI01000235.1 GCA_016873655.1 Lentisphaerota bacterium
GGGATTACCACGTACTGGCGTCCGTGGTCTGGTCGGCCGACGGCTTCAACCCCTGCAACAGCCGGGACGTGACCGTTGAGCGCAGCTTCATCCGGTCCGGCGACGACGGCATCGCGATCAAGGGAAACACGGGTGGCAACGTTTTGACTCTGCCGCATATCCCCCCGAGCTCACAGCCGCCGGTGGAGAACATAACGATTCGCAACTGCGTCTTCTGGAGCGACCATAACGAGGTGATCGTCATCGGGTGCGAAACCCGGGCCAGGCACATTCGCAACATCCGGGTCAGCGACTGTGACGTCATTTTCCATTATGCGCACGAGGGGCTGGGTGTCTTTGGCATCATTCCCCTGCACGGCACGGAAATCCGGGGAGTTGTCTATGAAAACATCCGTGTCGAGCACTGCGAGGAACAGTTGTTCTGCTTCCGGTTCCTGGACAACATCTGGGGCATTCCGGGGGACCAGTCTTTTCCCGGCGGGATTTTCGACGTCACCATCCGCGACGTCACTGTGCGATACCAGAAGGATGGGCCCCGCAGCGAGTTCACCGGCTACGGGCCGGACAAACGGATCGAGCACGTTACGATTGAGAACCTGTGCTACGGCGAAAAACGGATCACGGATTCGGCCGGCATGGGGTTGGAGAAAAATGAGCATGTGGCGGATGTTCTCTACAGGTAAAGTGAGCGATGTCCGATGGCGGCGATGACGGGACCTGATTCCGGAACTCGCGTGTGACCGTGACGATCAGGAGAGACCATTAGTACACACATCATCAAGTGTGAGTCTTTGCTGACCGACGCGGAGACGGCCGCCTTGGACGCCTGCTGCCGCGAACATGCAGGCGTCGAAGCGCTGGCGGTTTTCCTGCGGGACCGGTTCGGGGTGAAGCTGGAGTGCGATCCCGATATCGTGGCGGGGTTTGCCGGCGACAGTTCAAACCTGCCCGGCAGCGCCCAGGCGGTCTGCCGCCCGGACAACCCGCGCGACTGCGCCGTGCTGCTGCGCGCTTGTTCGCAGGCGGGTATTCCCGTCACCCTGTCCGGGGGAAAGTCCAATCTCACCGGCAGCGCCACACCCGAAGGCGGCGTGGTGATGTCCCTGGTCCGTTTCCTCAGCGCCGATGGCGCCGGGGGACCGCCGGTGGTCGTCGATGCCGCCGCCCGCACGGTCAGGGGCGCGGTGGGCATGATTGTTGAGGATATGCGCAAGGAAGTCCGGCGCGTCACAGAAGACCGGCTGTTCTATCCCGTCGACCCCACCAGCCGCGCGGATGCCTGCGTGGGGGGGACCGTGGTATGCAATGCGTCGGGCTTTGTGCCCGGGCCTGCCGGCGCAACGCGCGACTGGGTTCGCGCCATTGAGATGGTGCTGTTGGACGGCACACGGATCCGCGCGGAACGGGGCCAGTATGTGTCGAGCGAGGGCCGTTTCATCCTCGAGACCGCGGCCGGTCGGCGCGAATGGCCGGTCCCGCGCTACCCGCGCCCGGCCATCAAGAACGCGGGCGGCCCGTTCTCCGCGCCGGATGGGACCATGGATTGGATCGACCTGATTGTCGGCAGCGAAGGGTTGTTCGGCGTGGTTACGGGCTGCACGTTCGGCCTGCGGGAAACCCCGGATGCGGTCCTGGACCTGTTCTTCTCCCTGCGTGACGAGTCGATGGCGCTGGCGTTCTATCGT
>VGWI01000236.1 GCA_016873655.1 Lentisphaerota bacterium
CAAAAGCGCCGTAGCTGTCCGGAAGCGCGGCGCGCAGGGCCGGACAGTCTCTGCCGGGATGTGCCATGATCTCGGTTAGGCCCGCCGGCGCGTTCCGGACCATCTGTTCCAGCGCCGCCTCGTTCAGCCGCCCCGAGAACGCGAAGCCCGCGCACGTGTCCGGCGCGCGGATCCCCTTGCGCCGGCAGGCGGCGTGAAGCCGGTTCGAAAGAAGATGCAAGCCCATGCCGATGCCTGCTCTCGCCGTGCCGGCCCCGGAAACCAGGAACCGGCGGGGGGCGCGCAGGAACGGGATCCTGTGCCGTTCCGCCAGCGCAAGCGCCTTCGCCGAGACCCCGGGGAAAAGGTGAAGATGCTGGGTTGAGTTCGCAAACGGGATCGGGCCGATGAGCTCTTCGAACCGGATCGCCTGCAGCTCCAGTTCAGCCGAGAGCTCGACAAGCCTGATACGCCCGGTTGCCATCCTGAACACGAACCTGCGCCAGTCGGCATGCAGGCACGGGCCGGGCGGAAAATACGAGTCCGCGCCGGTGATGGAGCTGTTCATCCCCAACAGCGAACGGCCCTCGACGACGGAAAGATGCAGCCCCACTTCGAGACCCGGATTGGCGCGGGCCAGCTCCACGGCCTGCATGGTCGCGGGCGCGTTAACAAGAAGACTCGTTGAAGTGACAATACCTTCGCGGTGCGCCTCGATGATGCCGGCGTTGATCTCTTCCGATATCCCGAAATCGTCGGCGGTAACCGCCAGGCGCCGGGGCAATGTGGCCGTGTCTTCGCCCATGGCGCCGGAGAATAGCATCATCCCCCCGCCCGCGCCACACCGGCCGGCGCTCCGCGTCAATAGGACCATCTGTTCAGGATGTAGTGCCGGGCCATCCTGTGATTGAGGTAAAGCAGGACGCCGAGCAGCAGCCACGAAACCCACCTCGGCATCTTCGCCGTGCGATCGCCGACTGCGAACAGCGACGGAAACAGCACCGCGCCATACCTGAACGTCCCGACAAACTCGCCGGACATCGGCATGACCGCGACAAAGAGCGCCGTGTAGGCCGCCAGCGGCCACCCGTGCCGGGCCCGGACCAGCAGGACCGACCCCGCCAGCGCCAGGAAGGCGATGTAGCGCTGGATCGAACCGCTGTTCATGTTCTGCCACTCGTTCCCGAACCAGAACGCTTTCAGGTACGAGGAGCCGTCCATTGCCGGTCGCCAGTGGTGCTGCGAAGTGTAGAATGCAAACGGGTTCCCCTCCTGCACGTACTGCAGCGCCGGGTACAGCGAGAACAGCAGCAACGCCGTCACGCCCATGAACGCAAACACGGCGGAACGACGCGCGAATCCCTTCGTCTCCGCCCACCCCCACAGGCCCGCCGCGACCGCCACGAAGATCCCCTGGTTTTTTGTAAGGGCGCACAACCCCGCGAACATGGCGGCCGGCAGCCATTTCCGCAGCGCGCAGAAGTGAAATGCGAGGAAGGACAGCAGCAGGAAGAGCGACTCGGTGTGATGCGAGTGAAAGACATACGAGGCCGGAGACAGCATCAGCACGAGCCAGCCCAGCCTCGTCTCCGGCAGAATGGACGCGCCGTCCCCGCCGCGGGCCGCGCACCGCGCGGCGAACAGGCAGAACGCCGCGAAGAGCAGCGAAGAAAGCGCTGTCCCGAGAACCGGCACGGGTATG
>VGWI01000237.1 GCA_016873655.1 Lentisphaerota bacterium
AACCGATGCCCTTTCCCTCCGGCGCATCCCCCCCGTCACGCTCGAAGCCAACGGTGAACCAGAAGGTTGCGCCCCGCCCCTCTTCCGATTCGACCCCGATCTTGCCGCCCATCAGCTCCGTCAGTTGCCGCGAGATCGCCAGCCCCAGCCCCGTGCCGCCGAACCGCCGCGTGCTGGACGGATCAATCTGGCTGAACTTGGCAAACAACAGATCCTGTTTGTCCGCCGGAATCCCAACCCCCGTGTCGCTCACCGTAAAACGCAGGCGAACGCTCTGCTCTCCGACCTCCGACCTCTGATCTCCGGCTTCCGTCTCCCGCTCCACGCGCACCGTGATCTCGCCCTTCTCCGTGAACTTCACGGCGTTGCCCGCCAGATTCACCAGGATCTGCCGCAGGCGGATCGGGTCGCCGCACAGCCGGTCGGGCACCTCCGGTGCCGCCGCGCAGATGAATTCAATGCCTTTCTGCTGCGCCCGCAACGCCAGCGGGGCCACGGCTTCGTCGAGCAGTGTGCGCAGGCTGAAGTCGCTCCGGTCGAGCGTCAGCTTGCCGGCCTCCATCTTGGAGAAGTCGAGGATGTCGTCCAGCAGGGCCAACAGGGATTCGGCGCTATTCATGGCCGTCTCGGCGAGCCGCCGCTGCTCGTCGTTCAGCTCCGTGTCGAGCAACAGGCCGGTCATGCCGATGACCCCGTTCATCGGCGTGCGGATCTCGTGGCTCATGTTGGCCAGGAACTCGCTCTTCGCATGATTCGCCGCCTCGGCGCGGAGGCGGCTTTCCCTCAATTCCACCTCCGCGCGATGGCGTACGCTGATGTCGCGGAGCAACACGATGGCACCGGGCCGACCCCGCAAGCGCGACGTCACGACATCGATGGGGAATCGCGTTCCGTCGCGTTTTATGCCGACAGCCGTTCCCATATGGAACCCGACTCCATCCAGTGTCGCGCGAACGCCGGCTGTTTGTTCCTCGGGCGGGCGGTCGTAGAGCGTGTCCGTCTTTCGCCCGATGATCTCATCGCCATCGTAGCCGAACATCGGTTTCACGGAGGGGTTGCACATCGTGATCGTCCGGTCCGGGGCGATGACCAGCAGGGTGTCCGGTGTGATGGCGGAGACGATCCCGCGAAGGTCGTCCTCCTGGCGAACGGCCGCGCGCCACTGACGATGGGCCGCCCACATCAGCAGCAGCAGCCAGAAGAAAAGGGCGTTGGTGAGCCATTGCTCGACCGGCAGATCGGTGTAGCCGGACGCCAGACGCCTGACCCCCTGGCTCAGGTGGATGGAAAGCCGGTACGCGGCCAAGGTCAAGGCGATGAGAATGCTCAACCACAATTGCCGATGCTCCCTCCGGTCAAGAGGCGCGGCCGAGCAACCCGACTTCCGGCTTTCAGTCATTGCATGACCTCCCCGAGCTTCGCCGCCAAATCCGCCTTCGAGAACGGTTTCTGGATGAAATGCACGCCTTCGTCCAGCACGCCGTGGTGGGCGATGACGTCGGCGGTGTAGCCCGACATGAAGAGGCGTTTGAGGCCGGGATGGATGGATATGAGGTTCCTGGCCAGGTCGCGGCCGTTCATCTCCGGCATCACCACATCGGTCATAAGCAGGTGGATCGGACCGGTGTGTTCGCAGGCCAGGCGGATGGCCTCGCCCGGGGTCCCGGCCGCGACC
>VGWI01000238.1 GCA_016873655.1 Lentisphaerota bacterium
CGCTCCTCGACCAGCTCGGGTTCGGCAACTGCGTCATAGCGCGAGGCTCCGCCGCAAATGCCGAAGTCATCTCGGACGCCGGCATCCTCTATGACCCGGCCAGCCCAGTGGACGGCCTGCGGGTGGCGCTCGCACGGGCGGCAGGAGACGCCGGACTCGTCAACGGTAAACGGTCACTGGCCACAGGCAGGATCGACAAGTTCTTTAACTGGGAATGGATAACGGACTTCCACGAGGAGATGTTCCGACGTCTCCATGCCGGTCGCGCCGTGCCTGACTACGATGGCTATCTCGCCGAAAGGAAACAGTCCCGATGACGCTGCCCGGAAGAACGCGAACCCGCTACGTACTCGCTGCACTTGCGGTGGCAGCGGTTGCTTCAGCTCTGATCTGCGCGGCTTTCCCGGTCTATTTCAGGACAGATGACCTTGCGTACATGTCGTGGGCATCGTCCGCCGACGGCGTGGCCGACGCTTTCATGCCTTCCCGGGCCACGCTGTTCGGCATGTTCAGGCCAGTCCAGAATGTCGTCTGGCTGGCTATGTTCCGCGCGTTCGGACTGCAGCCCTTCGGCTACCAGTTCCTTCTGACTTTCCTCTACTTCACCGCTATCGTGTTCTTCGGCGTCCTACTCCTCGAGATGAGGGGCTTTCTGTTCGCCGCAGTCGGATTGGCCCTGTGGCTTGGGGTCTTCCAGCGTCTTCAGTACATCATCTTCTGGTTCTCCGACTTCACCTACGTGCTGCAGCTCGCATTGATGGTTCCAGCAATACTGCTCTTTCGGCGGGGCATTTCCGGCTCATCGGCCAGTCTGGCCGCCTCCTTCATCTTCTATGTGCTGGCTTGCATGGCGAAGGAGCCGGCTGCAGTCATTGTCCCTGCCGTGGGTATTGGACTGCTGGTCGACAGGAGACGCTCCGGAGCATCGGCTGCATCGCGGGGGCCCATCGTCACGCTATCGGCCATGGTCCTGTTCGGAACGGTCTGGCTGCTTGCTTTCTCGGGTCTGGCATCGAGGCAAACCACGGCGGCCGGAACAGTGCCTTTCTTCCCGGACTTCGTCATGGAGCGCTGGCGCTTCTATTCCGCCCATGTCTGCGCCGGGACCGGCTTCATGGTCCCGGCAGCCGCCCTCCTGACGGCCGTTGACGCGGTGTGGCGCCCGGCCCGGCGCACGGGGACGGGCCGGATAGCTCTGATTACGGTTGTGCTGGCGGCGGCATTCCTCGCGGCCAGGTACCCGTCGGCTGCGTTGGCCGTAGCGGCGGCTGTTCTGGGTGCCTCAGCCCTGTGCGGTGCAGGAACCATGGCCGGCGCCGCATGGTTCCTGCTTCCACTGTTCGGGATAACAACGATCGCGTTCATGGTAAGGACCTATCTGGTTGAAGCGGCCATGGGAGCGGCCGTCGTAATGGCATGGGCCTTCCACGATGACGCGCGCACTGTCGTCTGCCATCTCCGCGCACGACTCCCGCGCTGGTCACTCTTCGCGGCGCCGGCAGTTGCAGCGGGCCTTGCCGTCGCGGCGGTGGGCGCGGTTCCAGCGCTCCGCGAGCGGTTGGATGCGCTGAGAACAGTATCCGCGGTCCGCACCAACACGGCCGACGCAATCCGGTACGCAGCGGACACAATCGGCTCTTTTCCG
>VGWI01000239.1 GCA_016873655.1 Lentisphaerota bacterium
TCTGATCGTTCTGGCCGGTTGCGCGGGCGTCGAGCAGGCGGCGAAGAATGCCGGCCACCAGGTGACGGTTCCTTTCACGCCAGGACGCATGGACGCCGCGCAGGAGCAAACCGATGTGGTTGCCTTCGTCGTGCTCGAGCCGAAGGCAGACGGCTTCCGCAACTATCAGAAGACCCGCTATGCCGTACCGGCCGAGGAGTTGCTGGTTGACAAGGCGCAATTGCTGACCCTGACCGCACCGGAAATGACCGTGCTCGTGGGCGGCCTGCGCGTCTTGAACGCCAACTTCGGAAAGTCCCAGCAGGGCGTCCTCACCAAGCGGCCGGAGACGCTCACCACTGATTTCTTCGTGAATCTGCTCGACATGGGCACGGTGTGGAAGGCAACCTCCGAAGATGATGACATATTTGAGGGTCGGGATCGCGCCACCGGCGGACTCCGGTGGACCGGCACCCGCGTTGACCTGATCTTCGGCTCGAACTCCCAACTCCGGGCCCTGGCGGAAGTCTACGCCTGCGAGGATTCTCAGGAGAAGTTTGTGGACGACTTCGTGGCGGCCTGGAACAAGGTCATGAACCTGGATCGTTTCGACCTCGCCCGATCGTAATAGGAACGTCATTGAGGGCTGCTTACAGTCCCCGTGGGCTTGTTGCCACGTGGGAACGCGTGGTACCGATTCATCAACCCAAACGAAAGGCGCCTAGGGAGTTTTAAGTGGGAAGTCTGAAGTTTCAAGTAAGAGGCTTCGCCCGGCGAGAGCCAACTTGAAACTTCAAACTTCAAACTCTACACTTCTTCGTGGCCGAGACTACCCAGGGGCCCCTCAACTTCCCCGACGACTTCAAGGGCAAGTGGGTCGTGTTCTTCTCGCACCCGGCGGACTTCACGCCGGTCCGCACCACGGAGTTCATGACCTTCGCCTCCATGCAGCCCCAGTTCGAGAAGCTCAACTGCAAGCTGCTGGGCCTGTCCATCGACAGCACGTACAGTCACATCGCCTGGCTGCGAACGATCAAGGAAAAGATCGAGTACAAGGGCATGAAAGGCGTGGAGGTGAACTTCCCGGTCATCAGCGACCTGACGATGGAGGTCTCCAAGGCCTTTGGCATGCTGCAGCCCGGCGCGAGCAACACCCAGGCGGTGCGGGCCGTGTTCATCATCGACCCCGAGGCGAAGGTCCGCGCGATCCTGTACTATCCGCTGAGCAACGGTCGCAACATGGAGGAGGTCAAGCGGCTGCTGATCGCCATGCAGCATTCCGACGAACACAAGATCGCCACGCCGGCCAACTGGCAGCTCGGCGACGACGTGATCGTGCCGCCCCCCGGCTCCTGCGGCACCGCCAAAGAGCGGGTGGAGAAGCCCGCGGCCGATACGAAGGTGCTGGACTGGTTCATGGTCCTCAAGAAATGTCCGCACGGGGGAAAGTAGACGGCACACCTCCTGAGTCGTATAATTCCCACGGCGGGCGGCCGCAAGAACACCGCCCGCCTGGGAATCTCAGCAGCTCAGGAGGTGAGGCCATGCAACAGATACAAATAGACGCTGCTCCGGCGGCTATTGGCCCATACAGCCAAGCCATCGCGGCGGGGCAGTTGGTTTTCACCTCGGGGCAGCTTCCCCTGG
>VGWI01000240.1 GCA_016873655.1 Lentisphaerota bacterium
CGCCGCCGCCTCTTCGGCGATCGCATAGCCCATCCGCCCGGAAGACCGGTTGCTGATGAACCTTACAGGGTCTATCGCTTCCCTCGTTGGACCGGCGGTCACGACGATTCGCATGAGCGGAACATAACAGCACCCCGCCTCCATTCAAGCAACAACAGCCCAGAACGCTTTCGCCTTGGTTGGCCGTGAGCCCCCCGCTATGATGCGCGCCCTATGACGATTGAGACCGTTGTTGTGGGGCCGTTCGAGGTCAACTGCCACCTGGTCGTCTCAGACGACGGCAGGGCGCTGGTGATTGACCCCGGCGGCGACCCCGACGACATCCTCGCGGCTCTGCGGATGGCTGAAGCCGTGCCGGCAGCGGTTCTTCTTACACACGGCCACTGCGACCACGTCTTTGCGCTCCAGGAGATTGCAGACCAGGGCGCGCTGCCCGTGTTCATGCACCCCGCCGACGCCTCATGGGCTTTCACACGCGCCAACCTCATGCCGCCGTGGTTCTCGCAGATTCCGCCCAGGCCGGCCGACCTGCACCCCGATCTTGCCGACGGCGCAGTTCTGGATCTTGCCGGCCTGGAATGCCGCGTGATCGCCACGCCGGGCCATTCGCCCGGCTCAGTCTGCTTCCACCTCCCGGCCCATGCGGCCCTGCTGACCGGCGACACGCTGTTCGCCGGATCCGTCGGCCGCACTGACCTGCCCGGCGGCAGTTCGCGCGCGCTTGCCGAGTCGATTCTGAAACTGTCCGCCTTCCCTGAAGAAACAAGGGTCTTCCCGGGGCACGGCCCCGTCACGACGATCGGGTTCGAAAAGAAGACGAACTACTTCATGCGCGGTGGAGCTGGCTGACCCGGACGCGCCCACTCAGGCCTTGCGCAGCCGACAACCGCCGACCTATTGTGTGCCTGCCGGTCTCTTCCGGCGGGTGGAGGACTGTTCCGATGGCAGACAACGACATCTTTCGAATCGGGGCCGGGGACCTGGATGCGGAAGCGATTGTCCGGGAAATCCGCGAAAAGGTGAAGGCGAAGCGCGAACAGGGCCTCTACGCCGACTCCGGCCTCGCGCGCGCGGAACGCTACAACCTCGACAACCTTGACGACGACGAGGACTTTCTTGATTTCTACCTGGAGGCCCTCCGCGAGTGCGCAACGGTCGACATATCCGATTTCCCGATCGTCGAACGACGCAAGGGGCTCGGACTGCTGCTCAAGCCCGTGAAGAAGGCAATCTGGGGGCTGCTTCGTTTCTACACCTACCGCCTCTGGTCGCAGCAGAATGAGGTGAACGGCCTCCTCCTGTCCGCGATCGAGGCCTCTGAACGGCGACGGCGCGAACAGGCGCGGCGTCTTGAAAGCCGCATCGCGGCCCTCGAGGGCATCGGGAAGGAATGACCGCGACTCCCCTGCGCCTGGCGTTCGTTTCCCCGCGGTTCCCGGTCGGCGCAACCGTGGGCGGCGCCGAGACGCTGCTTGCCGCGCTGGCGCGCAGGGCCGCCCTGCTCGGGCATCAGGTGGACTTTCTCACGACCTGCGCCCGTGACCACTTCACGTGGAAGAACGAGCATCCGGCGGGAGAGCGGGCGATTGACGGCATGACCGTGCGGTTCTTCCCGGTGG
>VGWI01000241.1 GCA_016873655.1 Lentisphaerota bacterium
CGTTGCCATCCTGAAGGCGCACATTGCCCGCCAGCTCGCCGCATGGCAACATGCGCTCACGGAACGGCACGAATGATCAAGGCATCCATATACGCCCGGAGTTGCAGGGAAGAGAAGTCACCGGCGCTTCCATCGATCGAGAACCAGGTCTCTTTCTGCCAGTCTCTCGCAATCAGACATAGTGTCGCCGTTCAACCGGCCCACATCTTTGCAGACCACTGGGCGTCGGGCACATCGCTCCCATCCTGCTGGATGGCCGGGCCTGGCCCCGCGCGACCGGCGCTTTCCGCCCTGATCGAGGCGATCGAGTCGGACGGGATAGGACGAGTGATCATCCAGCGCCCGCAGGTCCTTGGGACATCATCCGAAGTACTGACGAACCTGCTCTCTTTCTTCGAAGCAACGGATGTCTGGATTATTGCCGAACCGGACCCCGCGTCGTTTGCAGATGAGCCCGCCGCCGCATTTCCCTCTTCGCTCCTGCGCCAGCGCGTTCTCTACGACACCGACGAGGAACGCGAACGCAAGGCGGCTGCCAGGCGAAAGAAGGCGGAAGAGATTACCAGGCTCAAGCTGAAGATTGCGCGGTTGGAGGCGGAAATATCCCAACTGTAACGCCCTCCCCCGCATAGTCTGGCCTTCGCCCACACGCAGTTCGCCCCGCTGCATCGAGAGAACACGGAACATGTATTCGCTAGACCCCGTGCTTGCGGAATAAGCGCAACCTGTGGGGACAGTGGCAGATATCGGACGATACTCCGAACCGCACATGAAACGGGCACGCGTTCCGAAATGGCTCGGGGGGAGTGACAAAAATCCTGTCCATACCGATCATCCTTACCGCCTTGCACACGACCTGCGGAGGATCAGCCATGCAGAGCCGCCCGTTAGTGCAGTGTTGAGGCTCGCCCTGCACGCAGTTGCCGTATCCCTCGTCGGAACATGGCCTTTCCGAAAAACCCTCGTCCATCATGAGGGAACATATAGCGCGTGAAGAGACGTGAGTCACTGACCAAAGCGCGTTAAGCCCTATAGGATTTTGCCTACAAGAACCGCGAGCCGGAGGCCGGCTGACAATTCTACGATACCGCGGACTTCGCACGCGCCAGCAGGTATTCGACCTGGACCCGCTTGTTCATCGGGATGATCCACCGCTCGTAAAGGCCGGCTACCACGTCAGGGTCAATCCGCGGAACCGCGGATGCGCCGACTTCGAGACGCCCGTACAGTTCCGCCTTCTGCCGCACACGGCTGATCACGTCGCGCTCGACGGCCAAATCGGTGACCAGTTCCATCAGCCGATTCCTGTCCCCCGAGAGTGCCGCCTCCCCGATGTCTGACGTGCCGGCCCTGTACTTGCTCTCGGCCACGAACTTGCCGTAGTGAACCCGCCGGGAAAGAGCCTGAAGACACATGACGTCGCACACGGAACTGCTGCCGTAGTTCCCGTCGTCCCCACCCCTGCACACGGCGGGAACAATTTCGTCCCTGTAGACTCCAAACACCTCCGAGTTCACGTTTGTTTCGCACTCGATCAGCGGGTTTTCGTAGTTCGCGACGGCGGGCAGGAGAGGTCCCGGAAGATCGCGATAGAACGGA
>VGWI01000242.1 GCA_016873655.1 Lentisphaerota bacterium
TTGGCGAGGACGGTCACATGCCGGTTCCGGGCCTTGTTCACAGGTACGGCGACAGAGCATTGCTCATTTCGACGACCATGTGCGCCTCGTATTGCCGGCACTGCACCCGCAAGCGGGTGGCCGGGCACGTCGAGTCCGTCATATCCGCCTGCCACCTGTCCGGGGCCGTGGAGTATCTCCGCGCGCATCCTGAAGTAAAGGACGTCGTTGTGTCAGGCGGCGACCCGATGACTCTGGCTACCCAGGTGCTGGACAGGATTCTCACGGCTGTCCGTTCCGTTCCGAGCGTGGACGTGATACGGATCGGAACAAGGACGCCGGTCGTGATGCCGATGAGGATCACTGACGAGCTGACGGCGATGCTGAGGAAGCATCACCCGATCTTTGTCAACACGCACTTCAATCATCCGAACGAGCTGACGCCGGAAGCTGCCGAGGCATGCGGGAAGCTCGCGGACGCGGGAATACCGCTGGGCAATCAGACCGTGCTGCTGCGGGGGGTGAACGACGATCCGAAGGTTCTCGAGACGCTGTTCCGGGGACTGCTCAGGATTCGCGTAAGGCCTTACTACCTGTTCCAGTGCGACCTTGTCCGGGGGGTGGAACACTTCCGTACGCGCCTCTCGCGCGGCGTGGAGATCATGGAAAAGCTGCGCGGCAGGTTGAGCGGGCTGGCGATTCCGTTGTTTGTGGTGGATGCGCCGCACGGCGGCGGGAAGATACCCGTGATGCCGGACTATGTTGTGGCCAGTTCCGAGTCCGAAACGGTTCTGCGCAACTACCAGGGGCTTCTGGTCGCGTACCCCGAACCCGGTGAAGGCAAGAAACGCGCCGCGCCGCCGGCCGCCCGGTCTCCGAACCGGCGAGTGAGCCGCGCGGTGCCGCGCCGCAGGGAAACTGTGATCGCCGAGGCATGAACCGGTCGGCGTGACGCCGGGGCACGCTGGTTGGGGCCTCCCGGAGAGCCGGGGCACGGTTTTGGCGCGCGGCGTCTCAGGGGCGGCGTTAACCGGCTTTTTTGTTGACCGGCGGCGCCCTGTGAGGGTATCACTCCAATGCTGAAGGGAAGTGTCTGGGGGCGCCCCTTGTATCCCCGTGGTCGGGGTATGCGCGCGCCGGGTCGTTAACGGGATATCCCCAAGGAGTCGGCTGTGAACAGACTGGCGGACAAGCTGTTCGTGTTTGCTGTGTTGGCGGCATTTGTGGTGACAGTTCCGTTTGCCCGCGCCGGCAAGGAAAGTGATCCTTTCAAAGTGACGATATCGGCCGGCGCCGAATGGACGGACAACAGGGACTCTTCGCCCGACGAGGAGGAGAACACGGCCCTGTACATTTCCCCGCGCCTGGACATTGTCGCGTCCACTGACCGGGCGATGTTCGACTTTTTCTACGCGCCGAGCTTCACTCACAGGACCGATCCCGGTCCGTCCCAGGACGATGACGATTGGTACCATGACCTCGGATTGAACACGAGTCTGAAGCTGGCCGACCGGCTCAGGCTCATGCTCTCCGATTCGTTCAGCAGAAC
>VGWI01000243.1 GCA_016873655.1 Lentisphaerota bacterium
CACGATGCGGGACATCGACGGGAGGGATGTGAACCTGTCAGCATTCAAGGGCAAGGTGCTGCTGATGGTCAACGTCGCCAGCAAGTGCGGATTTACGGGACAGTACGCCGGGCTGGAGAAGCTCTACACCACGTATACGAACCGCGGCTTCGCCGTGCTCGCCTTTCCGGCGAACGATTTTCTCGGCCAGGAACCCGGAACAGAGGCCGAAATCAAGCGTTTCTGCACGCTGACCTATGGGGTGACCTTCCCGATGTTCGCGAAGATCTCGGTGAAGGGCAAGGGCATCCACCCGCTCTATGAGTTCCTCACCTCGAAAAAGACCAACCCCCATTTTGGCGGCGCGATTTCGTGGAACTTCAACAAGTTCCTGATCGGGCGGGACGGCGCGATCCTGGGGCGGTTCGGCAGCCGCACGAAGCCCGACGACAAGGAACTCGTCGAGGCGGTGGAGCAAGCCCTAAAAACGACGAACTGAGGTGCGTTATGGATAAGATCCGAATCGGCGTCAGCAAGTGCCTGCTCGGAGAACCGGTCCGCTACGACGGGCAGCACAAGCACGATCACTTCATCACCGACACTCTCGGCCGGTACTTCGACTACGTCGGCGTCTGCCCGGAGGTGGAGTGCGGCCTGGGCGTGCCGCGCGAGACCATGCGGCTGGTCGGCGATCCGGCCAGTCCCCGGCTCGTGACAACGCGCACCGGTCTGGACCTCACCGCGCGCATGCAGGCCTGGATCGACCGGCGTGTTGTGGAACTGGAGAAGGAGGACCTTGGCGGCTACATCTTCAAGTCGCGCTCCCCGAGCAGCGGCATGGAGAACGTCAAGGTCTACAACGACAAGGGCGGCGTTGCCGGCAAGGCACCGGGCCTGTTCGGCAAGGCGTTCATGGCGCATTTCCCAACACTGCCCTGCGAGGACGAAGGGCGGCTGAACGATCCGGACCTGCGCGAAAACTTCATCGAGCGGGTCTTCACGCTCTGGCGCTTCCGCCAGGCCGTCCGCGCCAGCCCCACGCTCGCAACGCTGATGACGTTCCACGCCCGGAACAAGCTGCTCATCCAATCGCACAACGAGGCGCTGATGCGGGAGATGGGGCGCGAGCTGGCCGGACTTAAGGCCAGGGAGGCACGCGCGCGCATTCCGCGGTACGAGGCCAAGCTGATGCGGGCGCTTAAGACCCTCGCCACGGTCCGCAAGCACACGAATATCCTCCAGCACATGCTCGGCTACCTGCGCGATGCCCTGGACGAGGCGGATCGCAAGGAATTGGCCGCCATCATCGAGGACTACCACCGGGAACTCGTCCCGCTGATCGTGCCGGTGACGATGCTGAGGCACTACGTGGAGAAACACGGCATTGCGTATCTGCAGGACCAGTATTACCTGAACCCGCACCCGCTCGAACTGAAGCTCCGCAACCACGCGTGAGGGGAGGGGGGAGATTGCCGACTGAACGCCGGAAACTCGCCTCCCGCTGCGCGCTGTTCGCGGCCGCCGGCGTGTGTGCCATGG